>JBJMWN010000291.1:0-18987 GCA_045810085.1 Povalibacter sp. | reverse complement strand
TACCTTCGCACTGTTCATCCTCGGCGTCGCGTGTACGTTGCGCGCTCATGCGGATGCAGGCCTGTGCCAGTCGGGCTCGCGTTGCGATGTTCAGCATACGCACTCCGACAACAAGCCCGAAGCTCAGCTCCTCGACTTCGGCCCTGCAATGCAGCTCTCAGTGAATGGGCCGGCGCGTCGCACCGAACTCTCCAGTCAGGAATACCTTTCTTTCAGCGGCATCGGCGCGATCGTGTGCTCAGTGAATGGACGCCAGCACATGTCCACTGCTTTCCTCGTCGGTGCTTTCGATATCGGCGTGACAGTCGCGCATACGTTCGAAGAGAACGGCGAGTCGGTTTCTCCCGACAGCTGCATCTACACCAGCACCGATTCACTTGGACAGATTCGCGAACGCATTCCGGTTTCCTACATCAAGTCACAATGGACTTCGGAAGCAGGTGCAGAAGGTCATGCCGCGAAAGACTTTGCGGTCGTGCGACTGAAGGAGCCTTCGCGCTACGCTCAACGCACGATGCCGTTGGGCAAGTTCTCCGGGAGTGCCGCTCCAGTGCTGATGGTTGGCTTCCGAAATGATCTCGAATCGGATCCGCTGAAGAGCAAAAGTCGCGGCACGGTGTACGAGCGCAAGGCGGACGGTATTTCGCTCGGCAGTCTGGAAGGTTTCACCCACGACATCGATGCCCGAGGCATCGCAGCCGGCGCACCCGTGATTGATGAGCGCAGTGGAGTGATTATTGGTATCCACACCATCAAGACGCAGCTCAGCGCCTCCGGTAGTTCGACTCAGCGCAACACGATGATCATCATGAATGAATGGCTGGAGCAGACCTTGCGCGTGGAAATGCAAGCTGAAGGCGAGAAAGGCGCCAACTCCAGACTCTGACCTGATGGCTCCGCCTTATAGGAGCAGTCCTACTCCATAGGTAGGACTGCCGCATCGACTCAGCGAAGCTTCATTTCTGCAAGGCCAAGCCTGCCCACGCGCCCTCTCCACGTTTGGAGATGCAGCAGTGATCACGATAGAGTGAGCTACCGCGGTGCGCGGTGTTTCTCTCATCGTTCATGAACGATTCCCTGCCCACCGCCGCCGGCAACAGTGCCACTGGCATCGATGCGTTTCGCAAGCTGCTCCACGCGAGCCACTATGCCGTTTTCTTCACCGGCGCCGGCATCAGTACCGAGTCAGGCATTCCCGATTTCCGCAGCCCGGGCGGAGTCTGGTCGCGCATGCAACCCATCAGTTTTCAGGATTTCGTCGGCTCTGAGGAAAAGCGCCGCGAAGCCTGGGGCCGGCGTTTCAGCAATCACGATGGGTGGGTGGGTGCGCAACCTAACTCCGGTCATCTCGCGATCGCGCAACTGGTGAAGCAAGGCAAAGCGGCTTGCGTCATCACTCAGAACGTCGACAACCTGCATCAGCTGTCGGGCGTGCCCGAAGACAAGGTGATCGAGCTTCATGGCAACGCGACATACGCGAGCTGCCTGAAGTGCCATACACGGTATGAGCTCGAGGACATCGAGCGCGAATTCACGACCACCGGCAATGTCGGCGCCTGCAAGCAGTGCGGCGGCATCATCAAATCCGCAACGATCTCGTTCGGACAACAGATGCCCGCGGTGCCGATGCAGCGAGCTCACGAACAGACGATGCAGTCGGATCTGTTCATCGTGCTCGGGTCATCGCTATCGGTCTTTCCCGCAGCCGAGTTTCCGTTGCTTGCACGACAGAACGGCGCAGCGCTCGTCATCGTGAATCGCGATCCCACTGAGATGGACGATGTCGCGGATGTCGTCATTCACGCCGGCATCGGGGCGACTATGGCCAATGTGCTGGAGCTGGACGCGGACGCCTGAGTGCAGCTGCACGGCCTTTCCTGATCTTGCTGAACTACTCTGCCTCGCTCTTTGGCGGAGGCGATGCAAGATACTGATCGAACTGCGGTGTCATTCGCGGCTCGAGCCTGCCGCTGACATCCACAATAAACATCGCCGCCATCTGTCGCTGGAGGGCGAATGAATAACCTGCCTCCTCCCCGAAAACGTTGAGTGCCGTTGCCCATGCATCGGCTTCGAAAGCTGTGGGCGCAATCACAATCACCGAGGCCAGAGTGTGCTCGACAGGACGTCCCGTGCGCGGGTCGATGGTGTGCGAGTAGCGATGACCTTTGCGTATCACGTAATGGCGATACTCACCCGATGTTGTGACTGCGATGTCCTTCAATTGCACGATGGCGTACGGCTCAGGCTCGCCGTCCACCGGTTTCTCGACTGCGATACGCCACAGCGACCCTTCCACGTTCTTGCCCCGTGCAGCGACCTCACCGCCAATGTCGATCATGAAATTCTGAACACCCATGTTCATGAATCGCGACGCGAGCAGATCCACCGCGTAACCAGGCGCGACTGCATTCAAGTCGATGGTGAGATCGGGCATGGTCTTGCGCAGCGATGGAGGACTGTTGCGTGCACTCAGGTGTCGATAGCCCACCCGCGCTCGTGCCGCTGAGATCTGCGCAGCCGTGGGCAAATCCTCACGCTCGCCTTCCGGTCCCATTCCCCAAAGATTTACCAGCGGTGCAACGGTGATATCCATGACTCCATCGGACTCTGCACTCACGATGAGCGATGCAGAGACGAGTCGGGCGAGGTCCGGCGACACGTTCTTCCACTCGGTTGATCTGGACGCGTTGAAGCTCGAGATCTCCGAGTCGGCGCGGTACGTGGACATCTGCTTATCGATCAGTGCAAGCGCATCGTCGATCACGATACGGGCTTTGGCAGCATCCAGATCTCGAGGAGGACGAGCGATTTTGACCGAATAGGTGGTGCCCATCGTCGGGCCAGACAACTCGATGACATCCGGCCGCCTGGCGCAGCCCGCAACCAAAATGATCATGATCCCTATGAGCCACCGGTGCATCGCGTCCGCCTTTCACTCCAGCGAGAGCTGCAGCGTAGCGGATTCTCAGCGGAGGCGTGGTTGCCTCAACCGACACAACTTGAAAGTGATCAAAGCGTCTTCAGGTATTCAAGCAACTCGGTCTTCTCGCTCGGTGACAGCTGCGTTCCGAACAGGTGGCCTCCATTGCCGTTTGACCGCTGACTGATGTCATAACGCGAACCCACCTCTTCCGCACGTTGACCAGTCGAAACGAAGCCAACCGCGTCCGGGTCGTAGAGGTCGTAGCCCCTCCAGAAAACTGCAGGACGCGCCTCGGGCGGATTCAGCAGATCCCGCAGAGTGGGCACCGAACCGTTGTGCAGATAAGGGCCGCGCAGCCATAGGCCGTCGAGGAATACGGCGTTGTAGCCGATCAGTTCATCCTCGACGAGCCCTTTACGTTCGATGCCAAATGCTTTCACCTTATTGTTGGCTGCAATTGCGTGTTCCTTCTTCCAGGTCCACAGGCGCTCCGGATCAGTGTCGATACCACGCAATTCCATCCGCGTGCCCGTAAGCTCGCTTGCATGGCAACGCGCGCACTCGCGATCGAAGATGCCTTTGCCTGTTGAGGCTCGCGCTGCATCGATGGGGAACGGATATTTGGGTGAAGGTTTTGCGCTCAGGTAATCCTGCAACCAGTTCACCTGGTCCAGAAACTCCGCATTGCTTTTGGGCGCCGCGCCGAGCAGACCGAGCGCAGAATCGATGATCACGGAGTACTTGTCCTGACTGTCGCCCGACCAGTTCAACGTCACGCCTTCGCGATCGTACTTTTTCAGATTCCACACCGACGGCGTGTCGCACGGGCCGATGGAATCATCCATGGGTGAACCCACCAGGAAGTACTTGGTGAGATTCATCGCATCGTCACGACCACGCCCCCATTCGGGAAAGTCATGTCGATACAGCCATGCGAACTGCTGCTCGCGCTCGAGAAGCCGCTTCTTCGTGATGGGGATCAGCACGAACCGATAGATCATGCGATCGACCCAGGAAAGATCGGTCACCAGATCGATCTCGTGCATCAGATTGTCCGAGTTGAAGCGCGGATCTTTGGCGCAATCGACCAGAAAGCGAAACATGGCTTCGAGATTGAAGGTATGACCCGGGCCTGCGGTCACGAACACTGGATTTGAATCTTCGATCGTCCGATAGCTCGCGGTATGGCAGGTCGCGCAGTTGTTGCCAACGCGTTCGAAGCCGATCGTCTTCTTGACGAAACCGACCGGAAGCTCCTGACCTTGTTCCCATGAGAAGCCGAACGAAGCAAAACCATCCGGCCCTGGCATCTTCTCCGGAAACATCCGAGGCAGGACATAGAAAATCCAATAAGGAATGCCTGCATCTTGCTCGCCGCCGATCGATCCGTACTTGAACCGCATTTCCGGATCGGCGGTGACCCACGCGGGTTGCGGAACGTCGCGGAAGAATTTGTACCAGGTGAATAGTCCGCCCGCCGCAACGATGACACCGACAGTTCCGAGAATCGCAAGCAGTTTTCGTTTGTTCATCATGTCCGTTGAATTCACCTTCAGAACGTTTTCAGGTACTCAACCAGCGAGTCCTTGTCCTGCGTACTGAGCGTGGTACCAAAGCGCGGCCCTTCGTGACCCGCATTCGAGTTACCTGGCAGGCGTGTGTCGTAGAGAAAGAAATTGCGACCGTCACGCGCCGCGAGGTTGGAGATGAACCCCATGCGTTTGCCGTCGTAGACATCATCGCCGCGATAGAAACTCAGCGGCCTTGCCGAAGCAGGCTCGAGAAGGTCGCGCAGCGTTGGCACAGACCCGTTATGAAGATAGGGAGCTCGCAGCCACACACCATCGAGCGGCGCGTTCGCGTAGCCGAAAGTTTTTCGATAGTGACAATAACGATGCGGGTAGCCCGCGTAGATGCTTCCCAGCTGAACCGCGAGTGGATAACTGAAAGAGTCCAGGCGGTGTCTGTCGGTACCGATGTCTTCGATGCGCGTGATGCGCCCGACCTGTGGCGAGTAGAGCGCCTCGTCATCCAGCGGACTCTTGAGGCAGTCACGTGAGGTGTCGCCTCCGGGCGCTGCGAATTGGCGGCCACTCGTGCCGTGGCAACCTGCGCAGTACTCGCCATAGACGTGCTGTCCACGTTCTGCGAGTTGTGTGTCGATGGGTTGCGGATATTTCGGAGGCTCGACCGTCAGCAACCAATGTTCGATTCGCCCGATTGCCTTGAGATCAATCGTGGGAGGCGTGGTGCCCGTGCCGAACGCAGCGTTCTTGTTCCGCTCTTCTGACATCACGTTGTTGCCATCCCAATGCAACTGCATGCCGTGTCGCGGTTGCTGAAGCCAGATCGATGGAAAATCCACGGCTGCGTTGCGCTCGCGCGCCGCGATGTGACTCAGCGGAAAGTTGAACAGCACCTTGTTGGGATTGAACGTATCCGTCCTGCCTGGGCCCCACGGAGTGTCGTCGAGCAGCGGACCGAATCGTCCCGCCAGCATCGATAACCTTTCGCGCATCATCGAAACGGCCACTGGATAGACGAGATATCGATCGAGCAATCCCAGATGCTCGCCTCGCTCCTGCATCAGTTGCGCAATCTGCGGCACGATGACATCGGTTCGGAACGCTGGATCCGCCGCGCACGTGAAAAGGAACTTCTGGAAATCGAACAGGTTGAAGCGATTCGCAGGCATTCCCAACACGACTCGCGGCGTGGAGTCCGGGGCTTCGCGGACTGTACTGACGTGGCACACCGCGCAATTCAGGAACGTGCGGTCGATGCCCAGATTGCGGCGCTTCGACATCCCCACCGGCAAATCGTGACCAGGCTCGAAAATAAAGCCGAGCGATGCATAGCCTTTGCCTGGTAAATGCTGCGCGCAGACCTTCGGCATCGCCTGGAAAATCCAGTACGGCAGACCTGACTCGCGTTCCCCGCCGGTGGAACCGTATTTGAAATGCTCACCGATATCGGCGTACTCGACCGGTTGATCGGTCGTAAAGCGAACGGCCAGCAGCACCGCAGTCACGAAGCCAAACACCAGCACGAGTAGCACGATGGCAGCGGTGATGCGAGCCCAAGGTTTGCGCATCAACTCCATCGTTGCCGGTGACGGTTGCGGCACGCGCTGTTCCGGATCCTGAGACATAGGTTTGGTTTCACATCTCCGACGAACAGGTTCGCAATGACTCGTAGCCACGGTTCAACAGCTCGTCCACTGCCGGCACGCGACCGTATTCCTCGCGCAGCATGTCTTCTACGGCGGCGATCAACTTCGACTGAACTGCTCGCTCCGCCTGCGTGTGAGATGGCGGAGAAAGGCTGGCCGTTTCGGGCGGCATCGGTGATTTCGTACGCAGCGATGCGTCAAGAGTGTTCATGCTCAATCGCACCAGCATGCGCGGCGCACATTTTCGCAACGATGCGTGAATGCGCTTTGTATTCCCGCTGAGGAAATTCGGTGGCGACGCCTGCTGCGTTCGATGACACCCACCGCAAGGCGCCTCGAACAACAAGGCCAACCGATCCGTGCTCGGGTCAGAAGCCGGCGTCGACTTATGTGGCGCAAGCGCTGGCTGCTCGGTGACTCGATGCTTGCCGCCGATCAACGCATTCAGCGTTTCAAAGTACTCGGTCGTCAGCGTGTCAGCGGAAAGCGAGTCGACTGCAGCGTCCAGCCGATCGAAATCCTGTCTTATCCAAATGCTGGCACTGGAGTTCTGGTCCTGCGGACGAAGGTCGATACGCTCGATGGAGCGCCCGTTCGATAGTCGCGCATTGCCGTTTCCCTGCTTCACACCGAAACGCTGAACATGCCCGGCGTTCTGCAACTGAAGCATCTGGAGATTACGTGTGGGCTCTTCGGCATCGATCGCGATCTCCTCGAGCTCACCATGGGTTCCATGCAGAGTGCCGCGAAGGCGAATCGTCGAATCGCGCACACAATCGAACCGCACACTTTGGTTGCTCTCGAACGTGCAGGGCGAAGTGATCTCTCGCAGTTCAGCATGCGACGTCGCCAGCGCATGAGTGATTGAGTTGCGCACTCGTTGCGAGATGAACGCGGAGACACCTCGCACGAGATCGTTGGCGAGTTCACCGGCACTGGGCGAAAAATGTTCTGGCGATCTCGGAACGAGCGGATCGAAACGCAACGGAATATCCACGAGCGAACGCCCCGTCACTCCCTGGAAGACATCGAAAGGATCGCGGTTCGGAATGTCTGCACTCGCGAGAGCAATACCCTGAGACCATTGTGTGGTTGCGCGCGTCGCAAACCGGTTCAGGACTCTTTCTTTGAATCTTGGATCCGATGCTGCATAGCTGCGCTCGCCACTCAACGCGAACTGCAGACCTGCTTTGATGACGGCGCGACGGCACGCTTCACCTTTTGTCCCATCTCCGCATGCGTTTCTCCATAGCCATTGGGTGAGCGCCATCCGATTTGCGCGATCCGTCGCATTGTCGACAGCCTGCGTGACATCTGTAGGCACTGCAGCTGCGCTCGCAACTTGCCGTTCGCTTTTCAGAGCTGCCGCAATGCGGGGGTTGGCATTCGTTTCTAACCACATGGCCTCAGAGAAGATCGGCCCCTGGTTCTGGTGACAGGCGATGCACATGACGCGACTGGCGGAAGACACCTCGGGTACTTTGCCGAGCGCGTAATTGCTGACGATCTGAAACTCGAAGCGTGCCTGCGCTTCGTTGTAGCTGATCACCTCAAGCGTGCTCGCACGCTCCTGAAAGCCCAGGTACAGACGATCGCGTAACAGCGTGCCGCTTCCTTCCTCCGTGACTGCCAGCACTCGCCGCGGATGAGCAAAGAAGTCTGGGGAAGCCGCGGCTCGTTGCAACGAGCGTCCCAGCGGAATGAGCACGGTGCGCGTGCACGGCTGAGCGGCGTTGCAGTCGGCCGCGGCTTCAATGCGTGCGACCAGATGTTCGAAGGGATAAGGAATGTGGCGCTGACCGTGCGCATCCAGCGTGATCTTGTCGAAGAGTGAACTCCCACGATCAGGCACATCGGGACCTGGAACTGCGGGATCGAGCACCCAGACCGCTTCACCTTGGGCGATCGAGTCGGCGTGCGCGGGCATGTGAATGAAAAGCAGCATGGCGAACATCCAATGCAGTTTCATTGCCGCGTGAGCATCACTTCGTTGCAGCCAGCAGCGAACGTGATTGCGTGCCCATCCAGCAGTCTTCCGCGACATCTCCAGTCTTGAGAAATGAAGGTCCGTCTCGATCAGCAATTGATTTGCTATAGAGAACGAAATTCAACAGGAACACTTTTCCGGCATAGGCGCGTCCCAGGTAGAAACCTGGCCGCACCATGCGAATTTCATCGCGTATCTGGAATCCGTTGCGGCCTGCCAGATAGTCAGGCCGTTCGCGATAGCCCTGGATCTCATCCGTGAAGGCGTAATCGATGATGATGGATTCGCGACGGGAGTCGAGAAGGCTCTGACCGCAGTAGAGCTTTGCAGGAAAGAGCAGCCACTGTTTCGTGCCGTTGACATCGATCTTCGGAATCGAGCTCAGATCGCCATCGATGATCGGCTTCAGCAACGCGAGATCCTCGATGCGATTGCGCAGCAGCCGCTCCTCACGATAGAAGACCTTGCCGCGCCAGAGATGCTTGCCGATGACCTCCAGCTTCTGAGATTGGAGCTCGACCGCGAGCCCGGGCAGACCGCCGATAATCTCGGCGAGCCGACGATCACCATGACTGTTCTTGGGGAAGAACAGTCCGCCATCAAAAGGACCATCAGGGATGGGGCCCGCAGTGAGCCGCGCGTAGATTTGATCGACTTGTTCCTGCGAATAGTTGGCGATGTTCTGCGGCGAAAGCTTCGCGAGTTCGCCCGCTTCGAGTGGAAAGTCGTGCTCCACTCGCGCGAAGTCAGGTTTGGTCAAATAGGGATCGCGTGCAGCCGCGAATTTCAGATTGGGTGCTCGATGCAAAACTGAGTTCACCCAATCGCAGCCGCTCATGGGCAGCAACGCGACGATGAGAGCAATGCATACTCCCTACTAAGGTTTTGTTCCTGGCTGTTCTGCCGAAAGGCGGATCGATTGCATTTTTCGCTCCTTGCTGACGTGCATCAGATAGTCGCAAGGAAAGCCGTGAGCGCTTTCTTGTCGGCTGCGGTCAGACCTTCACCGAAAACGTGGCCTTCGTTCTCCACTGTTGCCGTGCAGGAACTGTAGACACTCAGCAGGAATGGTCTTTTGCGAATGGCGTCCACCATGGTCGCGGGATCGTGCATTACCTCGCTTCGCACTTCATTCAAGGCATCGAACACCTGTTTTCCCTGTTGTGGCCCAAGCGTCTTCTCGAGCTGCACTCGAGTCTCCTCAGGATGCAGTTGCGACTGCAGCAGATCGCCCGCAAAACGCTTGTGCTGGAAATTTCCCAGTGCACCCGTCGATGTGCCCGCAGGAACCGTCACGCTGAATCCAAGCACCTGCTGCTCCGCATGGCCGTCCCACAGCCTGGGGCCGAACGTCACGGGAACGTCATCGCTGAAGCGGGTGATCTTGGGAATGCGCTGATCAGGATTCAGCAGATCCTTCATCGAGGCTTTGTAAAGCTCGAATCGGCCAGACACGCTCGGATCGAATTTCCAGCACGCGGGTGCAGCTGAGTCGGGCAACGATTTTCCATTCGCATCCGTAAACGGTGAGCGATAGAAATCATTGGCAGCATTGGCCGGCTTACCGCACAGCTCAGGTCCCAATGCGTTGTTGTGTAGAAACGGCGCGTGCGCCCACAGGCTCAGCAGTGAAATGTTGCGGTAGTAGCCCCGACCTCCATCGCTCGGCTCGTGTACGGCAGGATCAGCGGGTCGTGAGTGCAGCGTTTCGGAGCCGTATTCCTGCCACACATGATCTTTCATGTGATTGGAGTGCAGAGCCCGACAGCGAAATGTGCCGACGGCTGAAACGGGTGTTGCCTGATCGTTGCCCATCCAATCCGCCCGCAAGCCAGTGCGTGCATCAATGGCTCGGAAATCGCGATTGACAAAAGCACCGCCGTCTTTCTCTGCAATGCTCGAGTGGCAGCGTGCGCAGTTCGTTGCGAACACGTCACGACCTCGAGCAACGGCGCCCTGACCAAACTCGCGCTCCAGATCGGCAGTCAGTGCCGAGGTGTCATACCGCGCAGCCGCGTTCTTTTTCTTCAGTTCGTTCTCACGCGCCGTCTGCAGATCGGTGGCGTGATTCTCTGCGGAGGTGAGGAACGCCATGATGTTCGGCAAGCGATCCTCGATCGCCCGGAAGTTCGGACAGTCGCGCCTGCATTGCCCGATGTCGAAAGGCGTCTGCCCGAAATTGCGTTGCTGCGGGTCGAGCTGTCGCAGATCGCTCAGGTGATTCACCCAGCACTGTTCCGCACACGAGCCGATGTTGAAGTAGACACGTTGCACCGCCTCCAACGCACCGATGGAGTCTTCACCCCCTTTGAGGATGTGATGCACAGTCTCCGTACGCGTGCTGCGTTGCCAGCACTTTCCTTCGCGTCCGGGTTCACACCAGCATGACTCTCCTTTCCCCGTCGTTCCGGCCATCGAAGGTGCATCTGCGGTACTGCACGCGTTCACTTTGCGCCACTTGTCGACGACTTCGTTCTGAAAGGTGGGACGCTGCGGGATATTGATAATCGCGTTGATGGTTCCTGGATTGTTGATCTGATCTGTGGGCACTGCGGAGGTGTCGGACGTGCCAGGTCGCGCGTGCGAGAACACCTGAAACTCGATTGCCGATCCAGTCATCCCGGAGCTGAGAATCTCTGAGATTCGCGTGTACTGATTGCCGATGGCGCCTTTCAGATTGGCCCAGTCCGGATGCGCGGGATCGCGCGGTGGATTCAATGGATCGAAAGCGATATGGCACGAGCCGCAGGAGATTCCGATCAGGAACGGCGGTTCGACGGAGCCATCCGCAAGATGACTGGCGCTGACATCGCTGTTGGCTGGGTCCTTCGAGAGCTTGCGATCGAAGCCACCCCAGTTGTCGAGCGATCCGTTCAGAGCAAGCCAACGCTTGGCATCAAAGCGTGGGTTCGGAAACTTTCGAAAGCCCAGCGCGCCTGTCGAAGTACCGAACGCGAGATCACAGGGTGATTGCCGCTGATCACCCTTACGCGCATGCACGTCCTCGCTGTCGAGAGGAGCATCGCTGAAATCGCAAGCAGGATCTCGATAGCCGGGCTTGCCTACATACTTGAGCAACTGCTCATCACCGGGACACCAATCGAAGCCGTACGTCTCTGTGGCGCTGCGAGCAGGACAATCCGCGCTGCCGGGAACGCAACAGCCCGGATCATTCATGATGCCCCACGCTGCGAAACGATCATTGCGCTCATCGGTACGCAACACGCGATACCAGTCGATGAGTACGCCGACGCGCTGCTGAAAGGTGTACGTGTGGAAGCGGCTGTTGCCGGCTGTCGCTTTGTACCAGATCTCCCGCCCGGCCTTTTCAGACGGGCTCAGGCCTGCTTCGCCGGCGTAAAAGCCAGGATTGTCGAGAACCTTTGCTGCGGGAGGGCTTTTGCTGTCCGCACCCGTAACGACGATGTCGCCCGCCTTCGCACCACTGACAGGAATGACCTTGTCGCCCGCGGAATGGTTCAGCAGCAAGGCGAACAGAATGCTTGCCGCAATCAGCGCCCCGCCCATGATCACGCCTCGTTCCATTGTCGGCTCCCGTTCCGTTTGCGCTGCAGCGTCGCGACTGACTCGAGACGCCTTTCTAGTGGGGTCAGATTAGAGGCGCCGCTCGTCGCTGTGATGTGGCCTTAGGTGCATAGCTCGATCGCACTTGCACGTTCACACTGTGACCTGCTGAGCAGCTCACGCGATCGCTTTTGACGCTTTCGGTCGCGGCCTTTACTGTGTCGCACACAATGAAATCAGCGTCCGTTGCCAGCTCCACCTGGTCGGTCGGCCGTAAGACGCTGGCCGCCTTCGTCGCCATGGCCGTGGTCGTGTTGCTCGCTCCTGCCGCAACTTATCTCGCGGCGACTCACTCCATTGAAGCCAATCGCCAGTTGCGTCGGTCCAGCGAGGCGCTCTTCGCTTACGAACGCTTGCGTTCCGCGTTTGCCATCGAAATTGCCAGCCGCCAGGGCACGGGTGCACTCGACAGTCGCAGTCAGCAGACGCTCCTCGAACTGCAGCGATCGCTCGAGGTGCTCGAAGAGCATCTACATGCCACGGGACTTCAGCAGACCACGCTTGCACGCTTGCGCTCTGACATTGCGACGAGCCTGTCCACTGGTGATGCGGGTACGGCAGATCGGATCATTCAATCCATCGATGTGGATTTGCAGACCGCCACGAACATTCATCAGATCCAGGTGGAGGAAGCGCAGCACTCAGCCGCATGGCTCTATCTCACCATCGCACTTGCGACATTCCTGATGCTCGTTGCATTGGCTTGGTTACTTGCGTGCATTCGTCGCGACCTGCTCGAGCGCCAATGGTTTGAGACTCAGCTGCAGGATGCCAATCGACTGCTCGAATCGCTCTTCGAAAACATGCCAGCCATGGTGTTTGCCAAAGACGCCCGGGATCTGCGATTCGTGCGCATCAACCGCGCGGCAGAGAAGATCATGGGCCATAGCCGCGACCGGCTGCTCGGACGCAACGACTACGACTTCTTTCCAAAAGAGCAGGCGGACCATTTCACTGCGAAGGACCGCGAGACGCTGGCGCAAGGCGACATCGTCGAAATCCCACATGAAGAAATCGATACCGGTGATCATGGCCGGCGCATCCTCCACACCCTCAAAGTCCCGATCCGCGGCAAGGACGAGAAGGCCTCACTGCTGCTCGGCATCTCGCTCGACATCACTCAGGAGAAAGAAGCAGAGCGTCGTGTGGTCGCACTGAATGAGGAGTTGATTCGACAGGCGCAACTGCTGCAATCGAGCAATCAGGAACTCGAGAGCTTCTGCTATTCGGTATCGCACGATCTGCGGGCACCTCTGCGCGCCATCAATGGTTATTCGCGAATGCTCGAGCAGGAATACGCATCGCGGATCGATTCCCAGGGCGCACGGTATCTGCGGACCATCTGCAATGCCTGTAATCGGATGGCGCAACTCATCGATGATCTGCTCGAGTTTTCGCGAATCGGACGGCAGACACTGCAACGCGAGCCCGTCGACATGTCGGCTGTCGTCAGGAAAGTCATCAATGATGCGGTGGGCGGTCGCACCTCACCGGTGCCCGTGATCGAAACGGGCGAGCTGCCCTGGATCAAAGGTGACCGCACTCTGCTGCGGCTCGTGTGGCTGAACCTCATCGATAATGCAGTGAAGTACACGGCAGGCGTGCAGGGCCCCAGGATTCACATCGAGGCTGAACGCAATGAAGATGAAATCGTGTATTCGGTGCGCGATAACGGCATCGGGTTCGACATGCAATATGCCGACAAGCTATTCGGTGTCTTTGAGCGACTGCACTCGAACGCTCAGTATCCCGGCACCGGCGTAGGCCTCGCGATCGCACACCGCATCATCGCCCGTCATGGCGGGCGTATCTGGGCACAAAGCGAACCGGGTCACGGTTCAACCTTCAGCTTCTCAATGCCTGCAGCGGAAGTGGCCTAAGCGTTGATTCGACGGCCGCAGCGAAGAACCGCCGCCCGGAATGTTCTCGCCAAGTAGTTTGTCTACCGAGAATCGCGCTCAGTGACTTGCTCTTCCGCCTGCGCAGGTGAGGGATCCATATCTCTGACGGCGCGTGTCCGATCGCGTGCAGCTTCGCGCGAGTCTTCGACTCCAGTCTGCGGATCAGGCTCTTCAGCAGAGGTCTTGCGACTCTCGTGCGCTTGGGCGCTATCGCGAGGCTGCATCTCCGCAATCTTCACGGCGCCGTGAGGCAGGTCTTGCTGCTCCGCGGTCTGGTTCACCAGAAACAGCACGCCGAAAACACCTACCGCGGCCGCTGCACTCCAGGGCAGCCAGGAGCGCTCGCTCACTCGCCGTACTGCTTTGGCGGACGACGCGCCTGAAGGTGTGCTCGGAAGCGCGGCCAACATCTCGGCCACGCTGCCGAATCCGAGCGCGCCTGCCACTCGGTGATCCAGTCCGCTCGTTCCGACGGCGTGTTGCTGGTGCAATAGCAGCACCGCGAGTGCTGTGGCATCAAGATCATTGTTGCGGGCGTGCTTCTTGAGCAATCCGAACAGGATGGGTGCGGTAAGGGAGAGAATGGTCAGAGCGGAAGAAGTTCTGACGCCTGAGGATTCAGCCAAGGCGTGCGTCACTGCAGCGGTGCGAGCGCCGAACACCTTCTGATCCAGAGACTGTCCGAGCCTGAGCAGACTCTCGAGCGTGTCGCGGCTGGCGAGCAGGCCAGGAAATTTCCCCGCAGCGCCGGCATCGATCTCAGAATCCGTGACCTGACGGAAAACTTCGGCAGCACCGCCCGGCGAAACGACGCGTTGCATGAGACCTGACATCAGCGCCGGTGCAGCGCACTGCAGAGCGCTTCGTGTCGACAGTTCCGATTCGCCCAGCTGAGAGCTCACGTCGCGAATCAGACCGGCGCCCAGGGCGGACTGAAAAATCTCAAGCAGATCGACGTTCATGAGTCCCCCTTGCCGAAGGCTTCGACCAGCAAGTCACCGGCCAGACATCAGCTCTGACCGGATTCTTGGAAGGGGATGATTGCTACGTCAACAGTGGAAAACGCAGATGGAGCCTTGTGCCTGCCAGGACTCACTCATTGCCAGAAGATCTGGTCGACGACGTCCAACACGATCCCGGTCGTGACGGCGGCAAGGACGACGTCGCTATCGACGCGAATCCAGTGATAACCGTAAGGCGGCCGACGCAAACCGTATGAGTAGTAGTCATCGACGATATAGCGCGGAGCGCAGTAGGCCATCGGGAGCCGTGCGCCCGGATACCACTGGTACGCGCGATAGCCATACGGCCGCTGGTAATAGGCGACTCGATACCGTGGACCGTCATAGTGCCGATACACGACGCGCGGAGGCTGGTAATAATGATGCGAGTAGTCGCGCACCCCATAGTGCCCATCATAGTGCTGATGGTTCCATCGAGGTTGCGCATGCTGCACGTACCGATGGTTCCATTGAGGCTGAGCATGCTGCGTGTAGCTCCTGCCCTCTGGACGATGGTAGGAACGATCGCCATCGCGTCGCGCATTCCAATCACCACGCTGTTCGTACGCCTGATGGCGATCGTGCCCACGCTGATCGCGACCGCCGTTTTCATGGCGCTGCTGATGCTGCGCGTTTCGATCGTGACGATGATCGCGATCATCTGCATGCGAAACTGACGCGCCGATCGAAAGCGCGGAAGCAAGAAGATACACAGCCATTTTGCTCGACATCGAAGTCCTCCTTAGAGCCGCCATCGGTCCGACTTCAGCGACTTCACTATGGAGGATCGATACTGATCGAAAGCTGAACACCGCAAGCGTCGCGTCACAACGACACCGCGCGTTTGAGAACTGGGGAACATTTCTCAGTTCCGGCATTCGATATCCAGCGCTCGCGACTCGCAGCTAGCGCGTGTCTACGACATAAGCCCGTTCCCATACGGAGAGCCAGCTTCGAGATAGCGCTTGAGCAGTCGTTCAAGCAGCGGCACAACGCTTATCGCGTGTTGCGGACTCCACGCTCCACGCGGTTCTTCTTCCATATACGTTCGCTGTGCGAGTTCCAGTTGGACAGCGATGACTTTGTCGGCGGGCCGACCGTAGCTTTGTGTGATGTAGCCACCTTTGAAGCGGCCATTGAGCACCGCCGAATACTGCCCCTCCGCCTGCACCTCATCGAGCAGTGATTGTGCAATCTCACGCGGGCAAGCGGCGTCATCACGCGTTCCGAAATTGAAGGCAGGCAGTTCACCTGCGAACAAAGCAGGCACGTGCGACAGGATCGAATGTGCATCCCAGAGCAAGGCGTAACCGTGCTCCGATCTGATTCGCCACAACTCTTCTGCGAGGCATTGATGATAGGGATGCCAGTACTGCTCAACGCGCGCAGCGATCGCCTCCTCAGTGGGTTCGCATCCTTGTTTGTAGAGAGGATCACCCGCGAACGTATGGGTCGGACACACGGGCGATGTGGGATTGTTCGCGTAAAGCGGCGCGGAATCGGGCGAACGATTCAGATCGACCACGTAGCGTGAATAGGTCGCACGGACAATCGAAGCACCCATCGCCTCGCTGAATCCATACAGCTGGTCCACGTACCAGTCGGTGTCGGGAAATGCGTTTGCTGCTTCCGTGAACGTACTCGCAATGTCATCCGGGACGGCAGTCCCTGCATGCGGCACGCTGATCAATAGCGGCAACGATCCACGATGAAACAGGTAAGGCAGCATTGAAGTGACTACCGCTGGATCATCGGCAGATTGAGACCGTTCGTGCGAGCGCAAGTGATCGCATCGTCATAGCCTGCATCCGCATGACGCGCGACGCCGAGGCCCGGATCATTCCAGAGAACCCGCTCGATGCGCTTGTGAGCTGCAGGCGTTCCATCACACACGATCACGACACCCGCGTGCTGCGAATAGCCCATACCCACACCTCCACCATGATGGAGCGATACCCACGTTGCGCCACTTGCCGTATTGAGCAGCGCGTTGAGCAGAGGCCAGTCCGAAACTGCATCGGATCCGTCCTTCATGCTCTCAGTTTCGCGATTCGGGCTTGCAACTGACCCCGAGTCCAGATGATCGCGACCAATCACGATCGGTGCTCGCAATTCTCCCGATGCGACCATCTCGTTGAACGCAAGACCGAGCCGATGTCGCTGACCTAGCCCGACCCAGCAGATACGAGCCGGCAATCCCTGGAACTGAATACGTTGCGCAGCCATGTCCAACCAGCGATGCAGGTGCGGATCATCAGGAATCAGTTCCTTCACCTTCGCATCGGTACGATAGATATCTTCCGGATCTCCGGAGAGTGCAACCCAACGAAACGGACCGACACCGCGACAGAACTGCGGACGGATGTATGCAGGCACGAAACCAGGAAAGTCGAACGCGTCATGCACGCCTTGATCGAAGGCGACCTGTCGAATGTTGTTGCCGTAGTCGAAAACGGGCACGCCCATCCGGTGATAAGCCAGCATGGCTTTGACATGCTCCGCGGCCGACAACTGCGCTGCTGCGACCACACTCTTCGGATCGCGAAGCCGCCGCTCGTTCCATTGCTCGACGCTCCAGCCCAATGGCAGATAACCATTGAGCAGATCATGAGCTGAGGTCTGGTCTGTAACGGCGTGCGGCCGCACTCCTCGACGCAGCATTTCCGGCAACAGCTGCGCAGCGTTGCCCAGCAATCCGATCGACATCGGCTTGCCCGTTGTTGCAGCGTGCTCCAGCAATTGCAGTGCACCGTCCAGATGCGGCGCCTGCGCATCGAGATAGCGTGTGTCGAGACGCTTCTGAATTCTGCTTTGCTGACACTCGATGCACAGCATGCTCGCGCCGGCCATGGTCGCTGCTAACGGCTGCGCTCCACCCATACCGCCTAGGCCTGCAGTCAGAATCCATTTCCCGCTCAGATCACCGCCGTAATGGCGCCGACCCATTTCGACGAACGTTTCGTGCGTGCCTTGCACGATGCCTTGACTGCCGATGTAGATCCACGAGCCCGCGGTCATCTGACCGAACATCATCAGGCCACGTCGATCGAGCTCATTGAAGTGTTCCCATGTCGCCCACTTAGGAACGAGATTCGAATTGGCGAGCAGCACGCGCGGTGCATCTTCGTGAGTACGAAACACGCCGACGGGTTTGCCCGATTGGATCAGTAATGTTTCGTCGCGCTCGAGTGCTCGCAGAGCATCGACGATCGCATCGAAACATTCCCAATTGCGAGCCGCTCTACCGATGCCACCGTATACAACCAGCTCGTCGGGATTCTCGGCCACTGCCGGGTCGAGATTGTTCATCAGCATGCGCAGAGGCGCTTCCGTCAGCCAGCTTTTCGCTGAGAGTTGCGTGCCGCGCGGCGCTTGCACAGGGCGTGCGCCTGCGCTTCGATGTTCCACTTGAGTCTGCGCGTTCATGGTCGGCTTCACTCGTCGAGGAGAGTTCGATGTTCCCGCCCGAATCCATGTATGGCAAGCGAAAGTTGCCTGACGTCACCTAACTGAAAAGAACTCGCATCGCTCGTTTGTAAGCGGCTTCGATTGGAATCTCCGCGAAATGATGTCCGTTCTGGACGACCCAGCGGCCATTGACCATCACATCTCGAATCGCGTTGGGCTGGCCGGAGAAAATGAATGTATCCAGCAAGGCATCTTCGGTTCGACCTGCAAGCATCGCCGACTCGGTGTCCAGCACAACGATATCCGCAGCATGTCCTTCGACCAGAGCCCCTGCGCGTATACCGGAGGCCTGAGCACCTCCAGTCGTTGTCATTTCCCATAGCCGAGCGCCACTCGACCCTTCAGCTGTTGCGAGTACGTTGCGTTCCTGACGCGAAAGTCGAGCCTGATACTCCAGCCAGCGCAGCTCCTCAGCTGCGGAGATTGAGATGTGACTGTCAGAACCTATGGCGATGCGGCCTTCATGTCTGGCGTATTCGGAGATATCGAACACACCGTCACCGAGATTCGCTTCGGTGGTCGGACACAGCCCCACCACGGCACCCGTACCCGCGACGCGCTTGAGCTCATGCACTGCAGAATGTGTTGCATGCACCAAGCACCAGCGCGCATCCAGTTCTGCATGATCCAGAAGCCATTCGATCGGACGCTGGCCCAGCACACGAATGCATTCCTCCACTTCTCGCTGCTGCTCGGAAATGTGAATGTGGATGACAGGCGACTCACGCGCGATCGAGGATTCGAGCACATTGCTGAGTGCAGCCGGCGGCACTGCCCGCAAACTGTGGAGCGCCATTCCGACAACCGCATCAGAACGCGCCGAGCGCAACGACTCGACTCGCTGTACGAAATCATCGGTGTCCATGATGAATTGTCGTTGGCGAATCGTGGGTGCGACCGCGCCGAAAGCAGATGTCTGATAGAGCGTTGGCAGCAACGTTAATCCA
>JBJMWN010000290.1:0-6368 GCA_045810085.1 Povalibacter sp. | reverse complement strand
TCAGCGCTGGCTGCGTCTGCTCTTACCTTTCTTGCCTAGCCTAGAGCCTAGAACCTAGCGTTAGTGCCCAGCGCCTTCTTTCTCACACAAATCGATCCAGGATCAACACGCCGATGATTCCTACGACGCCAACGATCACTTCCATCGTCGACCAGGTCATCAGCGTTTCCTTGAGGCTCAGGTTGAAATACTCCTTGAACATCCAGAAGCCTGAATCGTTCACGTGCGAGAACATGACGCTGCCGGCACCGACCGCAAGGATCATCAGGCTGGGGTTGGCTCCTGTCGCAGTCACGACGGGCGCCATGATTCCGGCGGCAGTGAGTCCGGCGACCGTTGCTGAGCCCAGGCTCACACGAATGAGCGTCGTGATCAGCCATCCCAGAAGAAGAGGATTCAGCGGCAGGCCCTGCAGAACGCCAGATATTCTGTCGCTCACGCCGGTATCGACGAAGACCTGCTTGAGTGCGCCGGCTCCTGCGACGATCAGCAGAATGATCGCGATGTCCTTCACCGCACTGCTGTAGTGATCCATCAGCGCAGCGATCTTCGTGCCTCGCCAGATTCCCAACGTAAACGTCGCCACGATCAGTGCGAACAGCATGACGATCAGCGGATTCGTCGCGAACCGCAAGAATGCGAGTCCACCACTTTCGTGATCTGAAGGCGCTGGCAATGCCGCCGAGCAACCGATGATCACGACCGGCAACAGCGAGATCGCGAACGAATTGAAGGCGCCGGGAAGTTCATGCTCAGGAAGATCCTGCGGCACGAACAGTTGCAGCGGCTTCGAACTGAAGCGTCGCAGCCGCGTCGCGAACACTGGCCCTGCAAGGATCATGGCCGGAATGCCAACAATCAAACCGTAGATGAGTGTCGTGCCGATGTTGGCTCCAAAAATCGGCAGCATCGCAGTCGGCGCGGGATGCGGCGGCAGAAAGCCGTGAGTCACGGATAATGCGGCGAGCAGTGGAATACCCAGGTACACAGCCGGCAGCTTCGACGCATACACCACCGAGAAAATCAGTGGCACGAGCAGCACGAAGCCCACGTTGTAGAACAACGGAATGCCGACGAGCAGACCCGTGAACATTAAAGCCCAGGTAATGCGTTGAGGCCCGAAGGCGCGCATCAGCACTTGAGCGATTCGCTGTGCCGCGCCGCTTTGTGCGATGAGCTTGCCGAACATTGCGCCCAAACAAACTATCCCGAGCAGCTGACTCAGCGTACTGCCGATACCCTTCTCGATCGATCCTGGAATAGCCGTGAGCGGCATGCCGAGCAGTAAGCCCGCGAGGATCGATGTGAGCAGGAATGCCAGGAACGGATGAACCTTGAAACCTGCGATCAGAACGACCAGTGCCGCGATGGACACGAGCACAAAAACCATTTCCACGTTGGATGACCCCTGCTCTTCGTTTCTTATGGAATTCGGCGCAACCCTGAATAGCGATCAGCGGCCCTGAGCTCACGGCTGCTTCGTGCTCGCCATCGTGTGCGTGCCGAGAGTGTATCTGCCTGCGAATTCAGTGCATGACTTTCTGCGATCGCCTTACTCAAGGGCAATGTACGAGCAAGGACTCTGCAGAATGTGCGGACCCGCGCATGGTCAGAATCTTGCAGCCCGAGTTGATCGATCATGATCATCCGGAGTCTTGCATGCGCTATGTGTTTGCCGCGTTGTGTTCGTTGATCATCGGGCTGAGCCAAGCAGGCGAAGCTCCTGCGAAACCGACCCACTACTCGCCCGAAGATCTCATCCTGATTCTGGGCGCCGTTCCGCAGGAAATCGTGCCGTTCAGGGAAGCCCTGGGAAATCCAGCAGCCAGCGAACTATGGGGCATTCCCTATTATCGCGGCACCATCGCGGGCAAGAACGTGATCGTCGCCATCACCGGCATCGGCAAGACGTTCACTGGCATGACGACGACACTGTTCATCACGCAATTCAAACCGCGCCTCGTACTCATGAGTGGCACCGGCGCACGCATCAATGCGCAGCTGCGTACAGGCGACGTCATCGTCGCGACCGTCACGCACGAACATGACTACGGCAGTCTCACGCGTGATGACATGGTCTTCCGACCGATGAATGGCCCTGATGACGGTAAGGAAGTTGCGAACTCGTTCTCTCCGCCGGATGCATTGCTGAAAATAGCGGATCGTGCGATCACCGACTATGAAAGCCCCGAGGTCACGGCGAATGATGCGACGTATCGGGTGAAAGCACGTCGTGGCGTGGTGTCGTCATCGGATCTTTTCGGCGTCACTCAGAAGCGCATCGACACGCTGCGATCACGCTTTCACACCGACATCATGGAAATGGAATCCGCACCGCTGGGCCATGTCTGCGAATCACTTGGCGTTCCGTACCTGATTGTCCGCGCCGGCAGTAACGTCGCGCAGGAAGCACCCAACGATGACTACCTGCGTTTGGGACCCATCGCAGCAAAGCAAGCAGCGAAGTTCTCATTGCATTTGCTCAAGTATCTTTGAGATCCATGCTGCAAGGCGCGCTCGCTCTAATGAGTCGCCGCGATCTTCAGCCTCAGATGTTCCGCCGCGGTGATGGGCGAATAGCGCACCGGATTCGACTCACTTGCACAGCTCGCGATGCACTCCACTTCGACCGAGCTGTCAGGATCCACGAAGAGTGCGATCGAGTAGCGGTCACGAAGCCCAGCGACAGGCCGTACGCGATGGACCGTTGAACGAAAACGACCATTGGTCCAGCGCTCCATCAGGTCGCCGGTGTTGATCACAATCGCATCGGAGACCGGCGGTGCCTCATGCCACGCCCCATCGGAGCCCAACAACTCCAGTCCACCCACACTGTCCTGGAATAAAAGCGTGATCGAGCCATAGTCCGTATGAGCACCGGCCCCCAGTTGTTCAGCAGACCGTGCCGGCAAGTTCGCAGGATAGTGAAGCCAACGCAGCGTCACGTTCTCGCCACGATGACGTTGCCGAAAGAAATCATCCGGCAACTGCAGGCACTCCGTGAGAATGCGCAATAAGCGATGCGCAGCGGCGAAAGCGGCGACATAAAACCGTAGTGAGGTTTCCCGAAAGCCATCGTCCGGCCATCGTGAATGTTGCTCGGCCACTCCAAGCGCATTGCGCATCGTGAATGACTCTTTGAGATCGGGGAGTTGTTGCGGATTGAGGCGTTCACCTTCGATGCCCTGATACCCGAAATTGGACACGACGTCGGTGTAGGCGAAGCGCTGTTTGAACTCCGCTGGCTGTGCGAAGAACTTCCGCAACTCTGCGAACGCTGCTGCGATCAGCAGTGGATCCAGGCCGTGTCCCACCACGTACATGAATCCGCTTTCCTGCAGCGCTTGATTCACGCTTTGGGTAACTCGTGCCCGACGACTCTCGTCCACGTCGAAGTCGCTCACGTCGATGATCGGCAGCTTTGGCTGCGGGCTCATCCGTTGACTCCGTTCAGCATCCGAGCAGACAGACGATTCACCTGCTCAGCGATTCGGGGTAACGGGACGGTCATCAGCTCACGTTCGTGAACCACGCATCGGCCATGAATGTAGCTGTAGTCGACCTGATCGATCTGGCACAAAACCAACGCAGCGACAAGATCGTGCTGCGCCCCTGCGAAGGCGGGACGATCAATGTCGATGGCAATGAAGTCTGCGCACGCACCCGGCGTCAATGTGCCTATGTCATCGCGGCCCAGAACCTGCGCGCCGCCGCGCGTTGCGAGCTCGAGTGCGTGACGCGCAGTCATTGCCGACGCATCCTCATCCAGCACGCGTGCGATCAGCATTGCCTGACGTGTCTCGTGCAGCAGGTTCGTCGCATCGTTGGAGGCTGCGCCGTCGGCGCCAAGGCCGACGGGCACGCCGGCTTCACGCATTTTGCGAATCGGGGCGAGTCCGCTCGCGAGACGAAGATTGCTGCACGGACAATGCGCCACTCCCGTTCCCGTGCGACCGAACATGGCAATCGCTTGATCGTCGAGTCGCACACAGTGCGCATGCCACACGTCGCTTCCGACCCAGCCGATGCTTTCGGCCCAGGCTCCTGGCTCTAGTCCAAACGTTGCGAGGCTGTAAGCCACATCGTGTCGATTCTCAGCAAGATGTGTATGCAAACGCACGCCTTCATAGCTGCGCGCCAAGTCGGCCGATTCGCGCATCAATGCCGGCGAGACCGAGAAGGGCGAGCACGGCGCTAAAGCGATTCTCAGCATCGAATGCCGCGTGGAATCGTGATACGACTCGATGACGCGTCGACTATCGCGAAGGATGAAATCCTCGCGCTCCACCAGCGAATCCGGCGGTAAGCCTCCTGCACTTTCTCCGACACTCATGCTGCCTCGGCACGGATGAAACCTGATACCGATGTCGTGTGCGGCACGGATCTCTTCGTCGAGCGTCACATCGTTCGGATACAAGTACAGGTGATCGCTCGAAGTCGTGCAGCCTGAGAGCATCAGCTCGGCGGCACAAAGCTGAGTGCTGGCATAAACGCCTTCAGCGTTGAGTTTGGACCAGAACGGATACAACACCTTCAACCATTCGAACAGCGAGCAGTTCTGGGCCGCCGGTACCACGCGCGTGAGCGATTGGAAAAAATGATGATGCGTGTTGATAAGGCCGGGCAGGACAATGTGACGTCCTTGCAAATCCAGCACTTCGTCGGCCAACTCTGGAGTCTCGTCGGCGCGACCGATCCGTTCGATCACATGATCTCGTATCAGCATCCATGCGTTGCGGATCTCTTCGCGCTGGTCGTTCATCGTGACCAGTGTGTGAATGTTTTTGACCAGCAATGTCGTCACAGGCCTTGTCGCTTCTGTGCTGGCCGATGTCTACTGAACCGCAGCCGGAACCTTGTTCTCGTACTCCGACCAGTGAGTGATGAGCTCCTGGACGACACGATTGCCGACTTGATACGCCGCTTCGAGTGCCGGCATGCCGTTCTCCGGATAAGGGGCTGTCGTACTCCAGGCAGCAGTTTTTCCTTTCGGCGGCATTGTGTAGTTGCTGGCAGTGCGCAGCACCAGCACGCGTTGCAGATCGACGGCCCCAACGCGCGAGAGGCGACGCAGTGCAGTCATCGTTCCGGTGTCCTCCATGTTGGTCATCATGAAGTTGTAGTCGGCGCCTGACTGCAGCTTCACCCAATCGTTCGCCCAGGTATTCATCTTCTCGCCATGCCAGTACGTGCTGGACGCGAGGCTCTCACCCAGCGTAACGAACGGCGGCTTCAGCGCATTCTCATAGCCTTTGAACTGCGCGCGAAATTCCGCAATGCCTGGACTGTCGGCGACCGGATGATCCTTCGTGAGTTCGAAGGCCCAGCGAACGAGTGATTGATTCAGCGGAAAGTTGATGGTGTCGACGGTCCAGCCATCGGCTTTGTCATTCGGTTTCTTCGCGCCCAGCGGCAGCAAGCCATAGGGCCAATCGTTCGGAATCTCGCGCGCGTCGATCTCGTACAACAGGTCGCCATCGACAACCGTTCGAGCCCACGCGGCAGTCCCGAGTGACACATCGAGCGGATCGCCACCGCCGATGCCTGCGACCAGCCAATACGCGTGCGTCAGATCGAAGCGAGGATCAGTGCCTAACGCCATGATGGAAGAGGTTGCGTTCGTGATTCCACCACCCGTGCAGATCGCGAGCACGCCTTGATCGTTCATGCGCAGCTCGTACTCGCCCATCGGAAACGGGAAAGACTGGTCGAGTTTGTCGCGCTCGATCCACAGTTGAAATTCGCCAGGCGCATCACCGGTGATCGCGCCATTCTCGTACATCGAGACGACAAGGACTTTGACCGGAATCTTCGAAGCTGCTGCTGCCCGTTTCTCAGACGGAGGCGGCGAACATGCACAGAACAGCAGAGCCGCCGCGGCAATCAGCAGGGAACGCATCGACTATTCCTTCGCGGCTGGCGTGTGGTCGCGGTACACGTTCCATTTGCTCACGATTTCATTCACGACCGTGCTTCCAACAACATAGGCCGCTTCGATGGATGCGCCCAATCCTGAATAACCTTCGTTCTCTTTGAGCAAGTGTTCTGCCGCTGTCATGCCAGGCGGTTGCATCGTGTAGTTGCTCGCGGTGCGCAGAACCATCATGCGGTTCTTGTTCACTTTTCCGGTCGGATGCAGATACGTCATGGATTGAAAGCTGCCCGTGTCCTCCATCGCCGAGGTTACGAAATTGCCCTTGCCTTCGGTCCAGTAACTCACCCAGTGATCGGCCCATTCGTTGAGAAGCTTGCCGTGCCAGAAGGTCATGCCGGCCAGATTGTCGCCCTTCAGCACGAACGGAGGCTTCTGCGCGTTCGGATAGTTGGTGAATTGCGCGCGTGTTTCCTGCAGGCCCTTGTTGTCGACG
>JBJMWN010000289.1:0-13574 GCA_045810085.1 Povalibacter sp. | reverse complement strand
ATGAGTTCACCGCATCCGAGCGCGGCGCCGGTGGCTTTGGCAGTTCAGGACGCAGCTAGAGCATCGCGCTCGAGCCGATCAGGCGACGGTGCCATGGCACCGCATTCCTAACATGATCCATTGCTGTTCTACGGGTGTGTTCGAAGAGCACTCGCCGTAGGGACATTTCGCGTGTCCGAAGGTGCGATGGGTGAGGAGGTTCCTTGGGCATATCGTTCTTCATTGCAGGAACGGTTCGGATCCCCTCGAGCAATGTTGCTTCCCACGTGCTTGCCGGAACTTCGCACTGAGGACGGTGCTGACAACGATGACCGCCCGTCCGAACAGGCGCAGCACTACGAGACGCTGCGCCGTGCACTGGTGCGCGCGGTGCAGAGCGTGTGCCCGAGAGCACTGGCGAATGAAGCCGAAGACCTCGTGCAGGACGCATTCATCCGGCTGATGCGTGCTCGAGCGCTTGTTGATGGCGCGACGCTGTCGATGGCATACCTGAAGAAAGTCGCATACAGCGCCGTCATTGACGAGATCCGGCGACGTCAGCGTCAACCCGGCGTCGAATTGTCCGCACGCCACGTCCAAGTTGAAGAAGCTGCGGACACTTTGGCCGCCGCGACACCGGATGCCGCACTGGGAGAGGCCATTGAACGATCCCTGCAGCAACTGCAGCCTGATCGTCGAAGGGCGCTGACCTTGCACCTGCTCGGCTACACCGGTGATGAGGTCGCAACATTTCTCGGGTGCAACACAAAACGCGCGGACAACTTGACTCATCGCGGGCTCGCGCAGGTTCGTGGCTACCTCAGCGAATTGGGGGTACGCAATGACTGAGTTGCAACGGGAGCAGAAAAGCCTGGCTCGTGCGTTCGCGAGCCGTGCGCAATCGAAGTTCGCTGGCGAATGCCCTGCAGCCGAGCAGATCTTCGACGCCGCGTCCGGTGAACTCACGCGCTCACACCGTCTAGCCATCATCGATCACGTCTCGCGGTGTGCCGCATGTACGCAGGCGTGGCAGCTGGCGACGGAACTGGGCGCACGGTCGGCAGGTGAGCATGAAACGTCCGTGCAGAAGTCTTCGGCATCAACACGGCGCGTCATGCCGGGTCTTGCAGTCGCCGCAAGTGTCATCGCCGTGGTCGGTGCGACGTTCGTGATCATGGTGCCCTCGCAGAATCACCAGCCGCAGTATCGTGAGTTCCAGCCGTCCGTCGCTGCGAATTCACTTACGAGTGAGCGGCTGCCGCGCGATCAATTCCTGTTGCAATGGTCCGCCGGACCACCAGGGACCACGTATTCCGTGCGCGTCAGCACGACAGATCTGCACGTGCTGTTTTCGGCCGATTCGCTAACGGAACCGCAAGTGCTGGTTCCGCCATCTGCTCTGGCTGGGACAGCTCAAGGTTCACCTCTCCTATGGCAGGTGGAGATGCTGCCTCCGCAGGGTGAGCGTGTAGCGTCAGCGACGTTCGTCGTGACACTGACGCGCTGACCGCCGTCTCATCTCAATGAAAGCAACGGCAACGAGCACGAGCGTGCACAGGATCCAGAACAACGCAGGTGAACGAGTGTCTGGCGAAGCGATGAGCGCATTCGGATCTCCAATCAGCACGAATGCAGCCCAGGCCTCTGCAGGCAGACCATCATTCATGAGTTTCCTCTGAGCACGATGAAACGCGTGACCCACCGTTTCACCTCTTCCCAATGCGGCGTAGAACGGCTCGAAGAACGCCTTTGCGTAGTCATCTCGGACCGGCCACAGACTACCGATCACCGCGCGAGCGCCGCTACCGAAGAATGATCGGGCGATGCCCAGTACGCCTTCGCCGCCCACAGCCGTACCCGTGGCGCTCTGGCAGGATGACAGCGCGACGATCGGTGCACTCAGCTTCAGCTCCGCGATCTCACGAGTCTGCAGCAATCCATCCTGATCTGCCGAGCCTGGAGAGAGCAGGATCGCCGAGCGCTCCCAGTGCCGACTATCAACGATCGTATGTGCAGCGAAGTGCAAGAGCCCATAGCGCCTCAGATCAGCCGCCTTAAGTGCGGACTCCGATGCGTCTTCGCCCAGCCACAAACTTCCATTCAATTCGCGGATCGCCTGCCGACCTTCCGCACGGGCGTGCGGTAACGGGCCAACCCGTGCATTCGCATCAGCGAACCACGTGCGCGTAGGCGAGGCCGTTTCGGTCGCAAACTCCAGCTGTGGATCGGCGAGTACGAGCGCGGGTCGATCCAGTTCTTTGATCGGATCGATGCGCCACGAATACCAAAGAGTCGCGGACGGCACTAACACCAATTCGTACTTCGCGGCGAGTGGCGTGTCGCCCGGCGAGGTCGGCAGAGCGCTCAAGGGAAAACTTTCGATCAGCAGGTCCGGAACAATGATCAGCCGTTTCACCGATGAGGGAAGCTCCGCCAGCGCCGGCTGGAGTAACTGGCGATACAACGCGCCACCCGCGGTAGTTAAGTGAGGCGAGGCGTTGCGCACCAATCCGGCGACTAACGCTGTGGACTGCGCCAACTCGTGGCGATCCGGCAATGCAACGGTACGAATCCGGTCCTGCATGATGACGTATGCCCACGAGCCGCTGCCAACTTCGTCAGTCGATCCGCGCCACGATCCCAGCTGCATCATCAATAGCGCTTCGTTACTGCCAAGTGCACGCTGCACTTCAGCAATCGAAGGTGGCGCCGACCTGCGCGACGATTCAGGCGCAACCTGACGCGTTTCAGCTTCTGCGCGCTCCAACGAATCCAGCCGCTGCAACAAGGACGTGTCGTTCGTCGACTTCGACTGCAGCAACTCACGATTCGCTTCGACGATCTGCTTGAGAAGCACCTGTCGCTTTGCGATATCCACGGTGGCCGTCGTCGAGGTGTCGCTCGTGTTGAGTCGGTCGAGCAGCGTTCGCGCCTTCGCTTGCTCGATGGTTCGGAACGCTTCATTGGTGAGCATCTCTGCCTGCTCAGCATCACGCACTCGTGCCTCACGCAATAGTTGACCTGCGAGCCAGTAGTAATCTTGCGTCCACACGGAGAACGCTGCCGCGCGTCCATAAAAGTCGGGTTGGCGATCTCGGACGCGCTCGATTGCTTCGAGCGCCTGCTTGCTGATCATCAGAGCACGATCCGCCGGCTGAATCTGCCATGCGATGCGCATCGCGTGGCGCCATGCATACGTGAGAGATGTGTCATCGGCGCCCTCCTCGTGATGCAGCAGTTCGACCGCATGATCTATGGCACGTTGCGCCGCAGCCGGATCGACACTCGCGTACATGCGAGCACTGATCCATTCGCATTGAGCCAACAGCTGCGGACGATCGTGCATCGTGCTCTTCGCGATGCATTCATCAACCTCATCGCGCACATTTCCTGGTCGCAGCAGCCGCACTTCGCCAAGTACGCGCAGGGCGTTCAGTTCCAGGTCGATGTCCTGCGCTGCTCGTGAAGCGACAAGCGCCGCGTTGGCTTCACTCGTGAGACGCGCCGCATCGACGGTGTATGGATCCTCGTTCCGCTGCTCGTAGAGTGCATTGACGATGTCTTGCTGCGCACGCGCAATCGTTGGCAGATCATTCTGAATGCGTGCCTCTTCATACAGGCGCCGGAAGTAAGCGACTGCGGCCGCGTACTCTCCGGTAAGCAGTGCGACACTGCCCAGCCCATGAAGCACATGCTGCCGAAGTGAGCGGGTCGGCAGCGCATCGAGTTCTGCTTCTGCATCCTGCAGTATGCGAAGCGCATGGCCGAGATCAGATCCCGTGTTGATTGCGAACTGTGCTGCAACGATGCGGGCACGCATTCGTAACTCGATATCAGCGGCGCGCTCGCCCAACACGCTCACACGCGCGACTTCCCGGGCAGCGCGTGGGATACGTCCTGACTCGAAGTACAGCGTACTGAGATTCGCTCTCGCGAGGATCTCGCCTTTGGCATTCTCACTCTGCTGGAAGCGCGCAGCCGCCGTTTCGTAGAGCGCCTCGGCGGCTGTCTTGTCGAGGGGCCAGGTGACGGCAGCTCGCATGAAGAGAATCCAGTCGATGCCTGGCGTTCTCGATTCCAATGCAGCCAGATGCGCGGAGGCCTTTCGCCACTCGCCAGTGCTGGATGCAATCTCGTAGTAGCAACGATAGGACTCGTACGCCGCAGGTTGGGCCTCGACACCGCGAGCACAGTCATCGAACGTCGGTGACTCACTCGACGCCACTGACTCATTGCTGAAGTAGCTGGCGACGAGCAGAAGCGAGCACCGCCAACCACGCGTGTGACACACCTGGATACCTAGAGATCGGTTTCCCCCAGAGGCTCGCAGTTGACGTGCTGCCCTGGTGAGGACGGCGGACCGCACGTCGGACAGCCGCACTGACCGCCGTTCCAATCGAGCAGAAATCCGCCGATGCCTCCCGGTGGATCGACCGGCTGTGTAGTCACCAGGATTGGATAGCTGCGTTGGCGTTGACCCGGAAGCGCATGCCAGACCTCTACTCGCACCAGCGCATCGGCTCTTCCCGTTGGCGCCCCGCGCAGTTCGACAATCATGGAGTTGCCATAGCTCACTTCTCCTCGTTGGCGTTTAAGCACGTTGCCGCGCGCATCGATGAACTTGACCAGCGTGGGGACGACTGCATCGTCCGGCTCTGTCATCACTACGGAAACGCGTAGCGCCTCATGCCGTGCGGAAAAGGTCACGAGACCGGACGACGTGGACTCGATGATTCGTTCAGGCGGATTCGCCACGTCTGCGCTCAGCGCGGGTGTGATCAACAACGTCGTGAGCTGCGCGAGGCACAGCAAGCGGATGCGATTGTTCATCGTAAGACCTCCGTTGGGCGGGACTGCTGGAGCGAGACGGAGCTGAACATCATTCTCAGTCTGCTGGCCCGATGTGGATAGATGTCCAGAAGTGCTGGTGCAGCGAGCAACGCAATTAGCAGGGCATCAACCAATACGCTCTGACGCACTGCTTTCCTCACCAACATCACGAAATTTGTAACGCGTCAGCTGCCCTGAGGAAGAAGCCACGGATTTGACGTCTGTGTGTGCACTCGTGACATGCATTGCGAGCCACCAACGACGGAGATGCCCACATGACTCGACGTAAAATGTTCATGGCGATCGGGATGGCCTTGAGCAGCCTGATCGCTGAAGGATCCACTGCACTGGATCTCGGCCCGAGCACATCACTCACTGCTCGAACGGACGGCTTTCTCACCCGCTCAGATGTTGGCCAACGATTGCCTGCAGTTCAGCAGACTGAAACTCTGCAGCAAGCCTGCAGTAGCAAGGCTCGGGCTGGCATGCGTTGTCCTCCTACGGCGCAAGCAGGTCCGGCAACTGCAGTCGACGACTTCACTGCGGCCCTTCCTCATTTGAGGCTCAACATCATCTGGCGGCAGATGCGCAACGTTGTCGTGTCCGGGGACGGTGTCGGAAGTCTCGGCGCGTTCCAGGAGTCGTGGGCGACGTTCAAGATTGAAAGCTCCAATGCCGATGTTTCGATCCCGGCGTTTTCCGCTGATCCGTATGCATTGCCAGTGCCGTTACCGGGACAGACGTGGATGAGTGGTCCGTACGCGAATGGGTTGTTTCAGGGAATCATTCACAACGGCTGTCTTGGGCCAGCGACGTTTGATCTGACTTTGGACAGCTCGGTGTTCAGGGTCAGCACCGGCGCGACGTTCGGTGCTGTGCACCTGACAGACGCCGTCGATAGTCCTGGCTATTACAACTTCAGTTACACGATCCGGGCGACCGACGAGGCTGGAAACGTTTCTGATTTCATCTTTAGTGGCGATGCTGATGCCTTCTGCACGTCCGAGAGCGCGCTGTCGAGCCAGTCCGGTGCGGGCGCGAAGATGACATCGAGCACAGCCGCGATTCAACAGCTGCCTTCAACGCTGAAGCGCTCTGACTTCTTCACACAGGAAGACATCGATCGCTCTCCTCGAGGCTATCCGCTGTTCGTTCCGGATGTGGGAACCGTCTACGTCAAGGAAGTGCGATCCCCTTATCCCGGCAAGAGCTGCACCGTTCACAAGGACTCGGTGATTCGTGCAGTGGCTGCGGATCCGCCGGTGCCCGCGAAACCCACCTGGCTGCAGGTCACGATCTATGACTGTCCATGGGGCGGCTTGTGTTGTTTCGGCCCGCTGGGTGGCGGGTGTTACATCATGGTGAGCAGAGGATGAGTGTTCCTGACCCAACATCAATACGGTGGAGAATTTGCAGCTATGAATCATCACACTCTGATCGCAATCAGCACCGGAGCACTGTTCGCTGGTGTCATTCCTCAAGCAGTATCCGCCGGGCCGAACTACACGACCCATCCAGCCGGCTTCATCGGCGGGGCAACGAAGCGCAGCCCTGCAAACGTCGAATCAGGATCGGGAGACCTTGTCGCGCGCCTTTGCAGCGAAGCTCGCACTCTGAAGATCAAGTGCCCATCGACTGCGACGGCCGGCCCGACGGGCGGGATCGATGGGGTGGCAACGAACCTCCCGCACTTGCGACTCGACATCGTGCTGAAGGATTTGCAAAACGTCGTTGTCTCAGGGAACGGCGTGGACAGGATCGGCGAAGAGGGCATCCCATTCGTTCGAATCAAGATCGTGAGTGCCAGTGCCGATGCGTCGAATCCGGATCCCGCGGCGGTCCCCTATGAATTGTCGATTCCAGGGCCGGACAGCGCATGGCACAACATCGATTTCGCCAACCTGTTGTATCGGGGGGTGATCGAGAATGGATGTCTCGGCCCCGCTTCTTTCGATCTGACCCTGGACAGTTCCATCCATCGCTGGAACCAAGTAGCGGAGTTCGGCAATGTGCATCTGGTCGATTCCGTAGAGGGCCACGGCTACTACAACTTCCAATACACCCTGCGAGCGACGGACGAATATGGAAATGTCTCCGACCTGATCTACAGCGGCGATGCGAACGCGTTCTGCACGGGGCAATCCACATTGTGATGCAGAAGGTCCGTCGGCCAGTGCGTCGGCTCGCTATTCCATTGGGCAAGAACAGGACACCTGGCCTTGCCCGTGGGAGAGACGCCCGGCCGGCGGATTTGCCAACCCACCGCAGGTCGGCCCGGTTCTCAGAGTCGCAACATGAATCTCGGTCAGCAAGAGTAACGAGGCGTGCGGGGTCTCACCCTGGCAGCGGAGAGGAAAGAACGCTCGTGCTGTGGCCGTCGGAGAATGAGCGATCGGAGTCTACGAGGCGGAGATCAGTCAATTGAGCAAGACCAGACTGCGGGTCCGGCGTCGTAAGCCAATCGGACGCAGAGATGACGATCGTGGCGGAGGTGCAGCCCGCCCGCTGCGCTACTTGATGCCTTTCAACTCTTTGAAGCGTGCGATGTCAGAACCGAACGCCGCTTTGATGTCGGCCTGCTCGGCACGCGTCTTTTCCAAGGTCTCCTGATACACGCGCATGCCATTCACCGTGTTCACCATTTCCTCGGCAAGGTGATCGGGCAGCGGCGGAGCATTGGGTTTGTCGTTGTAAGGTTTGAAGCGAGCGATCTGTTGTGCCAGTCGTTCCTGACGTTCACGCAGATTGCTGATGTTCTGTTCGGTCACGCGGTATTGCGAATCCAGAAGATCAAGTCGTTGGTCGCGCAGCCTCTCAATGTCTTCGACAGTGAGGTAGGTCTCGATCAGCATGCGATCGCGCTGTAAGCGGGCATCGCGTTCCTTGCGAACGGTGGTCTCCGAGACTTCGCGCTGTTCGCGGGCGGCGCGCGTTGCCTGACCTTCGATCACTCGCAGCACCATCCCGTGATCGTTCAGAACTTCCGTATCCAGGCCCTCGCACGCGGGCGGCTTGCTGTCGCCGTAGTGCACCTGACCCGAAGCGTCACGACAGCGATAGAACGCCTCGTGCCCTTGGCCCTGCGCGGCCACAGCGAGTTGAGCGCTCGCGAGTAAGGCAAGCGGAGCGAGGGTCAGAAATCGCACGTTCAAGGCATCCTCTTCACATCGCCAGCCTCAGTGCCAACGAGTCCAGGTCTGATTTTGATGATCCGGGCGCAGGCCTACTATAGAGCGCTGGTACCAACTTCGGTCAACGCAAGCCTGCTTCGGGAAGCTCAGGCCGAGACACCGTACTCATTTCTATAGCGCTGCAGCGCCTCGAGTTGCTGCGTATCGCCGGTGCCTTGCAGATGGGCGATCAGGTCGGAGAGCTTCAAAATGCTGGTGACCGGAAGGCCAAGCACCTGTTCGACTTCCTGCACGGCTGAGCGTTCGCTCTGGCCTCGCTCCTGACGATCCAGTGCAATGAGGATTCCCACGGGAGTAGCGCCAGCAGCCCGGATGATATCAACTGATTCGCGAATCGCCGTGCCGGCAGTCATCACGTCATCGATGATCAGAGTTCGACCTTTCAGCGGCGCACCCACGATGTTGCCGCCTTCACCGTGATCCTTGGCTTCCTTGCGATTGAAGCACCACGGCACGCTGCGTTGGTGATGATCCGCCAATGCCACGGCAGTGGTACTCACCAAGGGAATACCTTTGTAAGCGGGTCCGAACAGGACATCGAATTGGAGATTCGCACTCTCGATCGCCGACGCATAGAACTTGCCCAGCTCCGCAAGCGCGCGCCCTGAATTGAACAGGCCCGCGTTGAAGAAGTAAGGACTGACGCGTCCCGACTTCAATTTGAATTCGCCGAACCGTAAAACACCGAGTTCGAGACAGAGATCGATGAAGGAGGGCATGAAGGTGTCGTTCCAGCGAGGGTGCGAAATATTAAGCGAGCTTGGCGGCGGCAGCGAGAGCGGAATCCATGTCACTCGCGCTGCGGTGAACTGAATCCCGGCTTTGAGTCTGCGATCCGCTTGGGCATCATGGGCAGACGAAATTTGTGGAGCGATCTTCTTGAGTTCCAATGCATCGGTGGGATGGCGAAGTCACCTGCCCGAGTCTGTTCGCCAGTACACCGAGGCCGCTCCTTTTGCGGCGTTGTTCCTGGGAATTTCATCGGGATTTCCCTACGCAATGATCGCGGCGACGCTGACGACGCGCCTCGCCCAGGATGGAATCAACAAGCGCGCCGTCACCACGTTCGCGCTCGCCTTTCTGGTCTACAACCTCAAATGGCTTTGGGCATGGGCTGTCGATGGTGTGCATCTGCCACTGCTGGGTCGATTGGGACAGCGCGTCTCGTGGCTGATCTTTTCTGGAGTGCTGGTGATTGCGGCAGTCGTCAATCTCGCGCTCGTCGATCCGAAAGAAAGTCTGATGGCCACGGCCATCGCCGCCATCCTGGTCGCGGTCGCGGGCTCTACGTACGACATTGTGATTGATGCATATCGAATCGAGTCGCTGCGACCGGACCAACTTGGCGCCGGGTCAGGAATGTCGCAGTACGGCTGGCGCATCGGATCGGTGGCCGCCGCGGCCGTAGCGCTGGTTATTGCGAGTCGACTTGGATGGACGGTTGCATACGCCGCGTGCGCCGTGTTCGCGTTGCCCGCGATGTTGGTTGGCTTGATCCTGGGAGAGCCTGAAAGACATCGCGAAGTCAGTTCACGCAAAGGACTCGGCTCGATCGTCGATTCCATCGTGGCGCCTCTTGCGGAGTTCTTCAGACGTAAGGGCGCTTTGCTGGTCCTGCTGTTCGTCTTGCTTCACAAGATCGGTGACACGCTGGCGAACCTGACGTTTCGTTTGCTGTTCGATGATCTTCACTACAGCAACGATGAGATTGCGATCTATGACGTGGGTGTTGGCTTCTGGGCGTACCTGATTGGAATCTTCGCGGGCGGTTTGCTTTATTCGCGAGTGGGTATGCAGCGATCGGTGCTCGTCAGTCTCATTCTGATGGGGATTTCGAATCTCAGCTTCGCGGGTTTAGCCGCTGCGGGTCATTCGAATTGGGCAATGGCCGGAGCAATAGGATTCGAGAATGTCGCGAGCGGCATCGGTGGAGTCACTGTCGTCGCCTATTTCTCCGCGCTGTGTGATCTTCGCTACACCGCGAGTCAGTATGCATTGATCTCAGCGGCCACGAGTGTTGTGGGTCGGATTCTTACTGGTACTACGGCCGGAGCACTGATCGAGAGTTTGGGGTACGTGAACTTCTATCTGTTCACCACGCTTATCGCATTACCGGGAATAGTGCTCTTCTGGTTGATGATGCGTGCGGGACTGATCGATGCGTCAGTCGGAACAGCGGCATTGACTGCGGACGAACGCTGACGCTTCACTCATTCATCAGAGACCTAAAGATCTCTGCGCGATTGACGATTCGCGACTAGAGATCCGCGATTAGAGATCTCTGGGCGATGGCCACTCTGAGTAACCCGAAGTTTCGGCACGATCAAGGCTGGTCAATGGATCGGCCCACACGACTCCGCTCGCCGAAACGTCGCGATCGTTTTCAACGTCCTCAGGTTCGACGTCAACTGAGCCGCTCCAATCCTCCGGAGCGTTGCCTTCTTCGAACTGCTGCTCGTCCCACGATTCCAGATCGAACTCTTCGAGCGTGCCGTCGAAGTGTTGCACTTCAACGGTGCTGTCATCGCGATCGATCGCAACGACTTCGAACAGAGAGCCATCCATGCGGCGATACCAATCACCGACGACCGGACTCGGCGAGGTCATGACAACCCTCCATCAATGATTGATCGCATCATTGCAAGCACTCGCATCCGCGTTGCATCTCTCAACAGCAGCAGCTGTCTTCAAGAACTCTTTTAGACCTGTAAACGCAGGGATTCAAGTGGGATTTTTTCTGCGCAGCACCAAAGAAGAAAGCGTTTCATCTCATCGAAGCAATCGATGCAGTGCTTGTTACGTGCGTGTTACGTCTTCGTCATCGAGCTGCGACGCGCTCGTATTCCAAATCCCAAACAGAATGGCCCAACTTGTGACCGCGACGCTCGAACCGCGTGAGTGGGCGCATGTGCTGACGACTCACGAAGCCCGTTTCGTCCGCACAATTCTTGAATTGCATTGATGCATCGAGCACGTCGCGCATGTGCAGCGCGTAGTGTTCCCAGTCGGTTGCCAATCGCAATCGGCCGCCGATGCTCATCACGCGAGCGATGCGTTCTACAAACGTGGGTTGAATCAAGCGACGTTTGTGATGACGTTTCTTTGGCCACGGATCGGGAAAGAAAATGTGCACGAATGAAATGGATTCTGGCGCCAGCTTCTCCAGCACTTCGACGGCGTCATGAGAAATCACGCGTACGTTCTTCAGCTCCAATGCTTGTGCGTCGAGCAGCAGATGACCCACGCCAGGTCGATGCACTTCGATGCCAATGCAATCGATTTCCGGATGGGACTTCGCAAACTCGACAAGTGCTTCGCCGTTGCCGAAGCCGATCTCGATCAGACGCGGTGCTGTGCGTCCGAAGCTCGCATTGAGATCGATTTCAGAACTGCCGAAGTCGATGCCGTAGACGGGCCAGAGCTCAGTGAGTGCGCGTTGTTGAGCTGCAGTCGCTCGTCCCATGCGCAGCACGAAGCTTCGTACGCTGCGACGATGCTCGGGTGGGTTCGATTCAGCAGGCTTGTTTTCGTCGGTCATCGCGCTTCAGTGCATGGCTCAATTCGAGGGCGCGCGATGATAGCAGCGCTAGCGAGAGTTCAGAGATGCGTCTGCAGATGTTCCAGCAGTGACTGCGCAGCCGAGTGCAGTTCTCCACTCGAGCGGATGCATAAGAACAGATCCCGTCGAGCCCAACTGTCGCTGAGTGGGATCGCAGCCAATGAGAGTGAGCGTATGTACGCCGTTGTCGCTGCACGAGGCATGATGCTGACGCCGAGTCCCGCTGCGACCATTGCGCAGGCCGCATCGAAGCTCGTCACTTGAATTCGCCAGTTCAGAGATGTGCCTGCGTCCACTGCGGCACGTGACAACAGATTGTGCAGAGAGCTGCTCGCGTGCAGTCCAACGAACGGAAGTTCAGCCACATCTGCAAAGGAGATGGATGTGCGTTTGGCGAGTGGTTGGTCAGGCTTGAGCACGAGCACCAACTCATCTTTGCGGAACGGAATCGTGGAGAGCCCGGCAATGACAGGCAGCTCGCTGACGATTCCAAAATCCGCAGAGTTGTCCGCAACAGAAGCTGCGATGAGAGAGCTCACGTGCTCTTCAAGATGCACATGGATGTCCGGATGCTTGGACGCGAAGGACGCAAGCGTTGCAGGCAGGAACTCGACAATGGCGGAGATGTTGGCGAACACCCGAACGTAGCCGCGCGCGCCGGATGCGTGTCGCTTCATCTCATCGTCGAGCTGTTGCGCCTGATGCAGAATCGCCCGAGCGCGCACGAGCAAAGCGTGTCCACCCGCAGTGAGCTCGACGCCTTTCGCGCCGCGGACCAGTAACGGCGTACCGAAACTCTCTTCCAGGTCAGAAATGCGCTTACTGACGGCGGATGCAACGGTGTGCGAGCGCTCCGCAGCTCGCGCAATGCTTCCTGCATCGGCTACAGCCACAAACAGTTGCAGATCGCGCAGGTCGAATCTCGATGTCATACGGCACACGCACAGCCGATCGGACGGTGCAGGAGAGTCTAACAGGGCGAGCAGTGACGCTCAGCCACGCGCGATCAAGCGGACAGGGCCGATTTGGCGAGTGGAGCGTGCAGATAGGAGCCGGTTGCCAGAGCGTCGTAGACAATGACGCGATTACGACCCTCGCGCTTCGCTCGATATAGAGCGCGATCGGCACGTGCAATGGTTGCTTCCAGATCGGCGTCGATGGACTCGAGGCTTGCAAGTCCGATGCTCGTCGTAATGGTGAGAACACCCTGTCTGGTTGGAATCTCGATGGTTGCGATCGCAGCGCGCAGTCGCTCGGCAAGAGCCAATGCTATGGAGTCGTCAGCGTCCGGCAGTAGCACCAGGAACTCTTCGCCACCCCAGCGCGCCAGCAGATCGGAGCGGCGCAGGCATTGCCGCAAGAGCTTGGCGACACCGCGCAATGCATCATCACCCGTGGCGTGTCCGTGAGTGTCGTTGACTCGTTTGAAGTGATCGACATCGAGAACCAGGATCGACAACGGTCGTTGTTCGCGGCGCGCGTTCAACATTGAGACTCGCCCCTGTTCAAGTGCGCTGCGGCGATTCAACAGTCCGGTCAACGCGTCGGTAGCCGCTGCTGCCGCAATGCGCCGGTTCACGCGGCGCAACCATAGGACGGCCGCGGCAGCTGCACTCAGCACCAGCAGGACGACCAGCTTGGTCATTGACCGAGCGTGAGACTCGGCTTTCAGCGCGCGTTCGAACTGCAGACTGCGTTGCTCCAGCAGCTCGTTCTCGCGCTGCAGCCGCTGCTTCTCGAGTTCTGCGCGTTGGACCGTGAGCTGATCGGCCAGCACGCGATCGAAATTGCGTCGGCTGAGTCGCAGTACGTCATGCCACGCTGCGCGTGCTTCTTCAGCACGCCCGGCGGCGGACAGTGCTTCCGCAAGGACCAGCTGAAAGCGGCGGTTCGTTGAAGGCAAGGCGCTTTCCGCTGGCAGTCGCGGCTGCACGTCACGATGCAGCACGTTGATCGCGCCTTCTGCATCTTCACACCGTCGCAGAACTTCTGCGTGATTGATCAGCACAGATGTT
>JBJMWN010000288.1:0-3282 GCA_045810085.1 Povalibacter sp. | reverse complement strand
GCTCATCGCTATTGGCGCGTGGGGTGGAAAGCGCACTCACAATGGCGCTGACTTCTTTCTTGCAAGCCGCCGCCTCAACGGATGGTGGGTGGCGCTCAGCTACGCGGCGAATGCATCGCCAACATGGCTGCTGCTTGCGATTAGTGGAGCAGCATTCGCGTGGGGATTGTCTGCCGTATGGATCTGGGCCGCAGTGATGCTCGGCTACACACTGAATGTTTTCTGGCTGGGTCCGCGCCTGCGGCAAGTGTCAGTGGGCGAGGGCAGTCTGACCATCGTTCAAGTGTTGAGCTACGAAGCGGGTGATCGTTTGCAGCCACTGATCGTGCGCTCAGCCGCGTTGATTCTTTCCTTCGCCATGCTGCTCGAGATCGGCGCTGTGTTGACTGCTGCTACGCAAATGATGGAGACGAGCTTCGGTTTCGATGCCACGACGACTGCGATTACGGCGATTGCAGTCATCGTGGCATTCACGCTCGCAGGTGGCTTGTGGTCCATGGCATTTGCAGATTCAGTGCAAGTGATCATCGTGCTGCTTCTCGCTGCTTGCATTCCGCTCATGGTGTTTGGTGTCTATGGCAGCACTGAGGAAATTCGCGTCGCGTTCTCGACGCTCGGGCCAGCGAACAGCGATTGGTTTGGAGGCCGCAACGGCGTGGTCGCACTGGCGTTCGTTGTCGGGACCAGTGCATTTGGTTTCGATCTTGCTGGGCAACCGCATGCTTTGAATCGTTTCATGGCTGCGCGCGACGAACGTGCGTTATCGCTCGCCAGATGGATTGCCTTGCTCGCAGGCGCGATTCTCAGCGGCTTGATGCTTCTGGTCGGATGGGCGGGCAGCATGCTGTACGCAGGCCTTCAGCAGCCTGAGCAGGCGCTGGCAGCAATGGCCGAGCGTGCGCTACCGCCGATGGTGTCCGCATGCATCGTTACGCTGCTTCTGGGAACGCTGCTGCTGGCCATAGGCAACCGCTTGCTGGTGCTTGCTGCATGTCTGTCCTCGGATATGAAACGTTCGCTATCGCCGCTCTCGTTCGCGTGGGCACGGATCGTTCTCGTCTTTTTTGCGATTGCTGGCCTGTGCGTGTCGTTATGGGCAGGAGCACGCGTCATGGATCAGGCGCTGTTCGCATTCACACTGATCGGTTCGGCATTCGGTCCATTGATGATCGTGCGGCTCAGTGGCAAACGCGTGAGGCCAGGATCGACCCTCGGTGCGATGTGGGCGGCCGTAGTGCTTACGCTGCTCTTCCATGCACTGCCTGATTCTCCGGGAGACTTTCTCGAACGCGTGCTGCCATTCGTTGCAGCCTTAGGCATTGCGCTCACGGGAGGAGAGCGTCGCAGGAATCCCGATCGGGCCGATCGCGCGCAGGAAACCGTGCACGATCGAGTGCCGATCTAAGCGCCTGGCATGCCGCTGAAGCGCTCAAAGAAGAAAGCACGCAAGCCGATCGCATCCAAGCGTTCTCGGCCAAGAGCTTTGAAGAAGACGACCGCGAACGCTGCGCTCGATTCGAACTTCACTCGTGTGCTTGCATCGGTTCGCAAAATCCCACGAGGACGCGTGAGCACCTACGGCGACATTGCTGACGTTGCAGGCCTGCCCGGTCGTGCGCGATTGGTCGGCACTGTCCTACGTCAATCACCGCCTTCGCGCGACCTGCCCTGGTTTCGTGTCATCAATGCGAGTGGCCGCATTTCCTTTCCTGTTGGATCGGATGCTTACAAGACGCAGCGTCGCAAGCTCGAGGCGGAAGGAATTGTGTTCGTCAGCGGGCGAGTCGATCTGAAACGCTATGGCTGGCCACAGCGTGAAGCCCGGCTCGATGAATTGCTGTGGCGCATCGACTAAAGACCAGAATGTCTGATTAACCCTTTTCGGCACAGCCCATCGTTCATGGGTGAGTCGCGCAATTCGCGCAAGGTGCCGGAGAGTCTCATGTCAGCTTATGTCCGCAAGGCCTCGTTGGTGACCGTCACGATGCTGGTGGCGGCGTGCGTCTCGCATCGCGATACCGATTCGCAGTCGACTGCCCAAAGCAGCCCTGAATCCGCACGACCGGCGCCTGAAGAGAGCGCGGCACAACCGCCGCTGATGGATGAAGTCGCCGTGACCGGCGCTCCTGCAGAACCCGCCAAGGTCGAGGCGCTCGAATCGAAGCTCGCGCTCTACCAGAGCTCAATGGTCAAGTCCGTGGCTCCCGCCACCGCGCCGTTCTATCAACAATCCACGAACACCGAGCAGTACGAGCACAACAGCGACAACCCTGTGCACCGAGTGGCAGAGGATCCGGTCTCGACGTTCTCGATCGACGTTGATACCGGCGCGTATGCCAACGTGCGTCGATTCCTCAACGATGGACAGTTGCCACCGCAGGATGCCGTGCGCGTGGAGGAGATGATCAACTACTTCGACTATCAGTACACGCCGCCGAAGACACGCGACACACCGTTCAGTGTTTCTACAGAGCTGGCTCACGCGCCGTGGAATAACCAGGCGTGGCTGTTGAAGGTCGGCATCAAGGGCTTCGAGGTATCCGCGGCCGAACGCCCACCTGCGAACCTGGTGTTTCTGATCGACGTGTCCGGCTCGATGCAAACGCCTGACAAGCTGCCTCTCTTGAAGAATGCTTTTCGCATGCTCACCGATCAGCTGACCGCTCGCGATCGTGTATCGATGGTCGTCTACGCCGGCAGTTCGGGCGTGGTCCTCGAACCGACGGCCGGAGATCAGAAGCAGAAAATTCGCGAGGCTATCGATCAGTTGGAAGCCGGCGGCAGCACCAACGGAGCAGAGGGAATCGAGCGTGCGTATCAGCTCGCACGTGCAGCTCACATTGATAAGGGGATCAACCGTGTGGTCCTCGCGACCGATGGCGACTTCAATGTCGGCGTCGTCAATTTCGAGGCCTTGGTCGATATGGCCGAGCGTCAGCGAGCCTCGGGCGTCGCGCTCACGACCTTGGGATTTGGTACCGGCAACTACAACGACAAACTACTGGAGCGGCTTGCGGATGCAGGCAACGGTAACTATTCGTACGTCGACTCCGCAGCAGAAGCTCGCAAGGTGCTGGTTTCGGAGCTTTCATCCTCGCTATTCACCATCGCGAAAGACGTGAAGATTCAGGTCGAATTCAATCCTGCCGAAGTTCTCGAGTATCGATTGATCGGATATGAAAACCGCATGCTGGCGCGTGAAGACTTCAACAACGACAAGGTCGATGCCGGCGATATCGGCGCGGGTCATCGCATCACGGCGCTCTACGAGGTGGTTCCCGC
>JBJMWN010000287.1:0-3445 GCA_045810085.1 Povalibacter sp. | reverse complement strand
CATTGGCTCCACGCGAGTTGCACGATCCAGATCGCCGCGACTACGTAATAGAGTTCGTGGCGCTGCAGCTCACCGAAAAGACCGAGACCCGCGCCTGTGAAGATGAACATACAGATCGCACTCTGAGTCAGATAGTTGGTCAGCGCCATCTGACCGACGTAAGCCAAAGTCCACTTTGCGCGAGCCAGTCCCGACGTTCGCCAGAGCAATCCAATCAGCCCGACATGACCCAGCGTCATCGGAACTCGACCTAAGTCGTAGGTGAGATAGTTATCCATCATGGCGCCGACAGCGAAGTGAGCACCTTCGAGATGCCGCAGTTCATACACGTTGACCGCGAGTCCGGTCGCGTACCCAGCGATCAGCAGAGTGCCGTAAGTTTTACCCGACGCATTTCCGGATAGCACTCCTGTCTTGAGCAAAGCCATTCCCAGCAACATCATGCCGAGGCATTCGGCAAATCCGAATTCGGCGAAGAAGGTGGTTTCCCAATAGAACGTGCGGCTCTTCAGGTAGCGAAATGCGCTGGCGTAGCTGGTGGTTATCTGCTCGGCCGCATACAGCAGTTTGGAGCTGGAAGGTTTGTGATCCTCGTTCAACGCTTCGAAGTCTTCGATTGCCTGCCGTGCGTCGAACGATAGATTCTCGCCGGCAACAAGGGTGTGTTGCGCGGCCTCTGCTCGGACTTGTGCCTGCTTGTACTCACGATAGTCGCCGAAGTTCATGATCGTCGGCACCGTGAGCACTGCAAGTCCGATCAGGATCAGCGCTCGCGTGCCGACGTTACGGAAGAAGTACAGAAACAGACCTGTCACGCCGTAATAGAAAAGAATGTCGCCTTCCCAGAGCAATACATAGCCGTTGAACAGACCGAAGGCGATCAGCAGCAGCGTGCGGCGATAGTAAAGACGTGTACGTGAAGGTGAAGCGCTCGCAGTCGCGTTGCGAGTCAGAAAGAGCAACGCACCGGCGCCGAACAGGAAAGTGAAGAGACCGCGCATGGTCCCTTCAAAGAACAACGAGGCGATGCGCCACACCCAGAGATTCGCACCCTGGTGACCGCCCCAGTTGGTCGGATCTTCGTAGGCATCCGGTAGTCCGAAGCCGACGATGTTCATCAACAGAATTCCCAGCACCGCGATGCCGCGGGTCATGTCGAGCATGCCGATGCGGTCGGCGCGCTGTACGGGTGCGGGTGTATCGGTCACCGGATTGCCTCGCTCAATGAATGAAGTGTGCATAGGTCGCAACCGACTGTCACTCAGGCGAGCAGGATTTCTGTGCAGGCGTGGAGAAATTCGCAATTCGCCCCGGCGCGAATCGCAACAGACTTGGGCCACAAGGTGATGCACAGACAGATATCGCGCAGGGTGGAGTTCGCATGGATCGCACGCGGCAATCGCTTGGCAATTTCACGCGGCAGAGCGGCGCTGCGATTGTCGAGTCGGTCATCGCGCTGCCGATTCTGCTCGCCGTCATCCTGGGCGCGATCCAGTTCGGGCTGATCTATGAAGCGAAGGCCACGCTGAACCATGCAAGTCTGGAGGCCGCTCGCGCAGGCGCGGTGAGCAATGCTCAGCCCAATGCATTGAGATCGGGATTGGCGCGCGGGCTTGCGCCGCTGTATTCGCCCGATTCATCACTCGAAGGCGTCGCGAGAACGGTCGCTCGCATCAATGCCGAGCTTCTGACCGATGCGCGTATTCGCGTGCTCAATCCGACCCGCGAAGCCTTCGACGACTTCGGCGAGGAAGTCGAAGGCGTCATCGAAATCCCAAACGACAGATTGCATGCGCGCAGCACAACAGTAGGCGCGAGCAGCGGAATCAACATTCAGGACGCAAATCTGCTGCGCGTGCAGATCACCTACGGTTACGAACTAAAAGTGCCGTTGGTGAACTGGTTCATCTCACGCGTGCTGCTGGCGGTGCGACGCGGTGGCGCCAACATGGATCCGTTCGAGCAGCAGCTGCTGCGGCGTATGCGTCTGCCGATCATCGCAACTTCGAACGTGCGTATGCAGAGTCCGGCGCGCATGAGTGACATGGTCGTCGCACGGGCCGATCTGCCGGACGTCCCTCGATTCGCGGCTGACTCGCGTCCACCTGAACCATCGGATGAAGACGATGACGGCGATGAAGAACACCCGGGAGCCACAGGCGATGGAGCGGATGACGGCAGTACTCTCGCCGATGGATTCTTCGGATTCGGAGAAGGGCATAGCGATGGAGGGGCCATTACTCCAGGCGGCGGCAATGGTGGATCAGGAACGGGATCGGGTGGTGGCAACGGCAGTGGCGGTACGGGCGGCGGCAACAGTGGCAATCCTGCGCAATGCACTGGTGATGGAGGCTCGAGTCCATTTCCGCCCTCGACATCGCCTCCAGGCGATTCCTCGCCTGTGCTCACCCAGAGCGATCCGCTGGCAGCGCAATCCGCAAGCAATGCGAGCAGTGCGACGCTGCCGAATGTGTCACTTCCTTCACTCAGCGTTGGCAATCCGATTCATGTAGTCACCGGAAATAAATTTCAGGCAGAGACCGATCTCGCGTCGTTGCCCGGTGAGCTCGGGCTCGGTTTCGTCAGGTACTACAACACCGATGAGGTTGCACACGCCGGTGTGATCGGTGCCGGCTGGCGGCATAGCTATGAAGCCTCACTCACACTCGCTGATGACCTCATTGATCTCTGGCAAGCGGATGGCCGTCACCTGTCGTTCGCACGAACGCGAGAGCACACCAAATTCAAAGCCAAGCGAGCCGGCGATGGCACGGTCGAGCAGATTGGCTCAGCGTACGTATGGCGATGGTCATCCGGACGCGCTCTGACTTTTGATGAGGCTGGCAAGCTCATCAGCATCAATGATCGCGCGGCAGAGACGCGCCTTGTTTATGACGTGAACGGTCGACTCGAACGAGTGATCGATCCTCACCGTCGCGAACTGCGCTTCAACTACTTCGCGAACGGACGACTCTCTCAGGTCCGCGCTCCCGGCAAGATGACCTGGCGTTATCTGTACGACGCGCAAGGCAATCTGTCGTATTCGATCGCGGTGGATGGTCGCGCGCGTCGCTATGAATACACCGACACACGTCATCCACATCATCTGACTGCGATCAGTGCGGGCATGTTCAGGCTCGCTGACTACGGCCAGAGTCCCTCATTTGCACCCATCGCACACTGGGCCTATGACGAGCAAGGGCGAGGCATTCTCTCCTCGCATCCCGATGATGCTGGCAAGGTGACGCTCGAGTACCGCAAAAACTCCACGATCGTGACGGATGCGTTCGGCCGTGCGACCGAATACGTGACCGAGCTTCGTGACGGCGTTGCATTCGTTCGTGAGGTGCGCGGCCCGGGATGCGGCTGCGGTCGAGGCGATGCTCAGTATTCAGTGACAGCGGATTCCCAACTGAGCGAGGTCGCCGTGAAAGGCACAGCACCT
>JBJMWN010000286.1:0-4643 GCA_045810085.1 Povalibacter sp. | reverse complement strand
AATCCTTGCAGTCGCGTTCCTGGTCAAGGCGGGCAGTTGGCCTCTGAACTTCTGGTTGCCCTCGGCTTACGCGGCAGCCGGTGCGCCCGTCGCTGCGATCTTTTCCATTCTCACCAAGGTCGGTGTCTATGCCGTGATCCGCATGAGCGTGTTGTTAGGAGACGCGGCTGCGCCAGCACCTCTCAGTGGCTCATGGTTGTTCTATGGCGGGTTGGCCACCTTGGTGTTCGCGATTGTTGGCTTGCTTGCTTCGCAGCAGCTCGCACGATTGATCGGCTTCTCCATCATCGCGTCATCAGGAATTCTGCTGGCATCGATCGGTTCGGGAGTACAAAGTCTCACCGCGCCAGCGCTGTTCTACATGATCGCCTCGATGCTCGGCACGAGCGCCTTCTTTCTGCTGGCGGGGCTTGCAGACCGCACGCGCACGATGCAGCTGCCGGATGAATCCGATCTCGCGCCATTGCCCGCGGTCAGTTATCGCGCGTTCGGCGCTGATGATCCTCAGGAACCGCGGATGCATGACGAAGAGGTTGGCATTGCGATTCCCGCTGCAATGGCTTTCCTCGGCCTTGCGTTCGTGTTCTCTGCGCTGCTGGTGTCCGGCTTACCGCCACTGTCGGGGTTCATCGGTAAGTTCGCGCTGCTGAGTTCGTTGGTTCAGGCGCGCAGCGAGGGTGCGATGGACGGCACTGCGTGGTTGTTGATCGCCGCGGTGCTGAGCTCAGGGCTCGCTGCACTCATCGCGCTCACGCGCATCGGCGTCCGATTATTCTGGACGGTCACAGGTCGCATGACGCCGCGCTTTCGGATCATCGAAGCAGGGCCCGTCGCTTTCCTGCTTCTGATTGCGCTCGGGATGACGGTGGGTGCCAATCCAGTGATGACGTATCTGCAGTCCGCCGCGCAGACACTTCACGATCCGCAGATGTACATCGAAGCGGTGTTCTCGCAGGAAGCACCGCTGACCGCGGGTGCGCAGCCGTGAAGCGTCTGCCTGTATTGCTTGCCGTTGCGCTCTTCGCGATGTGGCTGCTGCTCAACAATTCGTTCTCGCTGGGCCAGATCATCCTCGGTGCGGTGCTCGCAACGTTTGTCGCGCGTGGCAGTCTCGACATGCGACCGCTGCAACCCAGCATCAAGCGACTCCATGTGGCATTGCTGCTCGTGCTGAAGGTTCTGCTCGACATCTTGAAAAGCAACATCGCAGTGGGACGAGTCGTACTGGGACTGACTGGCGGTCGTCCCGTCACGCCCGGCTTCATGGGTGTGCCACTGGAGCTGCGCGACCCGCATGGTCTTGCGATGCTCGCGGTCATTCTCACCGCGACTCCGGGAACGATCTGGGTGGAATTCGATGAAGAGACGCATCATCTGATGTTGCACGTGCTCGATCTGCAGGACGAGTCGCGCTGGATCAACACCATCAAGCAGCGTTATGAACGACCTCTCATGGAGATCTTCGAGTGACCGCGCATGACTTGTTCGATTGGGCAGCGTGGTATGCCCAGTTGTGTTTTGTGCTCGCGATGACGTTTGCAGCAGTGCGTCTGGTTCGAGGTCCGGCTGCACAGGATCGCGTGTTGGCTCTGGATGCGTTCTATGTGAACGGCATGCTGATCCTGCTGATGCTGGGCATTCGCTCGACGTCTACCGTGTATTTCGATATGGCCGTATTGATCTCACTGTTCGCGTTCGTGGGCGCAATGGCCTTGACCAAATTCCTGTTGCGAGGAGAGGTGATCGAACCATGATCACAGAAGACCTGCCGCTGTGGGCTGCTCTGCCTGCAGCCATTCTCCTGATCTGCGGAGGCACTTTCGCCCTGATCGGTGCGGTGGGATTGCTCAGGCTGCCGACCTTCTACATGCGTATGCATGCGCCTTCGATGGGAAACACACTCGGCGCAGGATGCGTATTGCTCGCGTCCATCGTTGTCTCTTCGGCCGTCGCCGGACGCCTGGTCATTCATGAAGTGCTCATCACGGTTTTCATGGTTCTCACCGCGCCTGTTTCCGCAATGCTGATCATGCGCGGTGCGATCTATCGCATGGGCGTCAATGCCGAACGGCAGCGGCAGAAGTCGGAAGAGCCATGAAGGTTCAGGTAGAAAAGCTGCGGACCGCCGTAGATCAACGAGGCGATGTGTTCGAGCCGCTCGATGCAGCGGGCCTGAGCGCACAACGCAATGTGCATGTGGTCTGGACTGAACCCGGTCATGTGCGAGGCAATCACTTTCACACCGTCGGCTCCGAGGTGAGTGCGGTGAGAGGGCCTGCGCGGGTGCGTTATCGAGAAAGCGGAGAGATGATCGAACTCGAGGTGCCGAGCGGTGAAGTCTGGCGATTCACGTTTCCGCCCGCAGTGCCGCATGCGTTTCAGAATATCGGCAGCGCGCCCATGATCATCGTCTCGTTCAACACGGTCCCGCACGATCCCACCATGCCGGATACCACACGCGAAGTGATTCTGGTCTAAGGGCCGGCTGAGCCGTCGATGCAATCGCAAACACGACGGGTGCAAGGACTAGAATGGCCTCTCGGATTTCTGTGGTTGAAGGCGATGCCGAATGTCTTACATCAAATCGTGGGCTTGCTCTGTGGTGTTTCTGGTCGGCACCGCAAAGGCGCTCGGGGCTGAGCAGGCGATGTCGGACGCTCATTCGTTTGCGAACATCAGCGACTTCCGAGTCCAGCACGCCGCACTTGATCTGAAGGCCGATTTCGAGCGCAAGCGCCTGGTGGGCCACGTCGATCTGACGATCAAACGCCTGAGTCCGACAGCGCACGAACTCGTGCTCGATACTCGCGACCTGAAGATCGCGAGCGTCGATCTGTCGGGTGCACCCCTCAAATTCGAAGTCGGAGAGTCGAAGCCGATTCTGGGAGCGCCGCTAGTCGTGCATCTGCCCGAGCAGATGAGCAACGATGATTTCGTCGTGCGGATCAAATATGAGTCCTCGCCGCCGGCGAGCGGACTGCAATGGCTCGAGCCTTCGCAGACGGCAGGCAAGAAGCAGCCGTACTTGTATTCGCAGTCACAGGCCATTCATGCGCGCAGCTGGATTCCTCTGCAGGACACACCCGCGGTGCGTCTCACATATGAAGCGCACATCACGACTCCACCGCAACTGCTGGCGGTGATGAGCGCGCAGAACGATCTGAAGGCTGCGCGCACCGGCGACTATCGATTCGAGATGCCGCAGGCCATCCCGTCATACCTGATCGCGCTTGGCGTGGGCGATCTCGTGTTCAAACCGCTCGGCGCCCGAACAGGTGTCTATGCGGAGCCTTCCGTGATCGACGCTGCGGCCTACGAGTTCGCCGATGTGCAATCGATGCTCGAGACGTGTGAAAAATTATTCGGGCCATATCGCTGGGGTCGTTATGACTTGCTGATCCTGCCACCAAGTTTCATGTGGGGTGGCATGGAGAATCCGCGTCTCACGTTTCTGACTCCGACAGCGATTGCAGGTGATCGCAGCCTTGTCTCGCTGATCGCACATGAGCTCGCGCATTCCTGGTCAGGCAACCTGGTCACGAACGCAAACTGGAACAGCGTCTGGCTGAACGAGGGATTCACTGTCTATCTGGAGCGCCGCATCATCCAGGCACTGTATGGGCAGGATCGATATGCGATGGAGGACGCGCTGGGTTTTCAATCTCTGCAACGCAACGTGGAAGGACTGACTGCCAGCGGCGATGCAGCGCTTTCAAAACTCTCGATGGATCTGCGCGGTCGCGATCCTGACGATGCGTTCTCCGATGTGCCTTATGAAAAGGGTCGGCTCTTTCTGGGATTTCTGGAATCAAGATTGGGACGTGCGCAGCTGGATGCTTTTCTGCGTGACTACTTCGATCATTTCGCGTTTCAAAGTATCAGCACCGATACTTTTATTGAGTACCTGAATGCGCACGTGCTCACCAAGCCCGGTGTAACACTCACGATGGCTGATGTACGCGTGTGGATGGACCAACCGGGAATTCCGGCGACCGCTGTGGTGCCACATTCGGATGCGTTCAGCCGGGTCGATCAGCAACGACAGGCCTGGCTGAGCGGCCAGCGCAAAGCGGCTCAGCTCGACACATCGCGCTGGACGACGCACGAATGGCTGCATTTTCTGGAGAATATGCCTGCCGATATCAGCGTCGCGCGAATGGGTGAACTGGATGCCGCATTCAAGCTCACTGCGTCCACGAACAATGAAATCGCACATGCCTGGCTGAAGGATGCGATTCGCGCGGGCTACGCGCCCGCCGGGCCGCGGCTCGAGCAATATCTGAGCAGCATCGGTCGGCGCAAGCTGGTCAAGGATCTGTACGCAGACCTGCTGAAAACACCACAGGGCAAACAGCGGGCGCAACAGATCTATGCAAAGGCGCGACCGCTCTATCAGGTGCCACTGGTGCAGCAGCTCGACGCGATACTCGGCAAACCGAACTCCTAAGAGAGTCTGCTAGAACCCATCTCAAAATCGAACTTAAGCAGGCACGGGCGTCGAGTCCGCCACTGACCCACCGACTTGCGTCGGAAGTTCTTTTCGCAACGCTCAAAAACATGGATGTTTTTGTGCGAGCCTACACGGACGTATTCACGGCGTTTGCGGAAAAGAACTTGCGGCGCGAGGCGGTGCGCGCCACCAC
>JBJMWN010000285.1:0-10811 GCA_045810085.1 Povalibacter sp. | reverse complement strand
GAGAAATCGCAGCAACTCCTCGCGATACTGGTAGTAGCGCGGATGCTCGAGCAGCGCTTTGCGGGTACGTGGGCGCGGCAGATCCACATGCATGATGCGACCGACGCGCGCATGCGGACCGTTGGTCATCATCACGACGCGATCGGCAAGCAGGATGGCCTCGTCGACATCGTGCGTTACACAGATCGCTGTCACTCGATTTCGCCGCCACACTTCCATCAGCACTTCCTGAAGATCCCAGCGCGTGAGCGCATCGAGCATGCCGAAGGGTTCGTCGAGCAATAGAAGCTTGGGCGCGAGCGCGAAAGCACGTGCGAGACCGACGCGTTGCTTCATTCCGTTGGAGAGCTCGCCTGCGCGTTTGTCGAGCGCATCTGACAGTCCGACTCTCGTCAGGTAATAGTCGACGATGTCGCGACGCTCGCTCGCGGCCGCATGTGAGTACACCTGCTCAACGCCGAGCGCGACGTTTTGGCGCGCAGTCAGCCACGGCAACAAGCTGGGTGCCTGAAAGACCACGCCACGATCCGGTCCTGCACCGTTGATCTCGCGACCGTCGAGCACGATGCCGCCACTGCTTATCTCGTTCAGCCCCGCAATCATCGACAGCACCGTCGACTTGCCGCATCCCGAATGACCGATGAGCGAAACGAATTCGCCTTTGCGGATATCCAGACTGAAGCGATCGACGACGGTCAGCGGTCCCTTCAGAGTCGGGTAAATCTTGCTCACCTCGAAGAATTCCACGAACTTCTCAGCGTTCTCGGCGGGCTTCGCCTGCACTGCATTGCGACTTGCTTTGGATGCAGTGATCGGCACCACGTCCGGCAGGCTGATGCTCTTGCCTTGTCCATTCGTCTGTTGCGCACCGATGTCGAGAAGGTACTGCGTGATTTCCGCTCGCACCTTCTGATAAGCCTCGCTGTGGTTGAGCGTGGTGCGCTCGCGTGGCCGTGCAAAATCGACTTTGAATTCCCGACCCAGCGTCGCGCGAGGTCCGGGCTTGAGCGGAATGATGCGATCAGCAAGCAACAGAGCTTCGTCGACGTCATTGGTCACGAGAATCACTGTCTTGCGCTGCTGACGCCAGATCGACTCGATCTCGTCCTGCAGCTTGGCTCGCGTGAGCGCATCCAGTGCGGATAACGGCTCATCGAGCAGAAGAATCTCCGGATTCATCGCCAGCGCGCGAGCGACCGCAACTCGTTGACGCATTCCGCCCGACAGTTCTGCCGGCTTACGATCAACAGCATGACTCAAGCCAACCATCTCGACGTATTTCAGCGTCTGGGCTCGTCGCTCCTTCGCTGAGGACTTCGGAGACACCGCGTCAACAGCAAGCGCTACATTGCCGTACACACTGAGCCACGGCATCAACGAATAGCTCTGAAAAACCACGCCGCGATCCGGACCCGCCTCCGTGACGGGCACGCCTTTCAGCAAGATCTGGCCGCTGTCTGGAGCTGTGAGTCCGGCAATGGTCGAGATCAACGTCGTCTTGCCGCTGCCCGAGAAACCGACGATCGCAACGAATTCACCTTCATCGATCGTCAGGTTCACATCGCTGAGCACCTCGGTACGCGTACCACCGGCACCCGGGTATCCCTTGCTGACGTTCTTGAGTTCGAGAAATTTCATAGGAGTCCGAGTACGCAGAAGGCGCAAAAATCAGATAACGAACTGCCGAAAGAGGAGCATTCCGATGTGTGCCGTATGCGCATTTTTGCGGCTCTATCTCTTCGTTCCAAAACTCGTTGCGCTCTGAAACGCAAGCATGATGCGATCGAGCACAAAGCCGATCAGGCCGATGGTGAACACCGCGACCATGAGTCGCGCGAGCGAGTCGGAGCTGCCGTTCTGAAATTCATCCCAGACCAATTTTCCAAGGCCAGGATTTTGCGCAAGCATCTCGGAGGCAATGAGCACCATCCAACCGACGCCGAGCGATAGACGCATGCCCGTGAATATCAGCGGCAACGAGGAAGGCATCACCAGCTTGAACAGCTTCGTCGTCCACGGCAGTCGCAAAACCTTCGCGACGTTGAGTAGATCTTTATCGATCGATGCGACCCCGAGCGCTGTATTGATGATCGTCGGCCAGAGCGAACACAGCGTCACTGTAATCGCAGAGATCAGAAACGATTTCTCGAACATCGGATCTGCCGAGACGTACACCGCGCTCACGACGATCGTGACGATCGGCAACCAGGCGAGTGGCGACACTGGCTTGAACACTTGAATCAGCGGATTCAACGCGGCATTCATCGTGGTGCTCAGTCCGCAAACGATGCCGAGTGGTACTGCAATAAGAGTCGCAAGGGCAAAGCCCATGAACACGGTGCGAAGACTCGTGAAGATCTGATCGATGTACGTCGGCTTGCCCGTGTACTTGCGAATGACGATCTCAGCGCTCGGATCCGCCGCACGCTTCTCCGCATTGCGCTTCGCCTGTCTCTCGTAGAAGGCATCGGCTTTCGCGCGTTCGGCCTTGTGATCGGCCCATAACGCGTGCGTCTGATCGAGAACCGCGAGCGGTCCGGGAATTCTTCCCAGACTGGTTTCGATCTTGCTGGAGACCTGACTCCACGCGAACAGGAAAATCGCAATGGCGAGAAGTGGTACGCCGATCAGATGCCACAGTTCGCGAAGCTGCGCTTTGGGATTTTCACCTCGACACAACTGCACAATGGGTTTGACGAATCCCAAGCCGACGGTTGCGAGTACGCCGTAGAGCCGATCGAGTGAGATGGCCTTGCGAACACTCGGCGCATTCGCCGCCGGACCTGGTTGGATCTGTGCGAGATCGCTTCGATCCGCTGCTGCCTTTGACGCTGGCTTGGTGACTGCGCTCACTGCGATTCCTCTTCCTCGTGGATCCGAACTTATTTCCCGACCACGCCGCCGTTCTCGACCTTCTGGTCGCCATGAAGTCCGATCGAGAACTTCGCGAGATACTCATTCGGCTTGCGTCCGTCGTACTCGATGGCATCGATGAATTCCTTCGTCGGTGCGCGATAGCCATCGGCGCCGAAAGGAAAGTCTTCCTTGCGAGCCTTCTTCTCATCGACAAGGAGCTGCGCGGCCTTCAGATAAACCTCCGGCCGGTAGACGTTCTTCGCCACCTCGGCGTACCACTGATCGGATTTCGAATCAGGAATCTGACCCCAACGCCGCATCTGCGTGAGGTACCACACGGCGTCGCTGTAATACGGATACGTTGCGTAGTTGCGGAAGAACACGTTGAAGTCTGGAAGCGAACGCTTGTCGCCGCGACCGTATTCGAAAGTGCCGGTCATGCTGTTTGCGATGACGCGGTAGTCGGCGCCGACATACTCGGAACGCGCCAGGATCTGTGCGGCTTCTTTGCGGTTCGCACCGTTATTCTCATCGAGCCACATGCCCGCACGAATCAGCGCTTTGACCAATGCGAGATGTGTGTTCGGATTCTTTTCCGCCCACGTTTTGGTCACACCGAATACTTTCTCCGGATTGTTCTTCCAGATCTCGAGATCAGTGACGACAGGCACACCGACGTTCTTGAAGATCGCCTGCTGATTCCAGGGCTCGCCGACGCAGTAACCATTGATCGTTCCTGCTTCGAGCGTTGCCGGCATCTGCGGTGGCGGCGTGACGGAGAGAAGAACATCCGCACGGATCTGACCGCTCACATCGCTCGGTGAATAGAAGCCAGGATGAATGCCGCCAGAGGCGAGCCAGTAACGCAGCTCGTAGTTGTGCGTCGAGACAGGAAACACCATCGCCATCCGAAATGGTTTCCCATCCGCTTTCGCTTTGGCGATGACAGGCTTGAGCACATCCGCCTTGATCGGATGCTGAGGTTTTCCTTGCGCATCTGCCGGCAAGCCGCTCTTGATCGCATTCCAGACATCGTTGGAAATCGTGATCGCATTGCCGTTCAGATCCATGCTGAACGCAGTGACGATATCGGCCTTGGTGCCGAAGCCGATCGTCGCACCGAGCGGCTGACCTGCAAGCATGTGAGCACCATCGAGCTCGCCGGTGATCACACGATCGAGCAATACCTTCCAGTTCGCCTGTGGCTCGAGCGTCACGTAAAGCCCTTCGTCTTCGAAGAAGCCTTTTTCGTAAGCGATCGCGAGCGGCGCCATATCGGTGAGCTTGATGAAGCCCAGCTTGAGCTGCTCCTTCTCCAACTTGAGTCCCGCAGCCGAAGCGGATCCAGTAATCACGACGCTCAGTACCAGCATCATTCGCACAAACGCGCTCACCATGACTGCCCGCTCCCTTTCTCGTTTCTCAAGCGCAAAAAAAAACGCCACCGACCTCGAGCACTGGCGTGGTGTGCTCTGGTCGGCGGCGTTGCCCAGCAAGCCCGCTGTTGGGCCTGCTCATTCAGTGGATGCGCATCGAACGCGTCATCCGTGTGGGCTCTGCCATTGCAACTGCTATGCCATGAACTTGCGACCGCGCTTTTCCCGGCGATTGAGCCATCGGATGTGCAATCACAAGGAAGGAAGTGATCAGGAAAGGAGCAAGCGCAGCACGCTCCGCACGAAGATCGTGCAGCCAGCGCACGTGACGCAGGTGAATACGAGATGCTTTCATCGCGCGAAATCTCGCGCGCATCGAAACGTCTTCTCGGACTTCAGCCCCGACGGCGATGAGGCAATATATCTGCGACCCGAATGCAGTAATCTCGCGCACCGCCGTAAGCGGCAACCACCAAGTGTTCGGTGGCATATCAGTTGCACCCGCTCGATTCGATGCCCGACGAGAAATCCAATCATGAACCGTCCATCCACATTCTGATCGTCGATCAGAATGTGACCCGCGCTTCCATTCTCGAGGATGGATTGCGAGAAGCGGGCTATACGAAGGTCACCGTTGCTCGCGACATGCAGAATCTGATGCGCCGTATCGTCGACCTCGATCCGGATGTCATCTTCATCGATCTTGAGAATCCGAACCGCGATGTCCTCGAACAGATGTTCCAGGTCTCGCGCAGCGTGAGTCGACCCATTGCCATGTTCGTCGATCGATCTGACACCGAGATGATTGCAGCAGCAGTCGACGCAGGCGTGGGTGCTTACGTCGTGGACGGATTGAAGAAGGAACGTGTGAAGGCTGTCCTGGATATGGCGGTGAGCCGCTTCAATGCCTTCAGCAAGCTGCGCGAGGAGCTGGATCGAGCAAAGAGCGCGCTGGACGAACGCAAAATCATCGAACGCGCAAAAGGCATCCTGATGAAGGAACGGCGCATGTCCGAGGAAGCGGCTTATGCATTGCTTCGCAAAGCGGCGATGAACGAGAACCGGCGCATCAGCGAAGTTGCGCAAAGTGTCGTCACTGCAGCAAGGCTACTCAAATGACCGCGTCCGACGTTGCAGTTGTTGGATTCATTCCCCTGCTCGACTGCGCACCGCTGGTCGTCGCCGCGGAAAAGGGTTTTGCGCGCGATGAAGGCATCGATCTCGCATTGGTGCGCGAGACCTCGTGGGCGAACATTCGCGATCGCGTTGTCGTCGGGCATTTCGATGCCGCACACATGCTCGCGCCAATGGCACTCGCATCCACGCTTGGGATCGGCCATTTGCAAGTGCCGATGGTCGCTCCCCTCTCGCTGGGACTGGGTGGCAATGCGATCACGGTGTCGCAATCCCTGTGGAAGCAAATGACGGAACAGGGAGCGAGCGAAGGCGCTGACCCCGCCGTGCAGGGCGACGCACTCAAGCGAGTGGTCACGAAACGCCTGGGCTCCGCTCCGCTCACCTTCGCCATGGTGTATCCGTTTTCAGGCCACAACTATGAGCTGCGTTACTGGCTCGCTGCTGCGGCCATTCATCCCGAGCACGATGTTCGGCTGGTCGTGTTGCCACCGCCGTTGTTGGTCGATGCGTTGCGTGAAGGACAGATCGATGGCTTCTGTGTCGGCGAACCCTGGAACAGCCTGGCAGTGTCGGTGGGTGCAGGCACTATCGTGACCACCACAAACCGGATCTGGCGCTTGAGTCCGGAGAAGGTGCTCGGGCTTCGCCAGGAATGGGCGCAGCGCTCACCAGAACAAGTGGCCTCGCTGATTCGAGCTGTCTATCGCGGCGCTGCCTGGTGCGACGAACCGCAGAATCACGGAGAGCTCGCTCATTTGCTCGCCGATCCTAAATACACCGGGGCTCCTGCCGAACTGTTGTTGCGAGGTCTTTCTGGGAATCTCACCCTGACGCCCGGCGGCAGCCCTCATCGCATCGAGAATTTCTATGTGCCGCGGCGTCAGGCGGCCACATTTCCGTGGATCAGCCACGCGCTGTGGTTCTACTCGCAAATGGCACGATGGCGGCAGGTCGAGTTTTCGCCCTCGCATCTCGCTGCAGTCCTCGGCACCTATCGTCCCGACTTGTATCGCAGCGCATTAGCCACTCTCAGAGTCGATCTGCCAAAGAACGATCTCAAGATTGAAGGCGCCGATCCGCAGCTGCGTGCTATCGCCTCATCGATGGGTGAGCTCGAGTACGGCCCGGATGGATTTTTCGATGGCCATGTCTTCGATCCGGATCAGCTCGCCACCTACATCAAAAGCACAGGGCCGTAACGCCGCACGCTGTCCCACGCAAATAGTTTCGCGCTAGAGTCCCGACCATTGCATCGCGTTGCTCGTGGGCCCAATGACCGTCTCTTCCGACTACCTCGCCTATGTGGTCGATCAGTTCGCTCCCTTTGCGAAGCTGAACACTCGTCGTATGTTCGGCGGCATCGGTCTGTACTGGGACGATCTTTTCGTCGGGCTCATCGACGACGATGTTCTCTATCTGAAGGTGGACGACAGCAACCGTCACCAGTACGTGGCGCGCGGCTGCAAGCCGTTACAGCCGACGGCTGACATGGTTTCAGTGAATTACTACCAGGTGCCGGAAGACGTCCTGGAAGATTCAGATGCGCTGAAGACGTGGGCCCGCCAAGCGCACATCATCGCTTCAACGCAGGCCCTCGCGAAATCCCTCAAGAAGAAGAACGCTGCGAAGAAGCCTGCGGCCAAGCGCACTAAACGCTGACCGCATTTGCAGCGAGGCTGTCCGACAGTCCAGCTGTTTGTAGCTCTGCGCATCTGCGCTGCGGAACGACGGCTGATCTCGATGCCGACTGCATAATCGCGCGCCTATAATGCCGCCCCTTCGATCCTGCCCACTCGCAATCCAGCAGTGAACACGGGACTCGCTTCGTGCCGATCATAGTGAAAGGGGACTCATCTATGGCGTCGATCAATGCTGTGGCCGATCTCACACTCGAAGGCGACATCGCTGTTCTCTCCATCAATTCACCGCCGGTGAATGCACTGTCGCAGCAGGTGCGCGCTGCAGTCGTGGACGGTATGAAGCAGGCGATCGCTGATGTCAGCGTGAAAGCGATTGTATTGATCTGCGAAGGCAAAACGTTCATCGCTGGCGCGGACATCACGGAGTTCGGCAAGCCACCACAGTCACCCAGCTTGCTCGACATAGAAGCTTCCATCGAAAGCTCTACGAAGCCAGTGATCGCTGCGATTCACGGCACCGCGCTAGGCGGAGGATTGGAAGTCGCGCTGTGCTGTCACTACCGGGTAGCGGTGCCATCGGCCAAATGTGGATTGCCCGAAGTGCATCTGGGTTTGATTCCCGGCGCAGGCGGCACGCAACGTCTGCCTCGCCTCGTAGGTCCCGAAGCCGCACTCGAGATGATCACCTCGGGCAAACACATCGATGCGAAAACCGCTGCCGCTGGCGGATTGATCGACGAACTCGTCGCGGAAGGCAATCTCAAAGCCGGTGCCATTGCATTTGCGCGCAAGGTTCTCGATGAGAAGCGCCCGTTGCGGCGCGTGCGCGATCTCGACGACAAAGTCCTCGCTGCCAGAAGTCATCCTGAGATCTTCGATGCCATTCGCAAGGCGAATGCACGCAAGCTGCGAGGCTATCTCGCGCCCGAATACTGCATTCGCGCGGTTGAAGCCGCTGTGAACCTGCCGTTCGATGAAGGCATGAAGCTCGAACAGCAGCTTTTCATCGAGCTGATGAAAGGTGAACAATCCGCTGCACAGCGCTACGTGTTCTTCGCTGAGCGTCAGGTGTGGAAGATTCCTGATGTGCCCGAAGACACACCGATCATTGCGGTGAAGAAGGTCGGCGTGATCGGCGCAGGCACGATGGGCGGCGGCATTTCAATGAACTTCGCGAACATCGGCATTCCCGTGACCATCGTGGAGACGAAGCAGGATGCACTGGAGCGAGGTCTCGGCGTCATTCGCAAGAACTACGAACGCAGCGCGAAGAGCGGTCGCTTCAGCATGGAAGACGTCGAGAAGCGCATGAGCCTGCTGCAGGGCTCACTCGACATGAGTGCGCTCGCCGATTGCGACCTCATCATCGAAGCGGTGTTCGAGGACATGCGAGTGAAGAAGGAAGTCTTCACGAAGCTCGATGCGATCGCGAAGCAAGGCACCATTCTCGCGACCAATACTTCGGGTCTCGACATCAACGAGATCGCGGCTGTCACGAAGCGACCCGAGTTCGTCATCGGACTTCACTTCTTCTCGCCCGCGAACGTGATGCGTCTGCTGGAAGTGGTGCGGGCGAAGAAGACCTCTAAATCCGTGATCGCAACCGCGATGCAACTGGCGAAGAGGATCGGGAAAGTTGCCGCACTGGTCGGTGTGTGTCCTGGCTTTGTCGGCAATCGCATTCTGTATGCGCGGCAGGATCAAGCAAATGCGATGTTGCTCGAAGGTGCGATGCCGTGGGAAATCGATCAGGTCATCTATGACTTTGGTCTGCCAATGGGACCGTTCGCGATGGCGGATCTTGCTGGGCTGGACATCGGTTGGGATAAAGAGAAGACATCGAGCTCGACAGTGCGCGAAGTGCTGTGTGAACGGAACCGTCGCGGGCAGAAAACCGGCGCGGGTTTCTATGACTATGACGAACAGCGTAATGCCAAGCCTTCGCCGGTCACTGAACAGATCGTGCGGGACTTCGCATCGCGATCGGGTCAGCCGCAGCGGACGATCACTTCGAGCGAAATCCTCGAACGCTGCGTGTATGCGCAAATCAACGAGGGCGCAAAGATTCTGGAAGAAGGCATTGCGATCAGACCTTCTGACATCGATATCGTCTGGATCAATGGCTATGGCTGGCCAGCGTATCGCGGTGGTCCGATGTTCTACGCAGACACCGTGGGCCTGCCGACCATCGTTTCCAAGCTGAAGGAATATGGTTCCCGCATGGGAAAGAATTTCAGCATCTCACCGCTGCTGGAAAAACTCGCCGCTGACGGCAAGCGTTTCCAGGACCTGAAGTAGACCTCTCGTACTCTGATTCGAGGATTGAACATGCGCGAAGCAGTCATCGTCTCCACCGCCCGCACACCCATCGGCAAAGCGTATCGAGGTGCGTTCAACAACACGCAAGGTCAAGAACTCGCCGCGCATGCGATTGCGCACGCGGTGAAACGTGCAAACGTGGATCCCGCCCACGTGGAGGACGTGCTTCTGGGTTGTGCACTTCAGCAAGGCTCAACCGGCGGCAACGTTGCACGCCAAGCATTGCTGCGCGCCGGACTTCCGGTGACGGTGCCCGGCATGAGCCTTGATCGCCAGTGTTCGTCGGGCTTGATGGCGATCGCGACCGCGGCCAAACAGATCATCACGGATGGAATGCAGGTTGCAGTGGCTGGCGGCGTCGAGTCGATCTCACTCGTGCAGAACGAGAAGATGAATCGCTTTCGCGGCGCCGATCCCTGGCTCGTGAAGAACCTGCCGCAGATCTACATGACCATGATCGAAACAGCCGAGATCGTGGCCGAGCGCTATGGCGTGAGTCGTGACGCGCAGGATGAATACGCGTTGCAGTCGCAGCAGCGCACTGCGCAGGCACAGGCGGAAGGTCGATACGAGAAGGAGATCGCACCGTTGACGTCGATGATGACTGTCGTCGACAAGCAAACAGGCGCGACGTCGGAAAAGGAGATCACGCTGAAGCTGGATGAAGGCAATCGTCCTCAGACGAAGCTTGAGGATTTGAAAGCACTGCAACCTGTGTTCAAGGATGGTCAGCGAATCAAACAGGGTCGCTTCATCACCGCAGGCAACGCTTCGCAACTTTCGGACGGTGCGGCAGCGCTGGTGTTGATGGAAGCGAAGGAAGCGCAGAAGCGCGGACTGACTCCGCTCGCCGCCTATCGCGGCATGACGGTCGCCGGCTGTGATCCGGACGAAATGGGCATCGGCCCGGTCTTCGCCATTCCCAAGCTGCTGCAACTGCACGGCCTGAAGATGGACGACATCGGACTGTGGGAATTGAACGAAGCATTCGCCAGTCAAACGCTCTACATCCGCGACAAGCTTGGCATTCCGAACGATCGCCTGAACGTGTCGGGCGGGGCAATCTCGATCGGACATCCCTATGGAATGTCGGGCGCACGCATGACAGGACACCTGCTCATCGAAGGAAAGCGGCGTGGAGTGAAGTACGGCGTCGTCACGATGTGCATCGGCGGCGGCATGGGTGCCGCGGGTCTTTTCGAAATCTTTTAATACTCAGGGGAGCGCAAACCGCTGCCCGATATCGTCATATTCCATCGGCGACCAGCCACACTTTGCCATGCAAAGTACTTGACCGATCTCAGGCCCTGAGCGTACTTTCGCCCACACAGAAGGACTGGAGTCGGTTATGGATCAGGGCAAAACAATCCGCCTGGATTCGCATGCGCTCGCGACGTTGCGCTACATCCGATCATCGATCGATGGCGCGAGCGCGCTCGAGCTGCCGGGCTCTGCGGGATTTGCACTAGGCGCAACCGGCTGC
>JBJMWN010000284.1:0-7910 GCA_045810085.1 Povalibacter sp. | reverse complement strand
TATCGAGAGTCGCTCTGAAGAACGGCCAAGCCTGTGCCATCTCACGCAGCAGCGACTGGTCCTTGAATGAATGCAGCGCATGACCTACGCCGTACCAGCCCGGAAGCATCACTCGCGCCTGCGCCCAACTGAACACCCAGGGAATGGCGCGAAGATCTTCGATGCGATCGGATTTCGTTCTCGACGCCGGACGCGAGCCGATCTTGAGTTCCGCGATTTCCAGCAGTGGCGTCATCTGGCGGAAGAATGTGCGGAAACCTTCCGTCTCGTACACCAACCCGCGATACGCCTTGAACGCCTCGCGCGAAATCGTTTCCATCGCCTGCGCGAATCGCGCTGATTCCTGTGCGGACGCCGCTGCCGGTTCCAACGATGCGAGCAATGTCGCTGACGCAATGGATTCGAGATTCAGCGCCGCGCCTTCGCGTGTGCCGTATTTCGCTGCGATGACTTCGCCCTGTTCGGTGATACGAATGCGTCCTTGCACGGTACCGCTGGGCTGTGCGCGAATCGCATCGAACGAAGAGCCGCCGCCACGTCCGACCGCGCCACCACGACCGTGGAAGATCTGCATCGCAGTGCCCGTCTCTTTGAAGACAGAAGCGAGTTCACGCGTCGCGTGATTCAAGCTCCACACTGAAGTCAGATATCCGCCGTCCTTGTTCGAATCGGAGTAGCCGACCATCACTTCTTGATAACCGCGACGATCTGCGGATTGCCGAACTTCGGGAAGCGAAAACCAGGACCGCATGATGTGAGCGGAGCGCTCGAGATCGCCGATCGTTTCGAACAACGGGACCACCATCACCGCTGCGGCGGCAGGATAGTTCGGTCGATAAAGACCCGCTTCCTTCAACAGAATGTTCACCTCGAGCATGTCGGACACGCTCTCGCACTTGGAGATGATGTAGGTGGTGATGCAGGTCGAACCGTACATCTCGTGCGCCTTGGCAGCGGCCCGAACGATCGAGAGTTCCTTGTGCGTTTCTTCGGCGTAATTCGCGAACGGGCTTGCGAGCAAACGCTCGCTCGATAATTCGTCCCGCAATACTTTCACGCGGGCAGCTTCATCGAGTGCGAGATAGTCTTGCTCCACGCCCGCCACTTTCAGCAGTTCGGCGACGACGCGCGCATGCACGTCCGAGTTCTGTCTCAGGTCGAGCGTCGCAAGATGAAAGCCGAAAGTTTCGACGGCTCGAATCAAGCGACCCAGCGCGCCGCCGGTCGCAAGCAAACCTGCACCACCTTCGCGCAAAGACACAGCCACCTCGACCAGATCGGCGCGGAATGCCTCGGCATTGGGATAAGGCTCACCTGTGGTTGAGGCAGGTCGAGGAGGCGCATGGCCGATCAGCTGAGAGTAGGTGGCAGCCAGGCGCGCATAGATCCCGATCACGGCGCGGCGATACGGCTCATCGGCGCGACCTGGATTGTGGTCGCCGCTGTGCTCCGCAAGTCTCACGACCGCCTCCGTGGCCGATGTGAGATCCGTCGAAAGAGACAGCTCCGAACCCAGCGCGTGCAGATGAGCGAGATAATTTTCCAGGACCGACTGCGAAGCGCGACCGAGCGCGAGCCGCAGTGAATCCGCGGTGACGTTTGGATTTCCGTCCCGATCGCCACCGATCCAGCTGCCCAGGCGCAAAAAGCTCTTGGGACGATCACCTAGCAGTCGTTCCCATCGCGCATAGAGCGCAGGCAACACAGGAAGGAAGATGTCGCGCAGATAGGCGAGAGCAATCTCGACTTCATCCGCGACGTACAACCGTTCACGCCGTAGCGGACGCGTCTGCCAGAGCAGGGCAATTTGCCGCAGGATCGCTTCCTCGATGGCATCGCCCTCAGGCGATTCGCTGCGTCCCAGATCGCGGTGGCGCATGAGCTCGGCAATGCGGTTGCGATGATCGATCATGCTCTTGCGCATGACTTCGGTCGGGTGTGCTGTCAGCACGGGGACGATCAGGGCCTGATCGAGTAGCGCGACAGCCGCTTCGGTGCTGATGCCTTCCTCACTCAGACGCTTGAGTGCGGCCTCGACGTTGCTACCCGATTCGTTGAGACGACCGCCACGATCTTCCGCGAGATTGGCCAGCATCGAGAACAACATGAAGCCACGAACGAATGAGAGCGTGTCGTCGAGACTGAGTGCTTCAAGGCCGCGAGCGAGTGCCGAGGAATCGGCGATGCCACGATAGCGATCGACGGAACTCGCACGGATGTACTCGATGCGCTGAAAGAGCTCCTGACCGCCATAAGCACGTATGACGTCACCGAGCAACTTGCCCAGGTAACGGATGTCTGCGTTTTGAGTAATCGGCTTGGCAGCGGCGTTCACAGCGAGGAGCTCCGGGTTTGCGGCCGGCTATTGTGCCCTAGCTGTATACATGCAAGAAGCCGACCCGAGTTCTCGGGCGAGCTGAGAGCCGAAATTCAGAACGTGCTGAGTCCCGTCGCTTCCATGATCCGATAGCGCCAGTAGCGGCTGTTATCGCTATCACGATAGACGCCGTAGCTCGCGGTGTATTCGGTTCCGGGCGGACCTTGATTATTCCAGATGCGATCGAAGTAGCTCCGCATCTGCATGGCGAGCGGCGATTTCACATTCACTTCGACGGCAACATTCGCCTCCAGGTTGTAGTCGCCCAGATTGCGGCGGGTCAGATTCGACGATCCGAGTGATGCGATGAGCTGATCGCCGTGGGTGATCATCGCGAGCTTGGTGTGGAACTGCTCGCCGTGCGTTCGATACCAGCGAACTTGAATGCGCTCGCCGCTCTGCGTGACCAGCTCATTCGCGACAGGCCGATTCGGTACGCCGTCCTTCTGCCGACCGAATGCATCGCGATTGGGATCGAGCACCAGCTGCACGCTGACATTGCGTTTCGCCGCCTCGAGCAACGAGCCCACCACTTTCCGATCTGCAAGATAGAAGGTCGCAATGCGGATCGAATCGCCATTGCGAGTGGTGTCCATCGCCTGAATCAGATGATCGCGGATGGCCTCTTCGGTCAGAAACGAAAGCTTCACGGCATTGTTCGGATCGGCAGGCGCCGTCTCCGAAGACGAAGCAAGCACATGCCCCTGCCATCCAGAAAACCGCGCGATGCCCAATTCACTTTCGACGATCTTCAAAGCGGGCTCGCCCATGAATCGGAGCGCCACGTTCGAATGTGCGCTGCTCGCATCGTGCGGATTCGCCGAGGTCACCAGGCCGACCAGTTCACCATCTTCGCGATCGGCCACGATGAGCTTGCGATGATTGGCTTTGAAGTTGAGTAACGACAGCCAGCTACCCAGACTGACCTTGGCCGGTTCGGTGTCAAATGGATTGGGTAATGTTCCTTCAGCACTGGACGGGCTCACCCACTGACCGAACATGCGCCACAACGACGAATAGAGTGGATTGGAGTCGCGCATCTTCTTGAGATCCGTGACCACAACATTCACGCCGGCCTTACGCAAGTCCTGCAGAACTGCGGAATCGGCGCCGCCGTACACGGTATTGATGGGATCCGTGATCAGCAGGATCGTCAGTCCCGGCTTCGCTGTGTGGCGTTCGATCAGCTTCGTCGCCAGTTCGCGGCTCAGCTGCCGATGAGGTGCATCGGCCGCGCCCATGAAGTCGTTGAACAGGAAGAAATCAGCAACGATGAAAGATTCGGCGCCGTCGATGATCCGGAACACTTCATCGTAGATATGTTGTTCGTAAACCAGGTGGCCCTGCGGATCGTTGAAGGTCAGATCGGTCAGGAATTGCACCTCACTTGCATCGACTGCCACAGGATCGGCATGAACGTGCGTTCCTGCGGGCATGGGTTTCGTGGTTTGCCATACGCCAACGCTGGCCCACAGGGCCATGAAACCCCATACGACCCAGCGTTTGCGAAAGCGTCGGCGGGGCGTCTCAGTGTTGTCGTTGACATCTTCCATGACGCCGCATTGTAGAGCAGCCCCGTGCCCGATCTGTGATGGACGGCTGATCCGCAACGTCTGACATCGAACGCAGAGCACAGAGCACACCTGCAGCCGCGATCCGCACACGTGAGGTGAGTAGTGACACGGGATGTCATGCTTCGCGTTTATATTTCGATCTCAACCCGAGTGGATTTCAAGCCAAGGAGAGACTCTCATGATCGATCACACCGGCGTATTGGTCAGCGACTTCGCGAAGAGCAAGGCGTTCTATGCCGAAGCCTTGCGACCGCTCGGATATCAGGTGCTCATGGTGTTGAGTGCCGAGCAGACCGGCGGCTACGAAGGCGCGGGTTTCGGGGTGCCACACAAACCGGATTTCTGGATCGGCAAAGGCCAGCCGAATCAACCACGGATTCATATTGCCTTTCGTGCATCTGATCGTGCTGCCGTGGATGCCTTCTATCAGGCGGCTTTGGCAGCCGGTGGTCGTGACAACGGAGCGCCGGGTCCGCGGCCTCATTATCACGCCAACTACTATGGCGCCTTCGTGCTGGATCCGGACGGTCACAACATTGAAGCCGTCTGTCACGATCCTGCCTGAAGCTTTGTCATTGATGGTCTCTACCGGGACCATCGTTTCGGTCAGTTGCGTGCATTCGCGATGGCAGCGTACGGTGCTGCCATCATCAACCGGGAGTCGCACGTGAAGATCGATATTGGAATCAGCGAAGCGCATCGAACCAAAGTGGCCGAAGGATTGTCTCGATTACTCGCTGACAGCTACACGCTGTATCTCAAGACGCACAAGTTTCACTGGAACGTCACTGGCCCAATGTTCCAGACGCTTCATTTGATGTTCGAGACGCAATACACCGAGCTCGCACTTGCAGTGGACTCAATCGCTGAGCGAATCCGTGCGCTGGGATTCTTCGCGCCGGGCAGCTATGTCGAATTCGCGAAGCTGTCGTCCATCAAGGAAAACGCTGGAGTGCCCAAGGCTGAAGACATGATTCGCGAACTGGTGGAAGGTCAGGAAGCGGTCGTGCGAACTGCGCGTTCGGTATTCCCGATCGCGGACGAAGCCAACGATGAAGCCAGTGCGGATCTTCTGACTCAACGCATTCAGCTCCACGAAAAGACCGCGTGGATGCTGCGCAGTTTGCTCGACTCCTAGAAAGAAAGTCTTCGGTGGCGGATGGCACGATCCTCCGTCACTTTCTGCTCCTGCCGAATTCCTGCGACCAGTAGATCCATGCCTGACTCTTCGGGTTGGTCGCGTACGCGATGCCCATCTCGGCATACGCCGGATCCATGATGTTTGCGCAATGGCCAGGACTATCGATCCATCCCTGCACGACAGTTTCCGCAGTGGTCGGGCCGGCGGCGATATTTTCGGCGATGTTGCGCCATTGATAGCCCACGCGTGTTGCTCGATCTGCCGGAGTGCTCCCATCGGAACCTTCGTGCTCGAAGAAATTGTGCTGAGCCATGTCCTGCGCATGAATCAATGCGGCCCGATTCAGCACTGCTGATAGGGCGACTGGCGGAGCGGCGATGAAAGACTTCGAGCCGCACTTTCGCGGCTGTGCTCGCGCCTTGTTGACCAGTGCAAGCACCTGTTCTGCGATCTTCTGCGCATCGCGAACGCCGGGAGCCGCGAACGGCTGTGCGACGACGATGTAGACGTCCTTGCTCTTTTGCGAAATGCCGATCGTGGTGAATGCCGGATTGGTCAGCTGCTCGCAATAGTTGCTGAGCAAGGCCGACATCAGAGCCTCGTTGGTGGGAGCGCCTTCGATGTGCATCGAGGCTGAGTTGACCGCTTGATACTGCGCACGTGTCAGTGCGTCACGCAGTCGTCCGCCTTGTGACCACTCACTCGCGACCACGTCGAGTTCCCGGCTGGGTTTCAGCTGCGTTTTTACGCCCGGGTGTTCGCGGCATCCTTTTGCGCGCAAGGCGTTGACGTCGTTGACCAGGCTTGCACTCGCATGACTCGAGAACAGGACTGCCAGGAACATGCACGCAAAGAATCGCCTCACGATCAACCTCGTCTTTAGGGGTCGGTCAGTGAAGCATTCTATGTGGTTGCATGCGGCTGTCGTGTTTCACGTCGTGAACTCGCGGCCCCGCGCTTGCGTGAACGCACATTGGATTCAGCAGAGTTCAACAGCAGACGCATTGCAGGTCCCAAAGGACGTGCCGAGTCTTCGTAGTCTTCCCACGCTGTGCTCTTGCGCATTAATGCAGGCGCCGTGCGCAGGGTGTAACGAGCGGGATCCAGTCCATGCTTCACCTGGCTCCACGTGATCGGCATCGATACGGCCGCACCGGGTCGCACGCGAGGTGAATAAGGTGCGACTGCAGTCGACATGCGATCGTTGCGCAAATAATCGAGAAAGATCTTTCCGCCGCGCAGCTTCTTCGCCATGTTCACCACGTAGCGATCAGGACTGTCCTGAGCCATCTGCGAACACACGGCTTGCGCAAACGCTTTTGCTTCAGGCCAACCAATCGCTTTCTTGCCATCGCTGTCGAGCGGGGTCACGACATGCAGCCCTTTGCCGCCCGTTGTCTTGCAGAAACTCACCAGGCCAAGATCATCGAGCCGGGTACGCAACTCTTTCGCTGCATCGATCACGGCATCGAAATCCAGATCGGGGCCGGGATCGAGATCGAACACGAGTCGTCCAGCAATCGCCGGATCGTTCTCCCGGCAATTCCACGGATGCAGCTCGATGCCGGCCGTCTGCGCGACGGCAATCAAAGCTTCGACTCGATCGATCTGCAGGTACGGTTTGTGATCGCCAGTGACTTTGATCAGCGTCAGGAGATTTGAAGTTCCTGGCATTGCATGACGCTGGAAAAATTTCTCGGCATCGATGCCATCCGGCGCACGAATGATGGAGCAGGGCCTTCCTTTGATATGCGGCAGGATGACCTCGCCCATGGTTTCGAAGTACTGCGCCAGATCGAGCTTCGTCACCGGCGTGTCATCGTTAGCATTAGGCCAAAGAGGTTTGTCGGCACTCGAAATCGATACACCCATCACGATGGCGGTGCTTTTGCCCTTGCTCTTGCTTCTCTTCTCAGTGCGGACCTGAGGCGTCGATGCCTTCTTTGTTTCGCCGGAAGATTCTTTGGGTTTCGCCACTTCCACCGATTCAGCCGACGCAGGTTGCTCGGCTTCGACCTCAACGGCGGGCTTGTCACCACGCAGGCCTTTGAAGGCTGCTTGTCGGATGTTGCCTCCGCCCGTCCAACCCGCGAATTCGATTTCAGCAACGAGCTCAGGTTTGACCCAACGAATGTCGCGCGCGTTCTTCGGTGCATTCTCGCCGCCGAACGGGCTCGTGTCGGACTTCAGGCTTTTCAAGCGCGGCACCAAGGTGCGTGTCTTGTTCTGACCGAAGCCAGTGCCTACGCGCCCCACGTACACGAGATGCTTGCCGCGATGCACGCCGACCAGCAACGATCGCAACTGGCCGCTCTCATGCGTCCATCCACCGATGACAACTTCATGACCTGCGCGACACTTCGACTTGGTCCAGTCGCCACTGCGTCCCGAACGATAAGGAGCATCGAGCCGCTTGGAAATGATTCCTTCGAGATGCATGCGACAGGCTGACTGCAGAACCGCATCACCCGCTGTCTCGAAATGATCGACGTAGCGGATCAATGCGCCTTTACGTGCACCCAGCAGATTTTTGAGTCGCTCTTTACGTTTGGAGAGCGGCTCCTTCCGCAGATCGCCCTCCTCACTGAACATGAGATCAAAGGCGAAGAAGATCAGATCCTGAGTTTCGCCGTCGGACAAGGCAGCTTGGAGTGCGGCGAAGTCCGGTGAACCCTGTTCATCGAGTGCGGCGACTTCGCCATCGATGATGCAGTCGGGGAGCTTGCTCGCTGCGGCTGCGATCTCCGGAAACTTGTGCGTCCAATCGAGACCTTTGCGTGTGCGCAGTTCGCATTCGCCGTCGAGCACGCGCATCTGA
>JBJMWN010000283.1:0-3800 GCA_045810085.1 Povalibacter sp. | reverse complement strand
GTCCGACCATCGCGGTGGTTTCAGGACCCTGGCCGATGGGCACGATCGACACGGTTCCATCGCCCGCGATCATCATTGAAGAATTCGGAGGGACGCTTACGGGGCCTGAATCTCCCAGCACGACGTGACCCGCGCCGTTCATCAGCAGCCCACTCGGATCGACACGCAGATCGCCCGCACGCGTATAAGCCTCGCGACCATCTGCACCTTGCACGGCAATCCAACCTTCGCCCTGAATACCGACGTCGAGATCGCGTCCCGTTGCCAGCAACGCTCCCTGCGTTTTGTCCCAACCGGTGGTTGCATCCGTCGCGTAGGCACGTGATGCATAACCTGATCCCGCCACGGTTCGCGTCTGGAACGCATCGAGGTTCGCGCGAAAACCCGTCGTACTCGCATTCGCGAGGTTGTGGTTGTTCGAGGTCTGTGCGCGCAAGGTTTCCTTGGCGCCTGACATTGCGATGTAGAGGAAGCGGTCCATGTGTTTGCCGTCGGCTGCTGGCAATCGGCTGCTGGCCAGAAGCCAGAGGCCAGTCGCCAGTGGCCCCTTTATCTGATGTTGATAATCGTCTGCGTCACCTGATCCGCCGTCTGAATCATTTGCGCGTTCGCCTGGAAGTTGCGTTGCGCAGTGATCATGTTGACGAGCTGAGCGGTGATATCGACGTTTGATGCTTCGAGTGCGCCTGACTGAACCAGACCAAAGCCTGAGCCGCCGGCTTGACCGAAGAGCGGTTGACCGGACGCATTCGTCTCGGACCAGTTCGTGTTACCGAGCTGCTGCAAACCCTGTGGGTTCGAAAAATTGGCAATGGCGACCTGGCCAAGCGAAGTCGATCGACCGTTGGTGAAACGCGCCTGCACTACTCCACTGGAATCGACATCGATGCCGATGAGCCGACCCGTCGTAAACCCGTCCTGCGTCGATGAGGTCATGCTGAAGGCGTCGCCGAACTGCGTGCTGCGCGACAGATCGAAGGTCATCTGAATCGGGGCCGCACCCGTTGCGAGGCCGGCGGCAGCGTCGTACTGAGGAAGTGCGATCTGACCGTTGGCCGGCGTGGTCAGCACGCCCGTGCTCGAGTACTGCAAGGTTTGCGAGCCGCCGACAGCATTGCCGTCGACATAAACGTTCATCGACCACTGATTCGGTGTCGCTGTCTTCGTCCAGTAAAGACTTGCTGTGTGAGCAGCACCGAGCGAGTCATAAATCGTGACCGAGCGGGCTTCGTTGAAGCTGTTCGGATCGGCAGGATCGAAGGTAGCGCTCGCCGGCTGCGTTGAGTTCGCAGGCAGGTTGAAGACTGTTTCCACTTCGGAAGTCGCCTGCGGTGCGCTTTCGCTCGTGACCAGGCGCAGATCGCCCATGGTGCTGGTGTTGAAGTTGCCGGTCGTTGCAGGCGGATACACCTGCAGACGCTGGTTCTGGCTATTCACCACGTAACCCGAGTTGTCGACCTGGAATGCGCCGGCGCGGCTGTAAGCTCGTGCGCCGCCATCGCTCAATGTGAAGAAGCCCTGGCCGCTCAACGCGAGATCCAGACTGCTGTTCGTCGTGTTGATGTTGCCCTGACTGAACTGCTGGGCCACGGCAGCCACTTTCACGCCGTTGCCGTATGCGTTGCGGCTCACGCCTTGCGGCGATACCGCAAAGAGCTCCGCGAATTCGGAACGCGACTGCTTGAAACCGTTAGTGGCGCTGTTCGCGATGTTGTTCGCAGTGACGTTCAGATCCGTCTGTGCTGCGTTGAGTCCGCTGAGCGCGATGCCGAATGACATGACTGATGCTCCTTAACTTAAGTTCTGTTTCTGAGGCCGCGTTACATCACGCGACGTACGTTGTTCATGGATATGGCGCCGAGTGCGCCGGTGTTCAGGGTCAGCTGCGTGCCGGTGGCATCGATGGTCACGCTCGAGACGCGTCCTGCCATCAACACTTCCTGCGACTGGCTCGCACCTCCGACAGATGCGATCGCTTCGATGTCGTAGTCACCGGATAAAGCAGCGCTGCCATCTGAGCGTGTGCCGTCCCAGCTGAAGCTGTGCGTGCCCGAACTCGGATTCACATCGATCGAGCGCACCAGTGCGCCGGTGGAATCTTTGATGCGGATCTGCATCGACTGAGTTCCCGCTGGCACATCAACTTCACCCCCCACGCCAATGCCTTGGGTCAGAGAGAAGCTGTCCGACTGTGCGAGCACATCGTGTCCCACCAGAGAAGTGCCGTTGAGAACCTGAGTAGAGCGCAGTGAATTCGCGAGGCTGTCGATCGACTTCTGCATGCTCTGAATGCCGGAGACCGATCCGAACTGTGCGAGCTGCGATACGAACTCGGTGCCCTCGAGCGGCTTCATCGGATCCTGGTTCTTGAGCTGCGTCGTCATGAGCGTCAGGAAATCTTCGATCCCCAGGCTGCTGGCAGTCTTCTTCGTCTGCGACGAAGCGAGCGATGCTTGAGTCTGGGCTGCCAGTGCGGCAATGGGATCAGTCGTGGACATGGAGGTTCCTGCTTGATTGAGTGTCGATGTCGATTACTGACCGAGCTTGAGCGTCGACAACATCATGTCTTTCGCCGTATTCATGACTTCGACGTTGTTCTGGTACGAACGCGAAGCAGAAATCATGTCCACCATCTCTTCGACCGTGTTGACGTTGGGGCCGTAGACATAGCCGTTCGTATCCGCGAGTGGATTGCCTGGCTCGTAGCGTGCCGAAGGTGCGGCCTGATCTTCGTAGATGCCTTTGACCGATACGCCATTGGTCGCTGCGTTCGAACCGAGGCCTGCACGAATCGCTTCGAACAGCGGGTGCTTCGCTTTGTAGACCTTGTTCGGATCGCCGCTGACGCTGTCGGCATTGGCCAGATTGCTGGCCGTCGCATTGAGCCGCACCGACTGTGCGCTCATGCCGCTGCCGGCGACTTCGAAAATTTTGAAGCTACTCATGAGTGCTTACTTCGATCCGTTATTGGCCAGTGATCGCTGTCATCAGTCCGCGAAACTTCGAGCTCAGGAACGTCAGGGTTGCCTGATAGCGCACCGAGTTCTCTGCGAAGGCTGACTGTTCGAGCTGAGCATCCACGGTGTTGCCATCCAGCGCAGGTGCAAGCGGAGTTCGGTATTTCAGTTCTGCAGGTGATGTGCCGTTAACTTCAGCAGCACCGAGGTGACGCGAACTGGTGGTGGCAAGATGGACACCGCCTGGCTTCTCCCCCGTCGCGGCTGCCAATGCGCTTTTGAAATCGATATCGCGCGCCTGATAGTTAGGCGTATCTGCATTTGCGAGATTGGCCGCCAGCACTTCTGTGCGTTGCGAACGCAACTTGAGTGCCGCGGCGTGCACTCCAAGATACGTGTCGAGATTGACCGGCATTTGCGCAACTCCGTCAGAAAACTGTCTTGGGCAGGAGTTAGCAAGCTGCGTGCCATCAGCAGGAAATCAGCGTACGGGCGCCGGCAACTCACCAGAGTGAGAAGCAGCACAAGAAAATCCTGGGACGCGAGTCACGCGTGCAGCGGCAATCGATTGCCGGTCCGGCAAAGCGGCAACGGCATGTTCTCTTCCGCCTCATGAGTCGAGAGCGCCGCGTCGGAGACCCGACGCACACGATGCGACCGAGTTCACTTCGCGCACGCGCACTCTTCAATCGAAGAGATGACTGAAGCACAGCCGAGTGCTACCTGCGTCACGAATTTCATCGAATCCCGCGCCGCGCGTGCGTTGTGCCAGTCCATGGCATTTGCCTTGCTACATACAACCTGCCGTCAATTCGATGGCTCTTTATGTGAGTGCACCGTGTC
>JBJMWN010000282.1:0-2511 GCA_045810085.1 Povalibacter sp. | reverse complement strand
GCTTCCTTCGATCGATACTGGAACTCCGCGTCCGCGTATCCCATCGAGACGCTCGACAGCAAGAGCGTGAATCCCGGTGCGCTTGCGGCACTTCGCGAGCGTCTGGCCGCGCGTGCAAAGGAGGCGCAAACGAGCAAATACGCCTCGGCATTGCGTGAAGATGATGCCGTGCAGCGGCTCATCGTCGGCGATTGGGCGATGCTCTGGTCGTCCTCGTTTCAGTTCATTGCGGACGATCCTCTCAAGGTGACGATGAACAAGCCCGATGAGCAACAGGTGCAGGTAGGCGCTGCGCTGCAAGTCATGGCAAGTTCGGCTCAGTCGTCGCTAACGATCATTTCTCCCTATTTCGTACCGGGCGATGCGACCAGCACCCTGCTCGTCGATATGGCGAAGTCAGGTAAGGACGTTCGCGTGCTGACCAACTCACTGGTAGCGAATGATGTGGCAGCGGTGCATGGTGGCTATTCGCGCTATCGCAAAGATCTTGTGAAGGGAAGCGTCAAGGTGTGGGAGCTGAAGCCGCAGGTCGGCAGCGAGTCGAAGTCGAGTATTTTTGGTTCTGCTGGTGCGAGTCTTCACACGAAAGCATTGACTGCGGATGCACAAACGCTATTCGTGGGCAGCTACAACCTCGATCCGCGATCGACCTGGCTCAACTGCGAACAAGGTGTACTGGTCGGAAGCGCAACGCTTGCTCATCAACTGCAGACGATCTTCGCAAGTCAGACCGCCCAAACGAGAGCGTGGGAAGTGACGTTAGAGGATGGGAAGCTGCGCTGGAGCGATGGACAGGAACACTTCGACTCAGATCCGAAAGCATCCATGGGAAGAAGATTTCAGGCGTGGCTTGCGCGCGTGTTGCATCTGGACGCGCAGCTTTGACTGTCGGGCACACGTCCGGGATTGCACGACGTGTGCCCGATCCAACTGTCAAACCGAGGGCTGAGGAGTGTCGGAGCCACTGCTGCTCACACGCAAACGATTGTGAACGTCGACCACGCCTGAGAGTTGCTCGATCAGCCGCTCTGCGCGCCGCTTCTGATCGCGTGAATCGACGTTTCCTGTCAGCGTCACCTCGCCGTCCCTGACTTCCACTTCAATGTTGCTGGCGTCGACATGATGGTCATCGGTCAGGCATTCATGAACTTCTTCGCGAATGCGCTCATCGGAACGCCTGTAACCACGAGGACCCTTGCCGCGAAAGCTTCTCGATTGCTGATCCTCGTTGGGCCAGCCGGCACGATCGTTCCACCAGCGTTCATCGTTCCGATCATTCGATGCCGATTCGCCCGGGTCCGCGGAACGACCCGTGTAATCCACTCCCGTCGAAGGGATGCCAGGCCCATACGCGTTTTGCCAGCGATCGTTGAAAGAGGATTCTCCGCGCGTATCGCTGTAGTCGCCTGATTGCTCCGAGCCCGTACGCCAGTCCTCATCCGAGCCGCGATAGTGTTGCTCGCCCTCGAAATCATCGCCCTGTCGCGCACGGTATCGATCGTCATTGTTGCCGTAGTAGTCACTTCCCGTGCGCCAGCCACGGCGATCGAATCCAAGGTCATCGCCACCATAGTTCGGGCGGCCCTGGTAGGCACCTCGTTCGCCTTGATGCTCCTGCGTCTTGCGGTCGCGCCGCCAAAGATCTGAAAAAGCCATGTCGCACTCCTTACTCGTTGCACGAGTTCCACCGGATCTGCGGAAAGCTAACGAGATGGATGCGGCTGAGTTCCGGAATCAAATCTTCACGTGGCGATCGTCGTCATTCTCATGACGCAAGACTGTTTCGAGTGATGCGCTGACGGCTCCAGAGCATGCAGAGACCGACTTCATCGCCGGCCGTATTGCTTCATCACTTGCGCGAGTGCCTTGTGATCGATCGCAACTGCGCGATGTCCGCTGACACCCGTCATCGTTTCTGCGGCGATGAGCGCGTTGACGATGCTTTCTTCCACGGCCTGAACGGTCGCAAGAAATAGATCATCCAGCTCTTCGTTGCCCATCGCCGTCACTGAGCTCAGCTTTACCTGGCTGGCCTGTGGGTTAGCGGTAGAGAAGGCGATGAAGATGTCACCCGATCCGTTGCCTGAATAGCTACCGTTGCGTGCGAGGCCCAGTGCTGCGCGACGCGCCAGCCGCTTCAGTTGATGCGGCAGCAGCGGTGCGTCGGTCGCGACGACAATGATGATGGAACCCGTGTCTTTCAGCGGCTCGCTCCAAAGCAGATCATTCTGCAGATGCTTGCCCGCTGGCACGCCGGCAATGCGAAGCTCACGACGTATGCCGTAGTTGGCTTGGACCAGCGCACCAATCACGTAGTCGCGCTTTTCGATCTGCACGACCCGCGAGCTCGTGCCCGTTCCACATTTGAACTCATGGCAGATCATGCCGGTGCCGCCACCGACATTGCCCTCCGGAATCGGTCCGCCGTGCGCGCTGTCCAATGCCGCAAAGGCATGTTCCGGCTTCACGTGAAAACCATTGATGTCGTTGAGTTCGCCATCGTAGGTCTCT
>JBJMWN010000281.1:0-4565 GCA_045810085.1 Povalibacter sp. | reverse complement strand
TCGATCAGCGGCTCTTAAGCGACGCCTCGCTCGGTGACAACGAAGCATCCGTCCCCGTCCTGAATGATTTCCCGCAAGTTGTCGACGATATTCTTCGAGTTCTTCCAGACACCCGTCAGATATTCGTGATCATGGGATCCGGACCCATCGGAAAGCTCTGGCATCGAGAGCTCGAGAACGAGTTCAAGCGATTCAGCGATCGGGTTGCGTTTGTCTGGTCTGACGATTTGACGCTTGCGCAACTGCTGCAGCGTGCAGCAAATCTTCCAGACCATTCAGTGATCTACTATTTCTCGTTTTCCGCCGACTCAGCGGGTGCGGCATACGCGGACGAACGTGTCGTCGCTGATCTTCACGAGGTGGCGAACGCTCCACTCTTCGCGGGACACAGTGTCTACCTGGGCCGCGGAATCGTCGGGAGCGCTCGCATGTCCATCGACGACTTGAGTCCTCGCGCAGCACATGCGGCCGCTCGAATTTTGAACGGTGAGCCGCCGATCAATGTCAGACAACCACCACAGTTGCCCGGTCGGGCGGTGTTCGACTGGCGGGAACTGCAAAGTTGGGGAATTCCCGAAAGCCGATTACCGCAAGGCAGTGTGGTGCTGTTCCGCGAGGCCAGTCTGTGGCAGAAGCATAAGACCACACTTCTCACGTCTGTCGGCGTACTCGTGGTGCAGGCACTTCTGATTTTCTGGCTGTTGTTGGAGCGCCGCGCGCGGCAACGTGCGGAAATCGAAAGTCACAAGAACCTCAGCCTCGCCGCTGATGTCAGCCGCCGAGAAATGATGTCCGTGCTGGGTACAGCCTTCGCACATGATCTCGCTCAGCCAGTCTCCACAATCATGTGCAACGCGGAGGCCCTGACGCTCATGGGCAGAGCAGATGTGGAGATACCCGAAACCATTCGAGAGATCCTGAGTGACATTCAGGCCGACGGCCTCCGCGCGGCACAGATCATCGACCGGTATCGCAAGATGCTTCGGGGCCAGCAGTTGTCAAGGAAGCCAATGGATCTACGCCTCGCGGTCGAGGAAAGTCTGGCTCTCGTTTCACACGAAGTGACGACGCGGACTATCGAGGTGTTCTCGCATCTACCGACCGCCCCATGCATAGTGAATTGCGACCACGTGCTCATACAGCAGGTACTCGTGAATCTGCTGATGAATGCGATCGATGCGATGGCTGAAACGCCAGACACGCAACGGCGGCTGGGACTGAGATGCGAAGCTACTGGAGCTGGCATCCAGGTCTCCGTGCAGGACACTGGCCGAGGCTTGTCGGCTGAAATGATGGACAGCCTGTTTACGCCCTTTTTCACGACCAAATCGCATGGACTTGGGGTCGGCCTTACGATCGTCCAGAAGATCATTCAGGCCCACGGCGGTTCTATCAGCGCCCGAAACAATACAGACCGAGGCGCGACATTCTCCTTCACGATACCCAACGAGAATGCATCGGTTGTTTTCGAAGAAGCAAATCACGTCTATCAACCGTGATCAGCTGAAGGCCGTTCGCCTCGCGCTTAGTTTTGAAGTTCGACGCGCGATGATTCTGCGATTCCCGCCGGCTTGCTTTGATCGGTCGAATAGTCTCGTGGGTAGAAGAGCCGTTCCAAATGAGCCCACTACAAAGAACGAAGAACATGAAAGGTCTCGCCTGTGCGCTCGTTTTCCTGAGCATGGCACCTTCAGTGGAGGCACAGGCACCGGAAGATGTACGAACTGCGTTCTTGACGTGGGCTCGGCATTCTCTGTATCCGGTAAGCAATGTCGAGCTCGACGCATCGACGAATGATCTGGCACCCATCGAGCAGATGATTGGAGATGCGAAGATCGTCGGACTGAGCGAGGGTCAGCACGCCGCCGCCGAGCCTTTGATCTTCAGGAATCGATTGTTCAAACATCTGGTCGAGCACTCAAGCTTCGATGCCATCGCAATTGAATCCGGCATCGTCGAAAGCCGAATGCTGAATGACTATGTCACCGAAGGGAAAGGTGAATTCGAAACGGTCGTCAAACAAGGCTTCTCAAATGGATTCGATACGTTCCAGCAAAATCGCGACTTGATACGTTGGATGAGGGACTACAACGCACGTTTGCCGCGAGATGCGGCCAAGGTGCAAATATTCGGGATCGACGTTCCTGGGAGCCCAGGAAATTTCGATGCTGCGCGACGGCCCGATACTGCTCTCAAATCCACACTGAGCTATTTGCAGTTGGTTGATCCTGAATCAGCGGCACAGATGCAAGTCAGGTTCGAATCGTTTCTGCCCGTGCTCAATGGCATCAATGGTTACGGTGAATTGAAGCAGTTGGAGCGAGACACACTCACGGCTGCTATTGCAGACCTTGTCTCCCTGATGGAGCGACAGCAACTGGCTTACGTTGCCAAAAGCTCGAAAGAAGATTTCAACTGGGCGGAGCGAGCTGCCGTCGGAGCGCGACAAACCGACACCTGGTTTCGGCGCATGCCAATCGGATGGAAGTTGGAAGATGGACTCGACTGGATACGATATGGAACGCAGGTTCGTGACCGAGTTATGGCAGACAATCTTGAGTGGGTGCTCAGTCGATTGGGTCCGCGCGGACGCGTGCTCGTCTTCGCAGCTTCCGGACATCTCGCCTCGAACGAAGTCCGCGTTCCGAGTCCAGTCCGCGAAATGGTCCCGATGGGCGCGCATCTCAAGAATCGCTTCGGAGCCAACTTCATAAACATACTTAATCTCTTGTCGAAGGGAGAGATCAAATACTGCTCTTCCCATCCGCGCAAGTTGATGCCGCTGCAGCCACCGCCTGAATCAGCGGTTGAAACGCTGTTTGCCGAAGTAAATATTCCCCGATACTTGCTGGACCTCAGACGCTCACCGCCTGGCGTATCGAATTGGTTGCACCAGGTGCACGATCATTGGAACGGATTCGCGGCGTACCAACTCGCGACCGCGAGCGCTTTCGATCTCGTGTATTTCGTGACTCCAGTGACGTCTGCCTGTATGCCGGAGCCGAACTCTGCGCAATAAACATTCTCGAGTGCTGGGCCGCGAAAGCGGGAAAGTCATGCGTGCACTGTGAGACCGTCTTGTCCATCGGATCCTTCCTCATCGGGCACGGAGCACGCTGCTAAAGATTGCCCCGAGATGCACACCGTTATTCCGCAGCCAGCCTGGTTATCTCGTGGATGTTTGTGCTGCATCTGAGCGGCGCGGTATAAGACGCGCACGGAATCATACGGAGATGCGTTGAAGTATCTGCCTCTCATCTTCGCCGGGCTCACCCGCAAACCGACGCGTTCGGTGCTCACCCTGCTTTCTACTGTCGTCGCGTTTCTTCTGTTCGGTTTGCTCCAGGGAGTCAACGCCGGCTACGGAGCCGTGATAGAGGCACAACACCTGGACCGATTGCTGACCGATCCTCGCGTTCCCGGCGGCGCTCCGATGCCGCGAGCTTCAGCCGAGAAGATAAAGCAAATCCCTGGTGTCACGCGCGTGTGTGCTCGATCTGCATTCTTGGGTTACTACCAGGATCCGAAGAACGGACTCTTCGCACTGGCTACGGATGCTGCTGATTGGTTTGCCGTACGCCCCGAGTTTGCGATGGAGTCGCAGCAGCTTGCTGTTTTCAACGGCATGCGCACCGCGATCGCAATGACGCCGGCCCTGATGCGCAGACTGCATCTCAAGCTCGGCGACAAAGTGCCCGTCACCTCGCCCATCTCGCGAAAAGATGGCAATCCTGTCTGGACGTTCGAACTCATCGCTTCGTTCGACGCCACGGACGAGCCGGAAACAGCCCAGATTGCTCTGATCAACTATTCTTATTTCGATGAGGCTCGAGCGACCGACATCTCCACAGTGGACCGAATCATCGTGCGTATCGCCGATCCGACTCGCTCGGCGTACACCGCAGCAGCGATCGACGCTCTCTTTGCAAATTCGGCGAACGAAACGCGCACTCAAAACGAAAAGGAGCAAACGGAATCGCAGATCAGGCAGGTAGGTGACATTGCCTATTTCACCAACGCGATCGTCGCTGCTGTGTTCTTTGCGTTGCTCTTCGTGACTGGCAACACCATGGTTCAGTCGGTACGCGAACGCATTCCTGAATTCGCGGTTCTGAAAACGCTGGGCTTCACGTCAATGACCGTGTTCGGGATCGTTGTCGCCGAAGCAGCTTTCCTGTGCCTCATCGCTGCCGTCTTGGGACTCGGGTTTGCCTCCGCCCTATTCTCAACGTTCAAAGACAGTATCGGGCTCGCAAGCATCTCGCTGCCGGTTGTCGTGGACGGTCTGTTGGTTGCCCTGGTGCTCGCATTCGCGAGTTCGCTGATCCCCGCCTGGAAAGCTCAACGATTGCGAATCGTTGAAGCGCTGCGCGTTCGTTGACTCACGACATGCGCCAGACCTTTGCCGTAACTATTCTCAATCTGCGCAACCTGCCGCAGAGATGGGGGTCTTCTTTCGTCATTGTCATCGGAATCACCGGAGTGGTCGCCGTGCTGCTGACCGTCTCAGCGGTGGCGAGTGGCTTCAGGCGAACGATCGATAATTCCGCGAGTGAGGATCGTGC
>JBJMWN010000280.1:0-36051 GCA_045810085.1 Povalibacter sp. | reverse complement strand
CGGAACACCGCAGGACTGTGCGGATTGCTCATCACCTGATTGCGCAACGCTTCATCGCGAGTGAGCTCGCGCCACGCCTGACCCCAAGACAGGAAGAAGCGCTGTTCGCCATTGAATCCATCGATCGTCGGCGGGGATTGCCCGTTGAGCGACATGTGATACGCCTCGAGCGCCACAGTCAGGCCACCGAGATCACCGATGTTCTCGCCCGCAGTCAGACGGCCATTCACTTTCAATCCAGGCAACGCTTCGTACTGGTCGTACTGTGAAACAAGTGCATCGACGAGCTTCTTGAAAGCGGCTTCGTCTTCACGCTTCCACCAGGTCCGAAGCACGCCCTTCGCATCAGATTTCGAACCCTGATCGTCGAAGCCGTGGCCCATCTCGTGTCCGATCACGCCACCGATGGCGCCGTAGTTCACGGCCGGATCGGCATTCGGATCGAAGTACGGCGGCTGCAGAATCGCAGCGGGAAACACGATCTCGTTGAATGTGTCGTTGTAGTACGCATTCACGGTTTGCGGAGTCAGGAACCATTCGTCTCGATCGGTGGGTTGACCCAGACGATTCACATCGAACTCCCAGCTGAAGACGCGAGCACGCACGACGTTGCCGAACGCATCGGCAGGCCGGATCTCCAGCTTCGAATAGTCTTTCCATTTGTCGGGATAGCCGATCTTCGGGCGGAACGTCGCGAGCTTCTCTTTCGCAGCGGCCTTCGTCTCGGGTGTCATCCAGCTGAGCGACTCGATGCGCTGGCCATACGCGCGCCGCAGGTTCTCGACCAGATCCAGCATCTGCTTCTTGGATTCGGGCGGAAAATGTTTTTTCACGTACAACTGACCGACGACCTCGCCCAGCGCGCCATCGAGCGTTTGAACTGCGCGCTTCCATCGCTCACGCTGTTGCGGCTGACCGTTCAGCGTACGGCCGTAGAAATCGAACTTTTCATCATCGATGGGCTTTGGCAGCACCGATGAGTTCGTCACCAGATAGTTGTACTTGAGATAGCTTTGCCAGCTGCTGACTGGAACCGTCGTGAACCATTTCGCAAGCGCATCGACTGCATCGAGCTCCGCCACTACGAACTCTTTCTGATCATTGAGCCCACCGGCCGACAGGATCTCCGTCCAGGGATACTTGCCTCCGAATGAGTTGAGTTGTGCACGCGTTTTCAGGTTGTACGTGAGATCGCGCTCGCGACGCTTGGCTGCGGGCCAGTGACGTTTCGCAATCTGCGTTTCAAGCTGGAGAATGGATTGCGCCTGTTTCGCCGCATCTGGCTCCTTCGCGAGCGCGAGCATGCGCTCGACATGCGCCACGTATTTGTCGCGAATGGTTTTGAGGGCCGCATCATCTTTGAGGTAGTAGTCGCGATCAGGAAGGCTCAGGCCCGCCTGATTGATGACCACGATGTATCGATCCGGATTCTTTTCATCGATCGTGACGCCGACGTTGACAGGAGTGTTCAATCCCAGATCGGGACGTCCCATCAATCGCGCGATGTCGCCGTAGGTTTTGGCCGCCGCGATATCGCTGAGTCCCGCTCGCGCAGGTTCCAGGCCAATTTTGTCGATCGCGTCGGTATCGAGATACGAATGATAGAAGTCGTGCACCTTCTGCTCAGCGGTGCCGGCAGGAGAATTCTCGGGAACGGTCTTGATGATTTCCTGAACCTGTTCCTCGGCTTCGACCGCGAGCCTGGTGAACGCACCCCAGCGAGTCAGATCCTCGGGAATCTTGGCGTTCGCGACCCATTGACCGTTCGCGAACTTAAAGAAGTCGTCACCGGGTTTCACCGACTTATCCATGCCCGCCGTATCAAAGCCCCAGGTGCCGATTGCAACTTTGGGCGCTGGTGGCGGAGGCGCAGCTGGTGCGGGTTGAGGTGAACGCGAGCAGGCTGCTGCCGCCAACACCAGGCTGGCGACAGTCACGAGGCGAACGCGTGAGACAGGTTGATTCATAGCGCTCTCTTCTTGTGGATCCGAGGGCAAGGGCGACGAGTTGGAACAAGTGACGGCGGAGACGGACGACAGGGGATTGCGCATCCACGCGAGTCGGCGCTCGATTGAAGCGTACCCAAACGTTGCGAGCGCGCCAACACGTGAAGGCCGCGTTGCTGTCGCACTGATTGCTTGGCCGGGCACGACTGCAAGGGGTGTACACAATCGACGTGGGTCAATACCACATCAAGCTGGACCAGCCCATGAAGATAGCGATCTTTGCATTGTTATTGCTCGCGAGCACCGCGGTGAGTGCGGACGATTTCAAGGTCATCAAACTCGAACAGGACGTGCGCAATCTGGAACGCGAGGTTCAGGAACTCTCGCGCCAACTTGCAGACCTCCAACAACGCACCACTCGCGACGGCATTCGCGTTCCGGAAAGCCTACCCAGAAAGGACGGTGTACAACCGACCGGCACGGCCTGGCTTAGCGCCGAGCATTGGAAACAGATTCGCACAGGAATGAGTGAGCTCGAAGTGATTAGTTTGTTAGGTCCGCCGACCTCGCTGCGCGGTCCGGCGGATTCCGGCGAGCGCACGCTCATGTACGCGATGGAGATCGGCTCGTCCGGGTTTCTAAGCGGCAGCGTCCGGCTGGAACAGCGCAAAGTGGTGGAGGTTCAGCTACCCACACTCAAATGAACCCGCTTCACCCGAAGCGCCTCGTGTTCGCGATTACAAGGGACCGGGGGACTGCGGCGTTTCCACGATGACCGAACTGGGCAACTCGATCACGAATGTAGAGCCATGACCGACGCGGCTTTCGCCCCACACTCGTCCGCCCATGCGCTCCACCGCCTTGCGTACCAGCGCAAGACCGATGCCGGTCCCTGGATACTGATCGTCACGGTGCAGACGTTCGAACACTTTGAAGATGCGGTCGTGATACTGCATGTCGAAGCCAATGCCATTGTCACTGACCGAAAACAGCACACCTGCGGCGGAGCGCGTAGCGCGGATCGAAATGGCAGGCTGCTCGACCTCGCACGAATACTTGAGCGCGTTCTCGATCAGATTACGCAGTGCCAGTGCGAGTCCGTCGCTATCAGCGAATAGGGTCAGAGGCTCGATCTGCAGGTCGACCAGCACACCACAGGGCTGAATCTCATCATCGAACTCTGCAAGCACGGAGGTGACCAGCATGGGCAGACTGACCTCTGCGGCATGCATATCGCGGCGCTCGATATGCGCATAGGAAAGCAGATCATCGATCAGTGCGGCCATTTTCATTGCGCCGTTGCGGATGCGGCTCAGGTGCGCGTCGGCCCGCTCGTTCAATGAGGCGCCAAGCTCATCGCGCAGAAGATGAGCGAACCCATTCATCGCGCGCAATGGAGCTTTGAGATCGTGCGCGACTGCATACGAGAATCCCTCGAGTTCGCCATACGCGCGTTCGAGCTCAGCGGTGCGTTCGGCCACGCGTTTTTCGAGAACAGTATTCAGATCTCGATAGCGCATCTCACTGTCGCGCAAGCTCATGATTGTTTCATTGAGCCGTCGATTCGCCAGCGTCAGCTCTTCATTCAATCGTTGGGCATCGCTTTGAATGAGCGCCTCGCGCACGCCGAGGATAATGGCGAACGCGATGAAGATGGCTGCCGCCCAGCCAATCACACGCGCAGTCAAGGTGCTCGAGCTCAACACGGCGACGATGACCATGATGATGATGAGCAGCGCCGGGATGACGGCTTCCACCCAGCGTTCACGCAGCATCAAACGCTCTGAAGCTGCCGCATGCGCGTGGTTCATTGCCCACGCACGTTCACTCGCCGCCCACGCGAACAAACCGAAGACCAGGAGCCAACTGATGTTGATCAGATCGCTGGGCAAATACGTGTGCGTGAGCAACGCGTGAATGTAAATGAGGTTCGAGATCGCATAGATACCGGTCGCGACGACCAGGATGAGCAGCGCACGCCAGGTATCAGTCCAACGATACGTCCACAATAAGTACAGCGAGTAAAGAAACGTGCCCGCAATCGCGACGTTCTGGATCGCACCCACCCACAAGAAGGTCGCCGGCATTCCCGATTGCCGCGCAGGCTCGACCAGCCCGAGTACGATCGTCGTCAACAAGCAGCAGCCGACCAATCCGACATTGCCCAACTGTTTGAGCATGACGGGCGCATCCTGCTGCACTTCGGAAAGCTGACTGAGCGCGGCTAGAATCAGCAGAGGCAGAACGGCATACAGCACCTGGCCGATGCTGAGATAAGGCATCGTGACGCCGAGCACCAGCTCACTGTAGTTCCAACAGATCTGACCCAGGAACCAGCTTGTGCAGCCGATGCCCAGCAGCCACCAGCTGCGGCCTGAGTGATGGAGTGTCCTCGCGGTATGGAAGCAGATCGCACCGGCCGCAGCAGAAGCGAGCGTCCACGCAACATCATTGACCCAACGCGCCGTATCGCCATCGGTCAACCAGATGGCCGCGCTGTAAACAATTAACCCAGATAGCCAGCCACCCACGACTGACCAACGAGAATTGAAAGAGCCCGTCTCTGCTACTGCGATCGCCATTGAGAAAAGACGCCCGTTCGAGATCAGCGACGAAGCGCGATCGACTTGACTGCGGCGTGATGAGCCAGGATTGCCGCGGTGCGGCGAAAATCAGAATGTGCGCTGCTGGTGTTCAACGAAGTTTCTCTGCGGCGCCTGACGCGCCGACGGAGCGAAGCATGCGCGAATGCGCCGGCAAAACCAACCTGAACCCCAGCCTATCCCCGATCGAACTGCAGGATTCGACCTTTGAGTTCAATGTCCGGCCCACCGGCTCGACAGGGCAATTCTGTGCGAGTGAAACCGAGCAGCGCCATGCGCTTGCTGAATTGTCCGCGATACCCGCGACCCGGATCAGCAATCATCAATCGCGAGGTGGGCTTCGCATGTCGCTCGATGAATCCCGCTAGAAGTTGTGCGTGATTGGGCTCGTACAGCACATCACTGCCGAGGATCAGATCGAATTTGCCCAGTGCAGCATTCGAAGATTCCCAGGCAGCGTCCACATATGGGATGGGTTCGAGATGATTCAGCTGCGTGTTGTGAATCAGAAACTCGTGTGCGAGCGGATGATGATCGCTCGCCGTGATATCTGCGCCGCGCCTTCTCAGCACTAAGCTCGAGAGTGCAAGACCGCAACCCGCTTCCAGAATGCGTCGGCCTGCAACGTCGATACGCGACATCTCTTCGGCGAGTGCAATCCCGACCGGCCAGATCATTCCGAAAATCGGCCAGGCCGCTGATGAAATGCCTGCGCGCTCAGCGTGACCTTCGGGATCGTGAAACTGCTGCCGATCACTCAACGTACGCAGTTGGTAATCAATGCCGCCGACCTGCACGCATCGAATTTCGACGTTATAGCCAGACAAGCAGACCTCGACTGATCGCGAGAACGCATCATGAACGATGCCCGCGTGACTGGCTATCTCACATCCATCGCCGCACTCGTGTCACGTAGCGAACCCATTCATCGCCATGCGTGCGAGCCAGCCAGGGTTCTTCACCCAATACCACACGCAATTGAAACGCGATGGCGATGAGCGCTGCATAAATCCAAAGTCCCGGGGCATTGAACGTCGCGGCCCAGCCGCAGAGAACCATGAGCACACTGATGTACATCGGATTGCGGCTGTAGCGATACAAACCCGTGATCACCAATCGTTGCGGCGGCGACCACGGCGCCAGCGTGCCTTTTCCTGACACATAGAAATCGCGCACACACCAGAGCAGCAGTGCAGCGCCACCAATCAGTATGAGAAGGCCCCAGGGTCTGACAATCTCGGTGTGAGAGGTTTGTCTGATCCAGATGGAGGGAACAGCGAAAGCCACCACACCTGGCAATGCGAGAAACGCTATCAGCGCGCGAATGAACATCGGAACGCTCCAGTAGTTCGGTCAGAGCGCAGGTCCGCCCGCTGCACTCATCTTCATCCCAATGCCGCGATTCCCGCAGCGGCAATGACACCATCCTGGTCGGAGCGAGCACCCGACACACCGATCGCACCGATGATTTTTCCGTTCTTCACAACTGGCAATCCACCCTCAAAAGGTGCAATGCCATCGACGGAGAGTGCGCGCCAACCCATGCCGCCTTGTACCAGCGCTTCTTCGAACTGCTTGGTTGGTCGTTTGAAGTCCACGGCGCATTTTGCTTTGGCCTGTGCGATTGCAATGCTGCCGTATTGAGCGTGATCCATCCGATGCAGCAGCACGAGCTGAGATGCACTGTCGGTCACGGCGATGATGACGGCAAGACCTTGCTTAAGCGCCTCTGCTCCGGCGGCATCGGCCATGCGTTGAGCTTCAGCCAATGTGATGGCTGGACCGTATTCCTGAACAGACATTCGATTGCTCCTGATCTTGCAACGTTATCGAGAAGTCATCGACAGGCGAGCGTCCGTTGCGGCCGGCTTCCTGTGATCCGCGACGTTGAACAACAAGCGCGCGCCCAGTGCACCCGCTTGCTGCTCGTGTGCATAGAACGCTGCATTGATTGATCCGAGTGGCCTGATCGCGATGCCGAGCGTCTTCCCATCCACCAACCGCTGCAACACCGGCTTCGACAAGGTGAAGTACGTCTTGGCGCCGTCGCCTTCGGTGATGGGCCAATCGATGATCATCTGTCCATTCACGACACGCGTCATCGGTTGACCTCGAGTGATGCTCGCTGCCGTGACCGAGGTTTCGTCCCAGGACGGATCGCCGCCGATGATTTCGGTATCGCGCACCTGACCGAAATCTTTGATCTCATCGGAGGTGCGTTGAACGGATTGCGTGGTGAGCTCGAGCAATCCTGAACCTGCGATCTCTCGGCCTGCGAACTGGCTGAGATCAAAGCGCAGCACCGCGTACTGAGTGCCATTCACGGCAATGATCCGCTTGTTTGCACTTCCGTCACGCACGTACCAGTTGTTCAGATTGAACTCGGGATTCTTCAGATCGATGGTGCTGTCCTGCGCGACTGGAACCGTCGTGTGGAAGGTCTTCACATCGGGGATCTCGGGCCGATAGGGCACTTGCACGCCCACATCTGGTTGCGCATGCCTCGCATCCACCACGTCGACTTTGAAGTAGTCGATATCGACGCGGTATTTCTCCAGTCCCCAATCCATCAACGCGAGCTGCGCAAAAACGGTATCGCCCGGACCTGCGGGAAAATCATGCGTGGTCATGCTGATGGTCTGCCATTCGTTGGCTTTAGCGAAATCGAATTCCATCAGATGCGAGTGGAAGTCCGTCGTCCGCTGAGTGTTCACACTCAGATTGACTCGTCGCGGCGCATCGCTGACTCGCACGCGAGCTTCGACCCGCAATTCGTATTCGGGACGATTGAGCTTCTCCAGATTCAGATCCTGCGATACACGTCGCTTGATCAACGCCCACCAGATGCCGCGTTGATCGTGAGTGGCATCGACCGCAATGGAACCATCACCTGCCCCATCCGCCTGGAAGGTCATCGTGGCCTGTCCGTCACCCGTGAAAAAAGCCCAGCCTTGCAATCCACTCGGATCTTTCGTGAGCTTGGGTTGATCGAAGGACTCCACGAATTGCGCATGCACTGGCGCCGCAGTCACCAGCAATGCAAGCGATGACACGATCCGCAGTACAGATCGAAGGCATGGGCTGATAAAGGCCAGGTGCATTTTCATTGTTGTCCCCCAAAACTAGGCGTCGCGTATTCGCGGCCGCCAGGGAATTCTAGCCTCGAAGCATGCACGGCAGTGTGCCGATCGCGCAGCACCCAAGCACAGTGCGAACTCGCCAATTCAGATTTTAGCGGCGACCTTGGCCTGCGTTTCAGGATCGTTCTTGTAGACGCCGCGAAAATTCATGAGTGCGAGCGCCACCTGGAGTGCAACGAGCGCATACGCGTGATCGTGCCATCCCCAGATGATCCACAGCACATTGCTGAGCAGAAAGCACCAGAAGCCCACGGCGCGTTTACGCCGCGACTGCGATCCTGTCATCCAAGCTGCGAAAACAGTGACCACCATTGCGGGCCATTGCAGATAGTCGATGTACTCCATGAGGCGCATGCAAGCATGACGCATCAGCTCTGCCCGATGTTCAATCGACGATGAACAGTCGTGCGCCGGTAACGCTATGGGAACGATGCGGTTCTGCGTGATCGGCGACTTGGTAACTCATACCCGGACGTAGGAGGAACTCTCGCCCGTCTGCCAACACCGTGCGCAACTCACCTTCCAGGCACAACAGGATGTGACCCTTCTCGCACCAGTGATCGGCGATGTAGCCTGCCGAATATTCCACCATCCGCACGCGAATGCCGTTGAACACCTGGGTGCGCCAATGTGCCACGCCGCTCTCGCCTTTGTGTTCTGTCGATTCGATGCTCGACCAGTCCGTAATTCCAAACGGGATCGTCGTCATCTCCAATGGAAGTTCTCCCTGGATCGAAGCACGCGATTCGCGAGATCAGAGGCAAGCGAAGATGGCTGCAGCGCTCACATCTGTCAACGAATGGCAGCGTCGGCTGACAGTTCAGGCGTACTTGCGTTGTTTCTCAGCGATGAGATGTCGCAGCGTCGCCTCGACAAGCGCATAGGACGCCTGCATTCTTTCAAGCACCACGCGCCCTTCCTCGATCGGAGCACGTGTGCGCGCGCAGTTCTCCAGCAGCTCACACAATTCAGCGAGCTGCAGTGCCCCCATCGAGCGGCTGCTGGATTTGAGACTGTGAGCCGCACGGTCCAGAACCGGATAGTCGGCCTCGGCGATGGATTCATTCATCACCTGCAGCTGACGCGGTGAGTCAGCGAGATAGGCATCCACCACTTCCGCCACGTCCTTCTCGAAAAGCTCGCAGAGCTGCTGGAACGCTCTTTCATCGATGACGCTGACCGACTCGTCAGCCCCGTCGATAGGCAACGACTGCTCCGCGACATCGGACAGCCAACGTGCAAGCACCTGAGCCAGGTTGTCGCGCTTCACAGGCTTCGCAACATAGTCGTCCATCCCGGCGGCCAGACAACGTTCGCGATCGCCCTGCATCGCATTCGCTGTCATCGCAATGATCGGCAGATGCGCTCGGCCTTCATCGAGCTCGCGCAAGCGGATGCGTCGAGTCGCTTCGTAGCCATCCATGATCGGCATCTGACAATCCATGAAGACAAGATCGAAGTGCTCGAGCTGGGTACGCTCCAGCGCTTCCAGACCATTCGCTGCGATCTGTGCCTGCACGCCGAACGCGGCGAGCAATCTCGAGGCGACTTGCTGATTCACGAGATTGTCTTCGACCAACAGAATCCGCGCACTGAACTGCTGCGGCGAAGTCGATTGAGTCAGCGCTGTCTGCGGGCGCATCGGAATCGCGGCCCACCCTGCTGAAACGCCGGCCACCATGGCGACTGCACTATAGAGTTGCGACTGTCGCACGGGCTTGCTGAGCCACGCGGCCACTTGAAGCCGATCTACACTCGCCTGTCGATCGCCAATCGAACTGAGCACCACGCACTTGGTGTTTCCAATCTGCGAATCCTTGCGCATCGCACTCAGGAATCCGACTCCATCGATGTCCGGCATCTGATAGTCGAGCACGACCATGTCAAAGGGCTTGCCTGTGCTCGCCGCAGTGCGCAGATGATGAAGACCTTCGGTGGCGGAGCTCGCACTTTGGCTTCTGATGCCGAGTTGCCCCAGGTATTGTTCCAGCACGAGCCGATTCGTCGCGTGATCATCCACGATCAGAATGCTGACTGAGCTGAGATCAGCGCGGCGCGTCTTGCGCGAAGCACTCACCACGCGCATCGGCAGCTTCACCAGGAACTGCGAACCCTTGCCCGATTCGCTGCTCACATCGATCGTTCCATGCATCGCCTCGATCAGGCGCTTCGTGATCGCAAGACCAAGACCTGTTCCGCCAAATCGACGCGTGGTCGAGGTATCTGCCTGGGTGAAGGATTCGAACAATCCTGCGACCACAGATGGCGACATGCCAATACCCGTATCGCGAATGGCGATCTCGATCTGCACGAGCTCGTCGCTCACCTCGTTTGCACTGACGAGTACGCTGACCTCGCCTTTTTCAGTGAACTTCACTGCATTGCCGAGCAGGTTCGCGAGCACCTGACGCAGACGCACAGGATCACCCCGCACCAGCGTTGGCACCTTCTCATCGATCAGACAGTTCACTTCGACGCCTTTCGCATGTGCCTGCTGTGCGAACAGCGTTGCGACTTCTTCCGCGAGTGGCAGCAGCTCCAGATCGATATCTTCCAGCGTCAGCTTGCCTGCATCGATCTTCGAGAAGTCGAGCACGTCGTTGATGATGCCGAGCAATGCTTCTGCGGAATTGCGAGCCGTCTCGAGCATGCTGGTACGTTGCGGATCGAGCCCCTCGGACTCGAGCAGCTCCAACATGCCGATCACACCGTTCATGGGCGTGCGAATCTCATGGCTCATGTTGGCCAGAAAGTCCGCTTTCGCGCGCGCTGCGGCCTGCGCATCTTTCAATGCACCGGCCAACTCCGCCGTGCGGGTTGCGACCTTGCTTTCGAGCTCGGCCTGATGAGCACTGAGCTCGACGCCACGTTCATGGGTCTGCGCCAGCATGTCGTTGAACGCGACCACGAGTCTTCCGACTTCGTCTTCACCTGTGAGCGGCACGCGAAGTGTGTAGTCGCGCGTTCGTGAAACTGCTTCCGCGGTATGGGACAAGGCCAGGATCGGGCCAGAGATGAAGCGCTGCAGGCGCGTCGCGACGAGCATTGAAATACCCAACGCGACGACCAACGTGACCGCAAGGATCGCGAGTGCGCGCAGCAGCAATGCATTCAACTCGCCACGGCCCGCCCACAAGTAGACCGTGCCGATGCGGCCATCCAGCACGATGTCGGCTTGCACCAGCACGACGTCGGGTAGCTCGCGAATCACAGACAACTTTCGCGAGTCGAACACACGCTCGACGAAACCCGAGCCATCAGCGCGTTCGATGGCGGCGGCCAGAATCGCCTTGTCGCCTGCGAGCGCATCGAGTGTGCTGCGTGCCGCATTCGTATCTTCGAACGCGAGTGCCGCCGAACTGTTGAGCGCCATGATGCGCGCCTGGGTTTCGAGCCGATGGCGCAACGCCTCGCTACTCGCTGCATGAGCGAAGTACACGAGCACGGCACCCGCAAGGATAAGCGCGATCCCGGTCACGACAGCGGAGAGCAAAACCAGTTTGCCGCGAATGGGAATGCGGCTGAGCCACTGCTTCATGGCGTGGCCTCCTGTTCGACGTGAGTGGCAAGCTTCAACAGGTTCGAGCTGATCTGCAGCCCGGCGCGACGCGCGTTGCCAACGTTGACGATGAACCGCAGCCGATTGCTGTCGGTGTAGAGACGAATGATGCCGCCCGTGCGCGTGAAATCTTCGGTATCACCGATCGTCAGTGCGGAACTCGAGGCACTCCAACGAGCCGAGGCCACCCGCGCTGAATCCACATACACGACATTGCATCGATCCTTGTCGACAGGTCCCGTAGCAGCTCGGACAAGGATCTTGCGAGTACCGACGGACTTGTCTGCAACTGCCAGCGCCAGAGCCTCGCGAACGTCATCAGCTCCTTCGAAGCAGATCGCGAGCACATCCGCCCACGCGTGGCCTTCCCAATCCACGAACTTCACGAAATTGAATACGTACGCTGCTTTGAGCTGCGCCTCGCCCTGACTCGCACCATCGTCTGCGCAGCACACGCTCGTGAATCCCGACGCTGCAATCAATGTGAGCAGCCGGATCCACAACGTTCGCGCCGAGGTGCGTTCGTGCTTCACGGAATCGCACGCCACATTGCTCGCCGCAACATCGTGCGACGGATCGTAGTTGCGGACATCACTCTCACACCTGCGCCACGCAGCTCAGATGAATCGAGCAGCGAAGAGGAATGCCGAGGCATCGCCACATGCCGATGGCGTGGTGAACCCGAAATGCGGCGTGAGCTGAAGATTTGTCGCGAGACTGACAATGGTTGAACCGCGCGTTGCCGCCGAACGGTGATGCCTGGCTAAAACAGGTCGGAACATGAGGGAATCCACTCGGTGAGCGATCGGCTTTTTTCCTAGGGTCGACACCGCTCGCACGTCTAGTCCGCGTCGCCGCGCAAGGCGGAAACCCATGTGCGTATTGGGCGGGCAGCACTCAATCCCATCAATAGGGTGGGCCACTAACGCCAGCGATGTGTGACGCATCGCTCGTGGAAAACACACGCAGAAGACTGGGGGCCGACGAGTGCCGGCAAATCAGGACGCGGGCTTCGCCGAGAGGGCCTCGCATTTGACTTGTTTAAGCGGGAATCGTCGTTGCGATTCCTGATGGATGAGAACGCACTGGCTGCCACTGAGCCGCAGCTCGAAATGTTGCGGTCGGTCGAAGTCACGGCCGCTCAGACGGACGCCGCTTGCATCACGAGCCGGTGTGCGTTCGATGATCAGGATATTGGAATCGGTGAGCGCATCGTCTGCGACAGTCACAGCGCTGCTGCTCAGTGCGCTGTTCACGGCCTCCAGCAGTTCAGCTCGTGACTCGGCGGTTGGGTTTAAAACTCGCGCCGCCTGTTCATTGGCCGCCGGCGTCGCGAGTGATTCGGGCGTGGTACACGCGCAGAGCCCCGTCAGCTGAATGAACGACAGCGTGACGGCGACTCTGCGCATGTGTGTCTGCGTTTACTGCGGTCGACGCAGCACGCGATTCTCGAGGAATGGTGATTTGTGCATGTAGCCATCCGTCGCAGGCGTCTCCTGGACCGTGCTCTTTCGTACCGGACCCGAAGGCGGCGCCGGACACGCCCCGTTCGTGCGGTATTGAAGTGCCGCAGCCAATCGAGCTTCATTCACGTCGCCCAGTTCATGCATGAAGTCATCAGCGACTGCGCAACCGGGAATCTCAGTGCCTTCCGTCGTCGTGACGTTGGCAGGCGAGAAACCATCGGTGTAGTCGCCGAAGTTCTTGGCGTTCACGCCTTTGAACTGGATGGTGAAATAGGTTGTCCCGCAGTTCGGCGTTGGATAGAAGCCGTACGGCTTGCCGCACGTTGTCGCGCCGATCTGCACGACATCGACATCGACACCTCGCAGGCTGTTGATGATCGACTCACTGGCCGAACAGGTGTTGGAACCGGTGAGCACGAACACGCGCGACAGACCCAGCGTCGGCAACGCTGCGCCAGCAGTCGTTGAGAAACCTAGTGTCGTCGTGTGGAACGGCGTTGGAGTGAGTGTCTCGCCCGTTACCGGATCCTTGGTCGGATATTTGTCATTGAAAGCCAAACGCTCGAACGTTTGGCCTGCCGTCTTGGTTGGCCCTGCAATCATGTACGCCAGCTCACTGGCAAGATCGAGATAACCCCCGCCGTTGTAACGAATATCCAGCACCAGTTCGGTCGCGTTACCCGCTTTCAATGTGTTCACGGCATCGATCAACTGTGATTCTGCAGTTGCGATGTGGTCGTTGAATTGAATGTAGCCGACCTTAACGCCACCACTATCGATCACCTTAGTGTTCTGAACCGGAACGGACGTGATGTTCTCGGACATGAGCGTCACAGTGAATTCACTGCCCGCCACGTTTCGCAGCTTGAGTGAAGTCGACTTGCCTGAGTTGTCCGGAAACAGTCCCGCGTTCAACGCATCGACGACGCTCTGACTGTTGCCATTGACTGCATCTGCGCCATCGACTGTGAGAACGAGATCGCCACGATGCAGACCTGCGGTAGCGGCGGGCGAACCCGGCTCGACGTAGGCCACACGCACTTCACGAGGCGGAGTACCTGCAATGATGAACCACTGCGCGCCATATCCTGCCGACACGCCCGACTGGGAAAGTGCTTCCCACTCAGCAGTCGAGTAGGTGAAATGGAATTTATCCTTCGGCGCACCTGAGGCCGTCGCCTGCGAGGTTTTCAGCTTGTCGAAGTAGTCCTCCGTCGAGACGGTCGAATTCGGATTCAGATCCGGCACTTCGCTGTACCAGAGATAAGTATCGTTGGTCCACGAGCGCAGCCAGCTGTTCTCGGCAGCGATTGAGCCTTTCGTATCCGGATACTGGCGATTGGTATTCGGGTCGATGCCGGTGCGAGGCACCGCACACTGATTCTCCAACGTGTCGGGCTTCGGAAAGGCGCCAGCCGTGTAAGGCACCGTGCCGTCATTGTTCGAACCCGTGGGATTTTTCTGCCGGTCGCTCTGGCCACCACACGCACTCAAGCCAACGATCGATGCGATCACTACAGTCGACCATCGGCATGCGCTGCGAAGTCCCTGCGAGCTATTGATATGCAACCGTTCCTTGCCGCTCGAGATCATTTCCGTTCCCCTGAATCAAAGAGTGATGAGGCGACACGCTCGCGCTGTCGCACTGAATGCTGACTGAACCAAACATGAGGCTTGAGAGCCTATTCTGCCGCGACGCGCCAACTTATCGCGTTGCCCCTGCCGAAATCGGGACTTGCCTCACATCGAGGGTCGATCTCAGGTCAGCCTGACTCGTTCCTCGCCGCATCGCTTGCAGCGCTCGGCGCTCACCAGCCGACCCTGTTTGACGTCGAAGCGCTGCTGAGCGGGCTCCCATTTGTGAAAGCCTGACTGGCACAAGGTCTTCCCCTCGGCGCGCTTCTGCTTGTATTTGCGTAAGTTGACGACGGACATCGGAAGGCTACTGGCGTCTGGCTGCTGGCGTCTGGCCGATCAAATATAGTCGAAGCGTTCGGTCAGGCTGCGAGCTTCTAGAACCTATCTCAAAGTCGAACTTAAGTAGGCACGGCGTTTGCGGAAAAGAACTTGCGGCGCGAGGCGGTGCGCGCCACCAAGCGATTTTGAGATAGGTTCTAGTGAGTCATCGCGTACGTCACGACGTTGACTCCCACCATGTATGAGCGGGTCGAGAACGTTTCGAAATACCACTCGCCATAGGCTTCGCGTTCCCAGCCGTCGCCGATATCAGTGTTGTGCGTCGCCACCGCCATTACGCGTCCGTTGTCGTCGAGCCATGCGCGCATCTGAGGATCGTGAAGCGAACCGGCCGGATACTTGTGTGCGCCGGCAGGTTCGGCCGTGTCGCCACCGGGGCTGGCGAACGGCAGCGCCGGGATCTGTGGCATTTCATTGAGATCGAACACGGTGTGAAAGATCGGATGCTCGGGTGTGAGCACGCGCCATTCGCGTCCCGGCAGCACCTGTCGCATGACGTTGGCGAACTGCTGCCACTCCGCATCTCCCCAGAAATCATCAACCCAGAGAAAGCCGCCGTTGGCGAGGTAGCGAGCAAGACCCTCAATTTCCTGCGGCTGCAGGACCATGTATCCCGGGTCGGACATATATAAGAGTGGATAGTCGCCCAGATCCGCAGCCGTGAGCAGACGGCTGGCCGCTGTGGGATTCACCTTGATGCGAGTGAGCGTGCCGAGTCGACGACTGAAGTTGTCATCACCTTCCGGGAAGTCCGTTTCCCACCGTGCCCAGAAGCGGCCGTCATAAACGTAGTAAGCCTCACCCATGCCGCCTTCACTGTTGTAGATGGCACGGGCCAGGTTGAGTTTCGACATGTCCGGCTTTTCTCCGGAGCGTCCCCCATCGCCCGGCAGGTCCGTATCCGCAGAGGCCAACGCAGCGAACAGGCCGATCACGACGAGTGCAGCGAAGCGCTGTGAATTCAGCATGCGCCACCTTCTCCAGCCGCACAGCGCGCACCGAGTCGTCGGAAGTATTCGGCGAGCACCTCGCGCTGCTCTGCTTCATCCGGTGCGACGGATGTCCGCGCGGGCGGCGTCGCACTCGACTTTTCCACCTGGCTCAATGCAGAGAGTTCGAGCTGATCGACGAGCGCGAGGGCATTCAGTCGAGCAGTTGCATTCGTCTTGATCTGCTTCGCTTGATGAACCAGCCGGCGCAAGGCTTCGATCTGCTGTGCGGTGAGGCCCAATGATTCCCCGCGTGTCGCCATGTCCTCGAGTTGCTGGCCAATTCCTTGGGCATCGTCTGCCGCGATCGAAGGCGTGAGCTGCCTCGACGCTGAAGAGTTGTCCGGCGTCCATTGAGCCAGCGTGGACACATTCGCATTCCCTCGCTGTTCGCCGGACGCACGCTCACTGCCGTTTTGTGGCGATGATCCTGAATTCGACTTGGACCCGCGCGATTCATCTCCCGCGGACGCGCCTTGGTTCTGCTGCAGAGATTTGCGCAGCTCAGCCAGTTGCGACAGTAATTGCTCGGCACCGCCTTCTTCGCTCTTGGGTTGCTTTTCGTTCGCCGCAACCCGCGCTGTTGCGCGCAGATTCTCTTCGAGTGCCTTCAGAGCATCCGCGATCAGACCTTCGCGCGGAGCGGCCTCTCGCGCACGGCCATAACGGATTTCAGCAGCGCTACGATTCAAGCGTGCGGCAAGATTCGCATCTTCGAGTTCGCTCAATGCCTGTGCCAGGCGACGCGTCGCTTCAGGGCTGCGGCTTCGATGATCGTTGATGGCGGCACGCATGTCCTGCTGCACACGACTGAGCTCATCGGCCATTCGCTGCTTGGCCTCGACCAGTTTCTGGGCCTGTCGCGAGGGCAGCTGGCCACGATCACGAGCCGAATTCATGGCTGCGCCGAGCGATTGGTAAAGCTCGGATTCGACACGCTGCTGATCCTGGGACAATCCACGCGCACGATCCGCCATCTGCTCCGCCTGCTGAGCAAGCGTGTCTTCGCGAGGCCGCTGAATGCCTTGCAACGCTTGTCGCAAGTCGCGTCCTGCGTCCTGGGCTGAGCGCTGTGTACCTTCCTGGTTGTCCGGACTACCACTGGCACGGCGCATATTCTCCAACGCCGCACGCATGGATTTCACAGCCTCCTGTTCGCTGCGCTGACCTTCGCCGCGCTGACCTTCACTGCTCGATCCGCTCTGATCCTGCTGCGAAGGGGAATTTTGCGCACTGCTCGCCTCCATCTGTGACAGGCGACGCTCGAGATCCTCAGCCTCGCGTCGCAACTGCTCCTGACGCCAGCGCTGTTCCTGCGCTGACATCGATGAGCGATTCATCTGCTGAGCCAGTCGCTCCTGACGTTCGGCGAGCTCTTTCAGTTTGCGAATCGTTTCATCGAGCTCATCGCGATCGTTTCGCTCGGAGAGCGGCGATTGAGTTTCGTAATGGTTCTTGTCGACGTCCATTTCGAGCTCGAACATTTCGGTGAAGTTCCGTGCGGCCTGCTGACCGCCACGAGCGCTATCCTTCTGCATCGCAACCTGCACATCGCGAAAGGCTGCCTCTGCCCGGAGCAGATGTTGCAACGCTTGCTGCTCGACCGGGATCGCCGGCTGCAGATTCGCACTTTCGAGATTCTTTGCCGCGGGCTCCATCGCGGCTGCAGCACGATCCAGGCTTTCGACGAATTGCTGTACGCGTTCGTCATCCTCAACGGACGTGCGAGCGCGCATGCGCTCAGCGAGCGTGTGCGCCTGCGCGGCAAGTTTTGTCTGCATCTCCGCGAGCATCGATGCGCTTTCCTGCACTTGCGATCGAGAGCGTGAAGCCGATTGCTGCCCACGCAGCAGATTCCATGTCGCGAGCAGAATTTCTCGCTGGCGCTCTGAAATCGCGCCCTGATCATCTCCCATCGCGCCGCCGCCTCCACCACTCTGACCTTCGCTGAAATGCCGCTCGAAGGGTTGTACTTGAACCATGAACAGATCCGTCTGCACGCTGTGTTGGCGATCCTTGGCCAGACCGTAATACGTGACCAGATCACCCGGCTGCAGCTGTGCAGGAGCGTTCGGCTCAGTGGATTCACGAGCGCCGATGTCTTCCAAACGCAGCAAGGAATCGGCATCGGTTTCGCGAGCGCCTGCGGGCAGCGGTAGCGTCTGCCACTCTCCTCCATTCACTGAGTACCGCAGTGCCACTTGCTGCAGATTGAAATCATCGTGCGCCTGGACGCTCACAGGCACTTCTTCGATGCTCGTCGCTTGCCAGTCGCGACCGGGCTTTTTGATCTCGATGCTGGGTTTCGTGTCTTCGATGATCTCGATCGGATAGTCCTCGGTCAGCGCCACCCATTCATCGGCAACTCTGGAACTGATGTGATACGAGCCGGGATGCTCAACTTCGAGCCGACCGCTGGCTGCTTGTCCAGAGATCTGCATTGCCGTGTTGCGTTCACCAACTGCAATGACAGGGGTGTGCAACGGTGCATCGGCAAACACTTCGATGCTGACCTGTGTGCCTTGTACCGCTCGAATCTTTCGTCCGATGTCATCGAGGTGATCCGCGAGACCTGTCCACTTGGGATAGTGATAGGTAAGTCGCACGCGTTCGATCCGAGGCAGGTCGACGACGCTGATCGCATGCTGCGCGCTGGTCTTGGTGGCCCGACGTGCATTGGCTTCAACGTAATAGTGCAGCGGACCCCGAACAGCGAACAATTTGAACTGCCAGCTATGGCGTGCACCTTCATTCACCATCTGCATGGGCGCGCGTTCCCAGTTCTGCTGATCATCGAATCGAACGAACACCTCCGCGCCTTCTGCATCGAATCCCTGCGTTACTGCGCGCAAAGTCAGATCGCTGTTGCGCCTGACGGTGACATCACCGGGTGTGACATTCACCTCGAGGATTGGAACTGCGCTGCGCGGCAGCGCGCTGCCCAGCAGGAGATAGCGACTGCCGTAACCCCAATGAGCGGGGCCCATGAGGAGCAGGAACGACAGGACGCCAAGCGCCAGCGCGGCAATCAACGCAGCCGTCCACAGATGGCTGTCACGCACAACCTGTTCCGGTGGCTGTTCCGCTCGCGACAACGCATCACGCGCGAGTAGCTCAGTGAGTGGGCTATCGGATTCCGCTTGCCGATTCACATCCAGAAAGGTCTGCACTCGTCCCCGCTGAGCAGGCAGACGTCTTTCGAGCTCCGCACCGGGCTGCAACGTCAAACGGCGTAGCGGAATTCCTGCCAGCAGCCAGATGACGACAATGCTGATTGCGAGCAGCGCAATCCGGCCAGGCAACACTACGTTGGATGCGAAACTTTCTCGCTGCAGCCACCAGACGATGAGCAAGACGAGTCCCAATGTGATTGCAGACAACACCGCCAGCGCACGCAGCACGATCAGCGTGCGAGCGCGTTTCAGCAGTGCGTGTACGTAGATTTCGAGCGATTGGCGTGAGCTCATCGGGGCACCTCACGGCGCACGGCCAGGAAATGATTGGCGGCGATGGTTTCCGCAACCAACAGCGCCAGACATGCGAGCAGCAGCGCATATCCGATCGATGCGCGATCATCGGCTGATGCTTGTTCGACGGGTACAGACGTAGGCCCACCCAAAGTCCGAACGGCGGGTTTTTGCAGAGCCTGCCAGCGCTGTAACGCGACGTTTGACATGCGTGTCAGATTCGATTCGCGTGTGTCCGTGTTCACGGCGACCCAGCGACTCGCACCCGCGCTGCGTATTTCATAGAAGCCGCTGTGTTCCGGGACGATTCGATCGGGTACCGCTGTGGCACCGAGAGCGAGCACACGTCGTCCTTTTGGATCGAAGATCTGGCCGCCCTGCTGCGCACTCAGGCCGGTCATCAGGACTCCGCCTACTTGAGCGCTGTTCGTCGAAGCCTCTGCATCCGTGAGATAGGAAGCTGTATCGGCCATGAACTTCACGAACACAGGATGAGTCGCAAGATCATTCCATTCGCGCAGCAAGGGCGATGTGAGCACGAGCATATGCCCCGCACCCAGATTGCGTTCGATTAGAAGCGGCGCGCCATCTTCCAGCGCAATCAGCACGCGATCACTCGAATCCGGAACGACCTGTACGTGACGAAGCATGTGCACACCTGACCAGCCTGTCGCATTGCGTAGTACTGGATGCGTCGTATCGACGCGCGCGATCTGAGTGGGCTGACTCATCACATTGCGGACGCGCCAGTCCGCCAGCAGTCCTTCTGTCGATCCCGCCCCGAGCGTCATGAGCAGCGATCCGCCGCTGTGCACGAAATCGCGTATGCGCGCTGCAGCTTCGCTGCTGAGCGCAGATGGATCAGTGATGATGATGGTGGCGAACTGGTGCAACGTGCGCAGATCCAACTCCTGCGCCGCGTGCACTTCCGACTTCAGCTTCGGAGCCGACAACGCATCGACGGCGGAGGTCGCATACAAGGCTTCATCAGAGTCGTTCGCGCGCGCAAGCACGAGTACGCGTGGGTCGGTCGGCTCGAGCACGACGAAGTATCGATCATCACCCGCCAGCTTATCGCCCGGGACGAGACGAACTTCGAGTCGATGCGGCGTAGGAGAGACTTCCGGAAGCTCCAGCAGGACTTCGGTATCGACGCCTTCCACGTTCGCACTGGCAAGCGTTGATCGCAGCGGATCCGGAAGGGGATTGCCTTCGCCTTCGCGAGCTGCGGTAAGCGCAGGTGCAGGACCGACCTGGAACGAACGACGCGCGACTTCCGCACCATCGACAACGGCCACTGCCTGTAGCGTCTGGTTCGAATGAGCGGTGGTGCGAACTGCGACCGACACTTTGCCGTTCAACACCGTCGCGCCTCTTATATATGTGTTGGCTGCGTCGGACTCCCCCACGTCATGAAACTCTAGTCGAGTGCCCGGCGGCGGCTCGAGGTCAGCGAACCGCAGCGGACTCGCCGTCTGTTGCAGATCGGAGATCAGATGAAACTCGACCGGCAAACGTGCCGCACCGAGCCATCCTTTCGCAGTCGACATGAGCAGCCCGAAATCCAGGCGCTGGCTGCCAGGAACGATCGTGTCCAACGCAGCGCTGACGTTTCCCGCGCGAACAGCGGGTACCGCATCCTGCACGACCTGAATCTTTTGTCCGGCAGCTTGCACCAGCATCAATTCATCACCAGGACGCGCTGATTCGATGATCGAACGTGCAGCTGCGTGCGCACGTTGCCATCGATCGCCGAACGTCATCGACAGAGAATCGTCGAACACGATGGCGTGCAAACGACCCGCAGGATGCACTGTCGGCACGGCTCGTCGCGGCAGCAGCGGTCCAGCGAAGGCGAGAATCAATGCAATCAGCAGCAGACAGCGCAGCGCAAGCAACATCCAGTAGCGCAACGTGCGTCGCGCCGTACGCTGGATTTCACTTGCCTCCATCAACATGAGCGAAGGAAAGGCGTGTCGCGCCGGGTTCGCCTGCGCCACTCGATGCAGCCACAGCGGCAACGCGATGGCGAGCAGAGCGGCGAAGAATGCAGGCGCAGCAAACATGAAACTAGTTCCGACGTTCCCGAAACAGCAGATAGCGACGTAACGCTTCGTTCAAAGGCTCATCTGTCGTAAGCAGCACATAGTCCGCACCCGCACGAGCTGCCGCTGAACGCACCGACTGCAGATGCACTTGCAGCTTGGGTCCGTAACGCTCCTTCAAGAACTCGGGCGCGATGTTCACGGTGTGGTTTGATTCAACGTCCTCCAACAGGACGGACTCCTCGAATCGCGGGCTCATCTCATGTCGATCCATGATCTGAAAGATCACCACGTCATGTCCGTGACTGGCTAAAGGCTGAATGCCTCGCTGCAAAACGAGTGGATCGCAATACAGATCAGAGATCAGCACGATCAGACTGCGTCGCGCGAGATGCTGGCGAAATCCAGCGAAGCTCGCCTCCAGGCTCGTTCCGCCTCCAGGCGTCGTCGCATCGATAGAGTGAATGAGTGCTTGCAGGCTGCCGGTGCGACTCGTCGGCGGACGTGAGCTGCGCACGCCTTCATCAAAGACGATCAGCCCGACGGGATCGTGCTGGCGCGAGCCGAGGTATGCGAGAGCTGCCGCCAGAAATTTCGCATAGGTGAGCTTGGTGATCGGCGCGCTCGAAGAGGCGTAGCCCATCGAGGCACTTGCATCGAGCAGCAACATCAGACGAGTGTTGGTTTCGCCTTCGAAGCGGCGGATGTAAGTCCGATCGGTCCGCGCATACACATTCCAATCGACGAATCGCGGATCATCACCTTCGACGTACGGTCGGTACTCGCGAAACTCCTGACTGAAACCAAACTGGGGCGATCGATGCAGGCCGGTCAGAAATCCGTTAACCGCAGTGCGCGCCACCAGCTCCAGGTTGGACAAGCTGGCCAACAGGGTCGGAGTGAGCAATGCGGGTGCGGAGGCACTCATGAGTTCTTCAGACCTGAATCACTTCGCGCAACAGCGTATCCACTGTGATGCCGTCCGATTCCGCTTGATAGTTGGTGAGTACGCGGTGGCGCAGCACGGGTAATGCCAGAGAATTAAGGTCTTCCCGCGTGACGTGGTAACGATCCTGCATGAGTGCACGCGCCTTGGCGGCCAACAGCAGAAACTGAGTGGCGCGAACGCTCGCACCGTATCGCACATAGCGGCGAACGCCCTCTGGCGCGTTGGGTTCCGTCGGTCGCGTCGCTCTGACCAGGGCAACGGCTTGCTGCTGCACCTCACGAGAAATCGGCACCTGACGTACCAGGTGCTGAAACTGCATGATCTCGGCGGCACTGGTACACGCTGTAATCTCTGGCAGAGCGACGTGCGAAGTGTTGCGTTCAATCACTTGCAGCTCTTCTTCAACGCTCAGGTAATCGAGCAGTACGTTGAAGACGAAGCGATCCAGCTGAGCTTCAGGCAGCGGATACGTGCCTTCGAGTTCGATCGGGTTCTGAGTCGCGAGCACGAAGAACGGGGGCTCGAGCATGTGGGTCGTGCCGCGCACCGTGACAGATCTCTCCTGCATGGCTTCGAGCAGAGCGGCCTGAGTTTTGGGCGGCGTACGATTGATTTCGTCCGCGAGCAATACATTCGCGAAGAGCGGTCCGGGCACGAACGTCCAGCGTCGGTGACCCGTCGTGATGTCCTCCTCGATAATGTCCGTACCGGTGATATCGGTGGGCATCAGATCTGGCGTGAATTGGACGCGCTTGAACGACAGGCCCAGAGAATCGGCGAGCGTTCTCACCAGCAGAGTTTTCGCGGTGCCTGGTAGCCCGGTGATCAGACAATGGCCGCCGATCAACAGCGTGAGCAACAGATGATCGACGACTTCATCCTGCCCGACGATGATCTGGCGAATCTGCCCACGAATCGAATTGAGCCGATCGTGAAACACCGACACGAGCGCCGCTGCGTCGGTGGGTGCTGGCTCATGAGAACCGGCGAATAGTTTCATTCCTGGCGCTCCTTGATCATCTGCAACAGCAACGTTTGAGCAGGCTTGAAGTGCGGAGCCGTCTCCAGTGCATCGAGCAAGTGGCGGCGACTTGCCGGAATGTCTCCGGCCAATCGCAACGCTCGCGCCATCCCGAAATGCGCCGTCGGCGCATCCTGTGGATTGAGACTGAGCAGCACCTGGAATTCCTGCAGGGACTCTTCGCCGCGACGGGCCGCGAGCAATTGTTCGCCGAGCAGCTGATGCTGACTGGCATTCAGGGGATCGGCGAAATTCACGGCTGCCAACACTTCGAGAGCGGCGGGTGCGTTGGAGGGCTGCATCCATTCAGCAAGTTGCCGCAACGCGCCAGGATCCCATCCGCCGGCCTGGCGATATCGCTGCAGCGCCTGGATGGCTTGATCGCGCTGGCCGAGTTTGTCGAAGGCGGTCGCGAGTTGCAGATAGGGACCGTCACCGCTCACGTCGTCCGGATAGATGTCCGTTGCGCGCTGCGCAGAATCGATCACCGCCTGCCACTGCTCGGCCTCAGCGGACTTGCGCGCCGACTGCCGCGCCTGCTGCCACTCCTCGAAACGTGCAAACGTGTTGCGGTATCTCTCGCGAACAAACTCAGCGAACTGTCGATCGAATTCATCCGTCGATACTTTCAATGTGGACTCGAGCGCAGTGGGCAGCGAAGTCTCTCGTTCGAATTGCCTGATCAGCGCAGGCAGACGATCGAAGCCCCAACGCTCTTCGATGAACAGGCATACCAGACCCGCCTGTGTATAGGAGACCTGCACCTGGTTCGGATACTCAGGTCGAATGAAGCCGCCATCGAGTTCAGCGATGGGCAGCATGCGTCCAGCACGCAGTGCTGCCATGACGGGCGGCGCGATGACGACACCTGGCGTCGGGCCCGTTCGCCATTCCTCGAATACCGAAACGCCTTCACTCAGCCAGCGCGGCACTCGGTTGGCCGTCATCGACAGCGTGAACACGTGCGCCATCTCGTGCCAGAGCGTCGTGCCCCAGTGGAAATCTCCCGTGCTGCGACCTGATGGACTATCCATAACAATCAGTCCACCAAACGTCACGCCCAGCAGCCCGATGCCCGGCAAAGCCGCGACACGAACAGCAAAATCGTCGTGATCGGGATAGAGCTGGACATCGATGGCTTGCTGCGGCTGATAGCCATAGCGGCGCGCGAACGTGAGGATGCTGTCGCGAGCAAGTTGCTGCACATAGGGCTGCAGCGGCGCGGATTCCTTCTTGTTCAGATGCAGATTCAGAGTGATGGGTGTGGATGCATTCGGCAGTCGCACCTGGGACGAGATCAGATCCACTTCATCGACACGATCCAGTAACCGCAACGTGTTCACGATGGTCGGGCTGTACGGATCCCCTTCGTAAGCCACCTGCATGTGCTGCCGTGCCTCATCGACGAGGTTCAGGCGCAGCAGATTCGCACCCAGTGCTGCGTGTGCGGACCAACGCTGCGGTTGAACTTCAATCGCTTTGCGTAGCAGCGGCGTCGCCTCTACGTAGCGTCGACGCATGACTTCGAAGTCGGCAAGGTCTTCGAACACTGCGCCGTTGTGCGGATTGAACGCGAGCGAACGCGCAACCCAGGCGTTCTTGAGCATGGCTGCGCTTTCATTGCCGCGAGCAAGATCGAGTACTGCGCGCGCAGCGTACACATCGAGCGGCGGTGCCTTTTGCGCTTCTGTGGCCTTCAGTGCTGCATCGAGCCGCGAACGTGCGTCATCGAGCCGGCCCTCTTCGAGAGCGATGCGTGCCATCAGCAACTGCGCTTCAATGAGCGTCGGATCTTCATCGATGAGCTTTTCCAGAAGCGGCTTGGCCTCACCCGCGAACTGTTCGACGTAGAGATGCGCTAAACCAAGACGCGCATACCGATCATCGGGCGACAACTCCAGCGCCTCACGGAACAACCTGAGGGATTCGTCGTGCTGATGCGTCTCGAGAAACAGCCGACCCCAACGCGAACGCGCATGCACCGCAGGCTGGTTGCTCGTCAGCGCATTTCGGAATGCTCGATTGGCGCGTTGTACATCGCCGGTGCGCCACGCAGCTTCCGCCTGGATCAACAGATCGGTGCTGCTGGCTAACAGGTCCGCATAGCACCGGTTCGCTTCCACTTCACGTCCGCGATACGCATGCTCGTCGCAAGGCTTCAGTGCTGCGGGCCGGCGTGGATCGTAGTCGATCGACTGCGCACTCGCACCGACGTACATCAAAACGAGAGGCGCAAACGCTGCGATACGCAGTATCGAGAGGATGAGTCCACGAGCGCTGAACGAAGTCATGGTGATCCTTCTGTCCCGCGAGCATCGATGTCCCGTTGCAAGGTGGCGAGTCGCACGAGCACACCTTCGAGTTCATCGTAGTAGGTGTCGACATTGAGCGATGACTTACGCTGTTTGACCTCATCCAGTTCCCGCTCGATTCGCACACGCTCCGCATACATCTTGTTCAGTTCGGGATCAGTGCTCACACGCGCCGCCGTGCCGAGTCTTGCAACCTGAAATCGCTCAGGCCCTGCGCCTTCCAGACGCGCGTGCTCGGTGGCGAGCAATGCATCCGCCTTGAATGAGTCCGCCACTTTTCGTGAGGCGTAGTCGAAGGCTTCGCTGACTGTGACGACATCGTCTTTGTTGACGTCTGCCTCCGATCCGCTCACAGCCGCTGTCCAGAACTCGCCGAAGCGCGTTGCCGTGCGCTCGCCCCCGCTCTTGGTTGCGGTGACCAGGATGCGTTTCGAGTTCTGCCAACGCTCCAGCACCGCACCGCTGGCACTGGTCGCATTGACGATGAGGACCTGTTGAGTCTTGAGCTGATCGAGCAGCGAGGTGAGATCCGTATCCGTGACATCCGGGCCGGGCAGATTGAACCGGTACTGCGTGCCATCGAAACTGCCATGGCCAATCAACGTGAGGATCACTTGATCGTCAGTACCGGCTTTGGTTGCGAGCGATTTCAATTCGCGACGCAATGATTCGCGGGTCGCCCGATCACCGCTCAATACGACGCACGTACTGTTATCGCCCTCGAGACGCTGCGCCGCCGAACCGATCTTCTGTGCCTGTTCACGAAAGCGCTGTTCATAGGAGGGCTCGCCCCCTAAACCGCTCACCACCAGCGAGTACGTGGTGGCGTGCACGGCGCTCGGCACGAGTGCAAATGCCACGAGCGAGCCGAGGGCCAGGTTCTCTATGCAGGCTTGAAGTCCTGATCCGTCCTTCACAGACGTCCCCATCGCAAACGCAACAGCCATTCACCGAGCTTCAGTCCTAGTAGGACCAGAAACACGATCGGAAGATTCCATAGATCGAGCATCTGACGCTCGACGATGCCGGCCTTCGAGTAGGGAATCGCCGCGGCCAGCTGATCAATTTCGTCGAGCTTCCAGTACCGGCCCCCTGTTGATGAGGCAATGCGCTCCAACAAGGGGCGGTTCTGCCGGATACCGTAGTGCTCGAGCACCCCGTCAGATCGACGGACATAAGTCGTCGCAGTCTGAACTTCGCCATCGGGCAAATGAGCCGTCATATCGATGCGGTACAGGCCGGCCGACGTGCCCTCGATACTTGCAAGGTAACGACCGTCACCTGCGTCGGAAGGCCGCATCGAAGCTGAGAACGAGGCGTTCTTCTCTGGAGCTACGAACAGTTCCACTCGCGCGTCGGTGATCGGTTCGAACCGCGCATTGCGCAACTGTGCCTCTAACCGAATTTCGTCCTGGTCGTTGTAAACCGTGCGTTCGCTGCGCAAGCGGGTTCGCAACGGTGCCGCGTCGGTGAGTGCGTGCGCCAACTGACGCCAGAACAATTCATGACGCTGGTCGCTGGGATCGCTACGCATCTGCCAGCGCAAGGTGGTGGATGTCGCGAGAAGAAACGTGGCGCCTTGTCCATAGCGCTGCCAGACCAGCACCGGCGAAGATCGATCCGTATCGCTTTCCAGAAGAACGGTCGCGCCGGGCTTCAGCCGGCCAAGCGGTTGCAGATCGGCCAGCGGCGGCAAAGTGCGCCACATCTCGGCACTGCGCCTGGGGTCCAGATCGAAGCGAGTGACCGGCGCATCCGACGCATACTGCGTGAGACGCACGGGTGTCGATCGCTGAACGGCGCCAGCCTGACGTGAGGGCAAATGCGTCGGCAGCGCTTGCGATAGCAAGGTACTTTCCCAGCCGCCTTCAGACAATCCACTGCGACCCGCCAGCAGCAACACGCTGCCACCACGTTTGTCGACAAAATCACGCAGCCACTCGTGCTGCTGTGTCGTCAAACTTGCGGCTTCGAAACTGCCGATGATCACCGCGTCATACGCAAACAGTTCGCGGACGTCCTCAGGAAAGCCATTGATCAACTCCGCTCCGGAGTTCACACCTTGTCGAAAGAATTTGTTCGGAGTGGTGCGAACCACGCTCGTGAGATGAATCGAACGCTCGCCTTCGAGCGCTCGCCGCAGAAACTTGTACTCCCAGCGAGGTTCACCCTCGACGTAAAGAATGCGGCGACGGTTGGCAGGCACGTGCAGCACCGTGGTGCGGGCGTTGTTGATGAGGTCGGTCTCCCCCTTCACCGCATCGAGTGCGAATCTCAAGTCGTGAGTGCCGGGTTCGCCTGCGGGAAAGTCCACCGAAAAAGTGCTGACCGGACCCGTGCCGCGCAGATCAAGATCGCGAGCCGCAAGTAATCGTTCGCCGTCGTAAATGCGCAATCGCGTCGTTGCCGCCGCATCGTGTCTGACTTGAACCTGCGCGCTGACTGTCGAACCGCCAGGAGCCATCGCAGCAACATCGAGCGCGGAAAGCTCGAGATCGTTCGGCAATTGCTCTGGCCCGACCCCGACGGTGTGCACAGGCACCCCGTACGACGCGATGTGCGCAAGGCGCTCTTCAGTGAGTGTGTCGCCGTTCTCAGCTCCATCACTGATCACGACAACTCCAGCGAGCGGCAACGTGCCCGCGGTTTGCAGCAGCTGCGTCAATGCATCGCCCACGCGGGTCTGGGCTCCTGGCGCGGGAACCGCCTCAGGCGTGGGGATCGATTCCGTACGAGAGGCGAAGCTGAACAGGCGAACTTCGAATGTACGTTGCAGGTCGGCCAGAGCTTTGCCTTGCAGAGCGCTGACCGATTGCTGCAATCGTGAACGTGACGAGTCAACAGTGTCCTCGTACGCCATGCTGGCGGAGGCATCGAGTGCTATCGCGAGTACGTTCTCGCGGTCGCGGACACGCTCGACGATCAATACGGGGCGCCAGATGAGGCAAGCGATCAAGCTCACGACCGCCAGCTGCAGCACGCCAATCGCCACGAGCTTGAACGCGCCAAGCGAGCGACGGCGATAAAGACCGAGCACGATCGCGATCGCACCCGCCGCGATGCATGCAACCAGCAGCCAGCGCGGCCAGGTACTTGCGAAAGCAAGCGTGCCGGTACGCCAGGCCCACAACGGATGCGTGAACAGAAGCTCGAACACGCTTCACTAATAAGTGAACCCTGATCGCATGGCAAGCGCATCAATGCGCATGCGCGAGCCGCGGCGAATCCTCCGACCGCGCCTCAGGATATGACCGTAATGAAACCCGTGCCGATGTGACTGAGCCTATCGCGGCGGTCGGGCCTGGCATTTATCGATCTGCTTTGCAGGAACCTGATTGGGGCTCGTGCGTACTGGGATGATGTACATCACTCCTACCTGATCTCGCTTCACATCGTTCGAAACTGGGAAGGAAAACTCCATGGCCGCGAGCAGCGCTGAACTGCATGAAGATCCGCAGCAACTGAAGGCTGAGACGATCGATCGGCACCGCGCCATCGTGTCTTTGATGGAAGAGCTCGAAGCAGTCGACTGGTACGACCAGCGCATCGACGCCGCGACCAACCCTGAGCTTCGTGAAATTCTCAGGCATAACCGCGATGAGGAAAAAGAGCACGCAGCGATGGTGCTCGAGTGGCTGCGTCGTCACGATCCAAAGATGGATGAACATCTGCGCACTTACCTTTTCACCAAAGCGTCGGTGTTGGATATCGAGCACGAAGCGGAATCCAGTGACACCAAAGATGAGAGCGGCGAGGGCTCGCTCAACATCGGCAGCCTGCGCAAATAACGGAAGCGAAACCATGAATGACTTGTTGCGAGAGCAGGCACCGATTTCTGCGACGGCATGGAAAGAGATCGATGCGGAAGCGAGTCGTACGCTCAAAGTCTTGTTGGCCGCTCGCCAGCTGGTCGACTTCAGCGGGCCGCTCGGCTGGAAGACTTCAGCCGTAGCGACGGGCCAGACGGAGAAGCTGGTTCAGTCTCTGCAGGATGGCGTTGCGTCGAGAGTGCGTGTAGTGCAACCGCTCGTCGAGATTCGAATTCCATTCGAGGTGCAACGCGATCAGCTCGAAGCTATCGGTCGAGGCGCAGCAGATGCAGACCTCGATGCGGTTCGCCACGCCGCACGTGCGGCTGCCATTGCAGAGGATCGTGCAATCTTCCAAGGCTACGCGGCCGCGGGCATTCAAGGCATTTTCGAAGCATCGACCCAGCAGCGACTTACGATCCCCGATGCATACGAGGCTTATCCAGATATCGTCGCCGAAGCGACTCACCGTCTGCGCAGCGAAGGTGTGGGCGGACCTTACGGAATCGCGCTCGGACCGCGCTGCTATACCGGACTGACTCGCAGCACCTCTCGCGGATACCCGATCATCGATCACGTGCGGAAGTTGCTGGACGGACCGATCGTGTGGGCACCTGCAGCGGACGGTGCTGTCGTCATGAGCATGCGCGGTGGCGATTTCGAACTTTCCGTCGGCCAGGATTTCTCCATCGGCTATCTGGATCACACCGGCACCTCCGTGTTGCTGTATCTGCAAGAGAGCTTCACCTTCCGAGTGCTCTCGCCTGAAGCGGCAGTGCCACTGACATACAGCAAACAGGGCTAACGAACTTTCAGATGAATGCGCACCTGCATTCATCTGCGTTCGCTGCGTCTGTTGATTGGTTATCTCGCGCGGCAATCCGCTGATCTAATCTCTGTCACATGCTTCTGCTGTAATTCTGCGCACTGTATGTGTGCGCTTGGACGTGCTGCGTGCCAGCGATAGGGCAACACACGATGCGGCGAGCAGATCAAAGGCCGAAAGCATTCCCTTCGTGCCAGTAGGCACGAGACTTGCTCTAGTAACCGGGTGACTGTGCTGCGCGATTCAGCATCACAGAAGTCACTGCGTATTTTTTTAGGTCGAGGAGACATTCTTCAGGCGCCCCGTTCAACAAGCATCGTCGCTTGGTCAGATTCCGGTAACGGATCGTGCGGCCAGCATGTTTGCGATCGTGGAGGCCAGATGCCGCTGAGATGGAATAGATACGTCCCCCATGCAGTAAGTGCAGCAGTTGCAATCAACGCAGCTGTGCACATCCGCAAGTGCCGCCACGAGCTGCACTCACCCACCTTCAATGTCCGCAGCCGATGGCGCCGAACGATGAGTCTTGTCGTTGCGCGCACCGCGTCTGCTCTCGATGTCGCCGCACACATGAGCGTGCGCTAGCAATCCAGAAGCAGGCCGCACCGGCAGAGTGACATTGATCTAATTGCCGCCAGCGCTGTCATAGCGAGGGTGACTGTGAAAAGAAGCCAATCGATATGCGTTTACCTTCACTCAAATTTCTGAAGACGTTTCAGGTTGCCGCTGCACGCCTGAGCTTCAAGATCGCTGCTGAAGAGTTGTTCATCACGCCTTCGGCGGTGAGCCATCAGATCAAGGCGCTCGAGGAACAGCTCGGCGTGTTGCTGTTCGATCGCGGACCGCACTCGCTCACGCTGACCGAAGCGGGCAGCCACTATCTGCAGCACATGGATTCAGTGTTCTCGCGTCTCGAGTCCATCACTGAACAATTGCAGGTGCGCTATGGACGCGGTGTCGTTCGCCTGCATATGCCGCCGTTCTTCGCGACAGAGTTGCTTTTGCCGAAGCTGCCGTCGCTGCTCGAAGCGCAGCCCGACACGGACATTCACATCAACACAGCCGTGGCACCAATGCAGCCACATCCGCCAGATGCAGACGTTTCGATTGTTGTGAACGCTGCGCCTGAAACAGGGCTCGATTGTCACAAGCTGTTCTCGCAGGCGTTTGTGCCCGCGTGTGCGCCGACGCTGTTGCTACGTAATCCCATCAATACTGTTGAAGATCTGAATCATCACACTTTGATCGTGCACGAGGCGCGTCGCGATGCGTGGGAGCGCTGGGCCGAATCGATGGGCAAACAACTGCGGCCGAAAAAAATCGTGCGCTTTGACACCATGTACACCGCCTCACAAGCGGCAGAACACGGTGTGGGCGTTGCGCTCGTCTCTACACGCCTGGGCACTGAACGTTTTGCTCAAGGATCGCTGGTCAAACTCTTCGATACCGAGCTTCAGACGGGCGAGAGTTACTTCCTGCTACTTCGGCCTGAGGATGCGACTCGGCCGGATGTTCGCGCACTGACTCAGTGGCTACTGAACGAATTCCGCGTGGCTGCTTAGTCGCTCTCACCTTCACTTCCCGTGTTTGATCGTTTGTTCTCTTCACGCGTAAGCGAGCGCGTGCGTGAACTGTTGCAACTCGATGACAGGCACGATGAGTGGAATTCACCTGAGCGTGAAATCTAATCGTTTGTGGCGTTGCAAAAGGATTCGTAGATTGGCGCCGTCCCAATCACATCGCCCCGATAAGGAAGCCGCCATGAAAACCGTATCACGCACCAAGACATTGCTCGTCACTTCGTTAATGCCTCTCTTTGCCGCACCGATCCTCGCACACGCCGCAACGCCTGCGGATGCGTCTCTCGATGCATGCGTCAAAGCATTCGTCAGCACCAAGTTCGAGAAAGAGCGTCGCTACTCAGTCGTCACGACCGATGCCAGCGACTTCGATCCTCAGGCTCGCAGCTACCGCATCTCGCTTGAGGCCAAAGGCAAGCAAAGCGGCAAGAAGCTCGCGACAGCCACCTGTGTCGTTGATCACTCAGGTGTAGTGCTGTCGATGAATGGCAAGAGCTACGCACTGCCCAGCACGGGTGAGAGCACGGTTCTCAGCTCTCGCTGATCAGAGCGTTGCGGTGAGAGCTGATCCTGATCTCGCCATCGACATGAAAAGACTGCCGGAGCTGTTGCCCGGCAGTCTGCAGGTCCACTATCGAATACCTGGTTCTCACTCCGGGAAGCGCATTTGAAGCCCAATCCCCCTGAGCTGAATGCGGAATGGATTCCACTCCCGGAGTGATTTTCCGATTTCTCGTATGCCTTCCAGACGAATCGTCCTTGATCAACGTCTGCAATGACGAATGGTCAGGCGCGTTCCGCACGTAAGCAGCCGCTTGCGACTGCGACTTGGAGTTGCGCTCCATCCGGCTGGTCACGAATCAGCTGAAATGAGAACATCCGCGCGCTCCTCAGCGCACGGATATACCAACTACAACATGAGGTTCTTTCGTCGTTCCCTGATCATGCTTGGCATGGCTGCGGCGCTGCCCTCGATCGTATTCGTCGCGGTCGGATTCTTTTATTTCTTTCGTACAGAGAAAGCGCGGGTAGAGACTGAGACGCTGAAGCGCAGCCAGAGCGTCGTCATGCTGAGCGATGCTGCTTTGGAAGGCGATCTGCGAGCGCTCAACGTGCTCTCGAGCTCGGTCTACTTCGAAACGGGCAACTGGGCGGAGTTTCAGCCGAGAATCGAGCGTGCCCTGCGGGCGAATCCGCAGTGGACAACACTGTTTGTATTCGATGCGCGCACTGGCGAAGCGCTCGTGCGAGCTCCTGATGCCGGATCCGGACCCTCACGCATCTCGATTCCAGGAACGGAAACGCTGCTCAGTCTATCGAGCACAACGCAACCCATCGTTGGTGGGGTCACTCGCGAGCCAGAGCCAGTCGTTCACATTTATGTCCCCGTCGTACGCGAGAATCAGACCCGTTACCTGTTGGTTGCTGCGATCCGCACGCAAAGCTTTCAGGAATTGCTGCTCTCGCAGGTCATCGGCGATGTCACTGGTGCACTCGTCGATCGCTACGGCAATTTCATCGCACGCACACGCGACTACCAGCGCCGCGTGGGCACGCCAGCGACCCAACATCTTCGCGACGCCATGCATCGCTCTACTCGCGGTATTTACCAAGGCACGACTTACGAAGGCGTTCGCAATTACACGGCTTTTCAGACCTCATCCTGGTCAGGCTGGTCGGCACACATTGCCGTGCCATCGGCGTTGATCGATCGGCCGAACTCCTGGTCGCTGTTCGTCGCAGGCGTAGCGAGTCTCGGCGGACTTGCACTCGGAAGTATTCTGATCGTGCTCGTGCTACGCGACATGTCCGAGCGACGTCGGGCCGATGAGGCGCTCAGGCAATCGCAAAAAATGGAAGCGGTCGGGCAGCTGACGGGCGGCATCGCACACGACTTCAACAATCTGCTCACTGCCATCATCGGCAATCTCGACATGATTCGTTCGCGTGCGTCGGACAACGACAAAGTGCAGCGACTCGCAGAGAACGGACTCGAAGCGGCCAGGCGCGGTGCGAAGCTCACCTCACAGCTGCTCGCGTTCTCGCGCAGCCAACGTATGCAACGGGTGAGCGTGGATCTGGATGCATTGCTGAACGGAATGAACACGCTGCTGCTTCAGTCACTCGGTCCTTCCATCAGCGTTCTGATCGACATTGCACCCGATGCGCGTTTCGTCATGAGTGATCCCAACCAGCTCGAGCTGGCGCTCTTGAATCTCGCGGTGAATGCGCGCGATGCCATGCCTCAAGGCGGGACCTTCGCAATCTCGACGCAGCCTGCGATCGATGTCGATCTTCGCGACCTGCCACGTCGAGCGTACGTCGACATTCGTGCGCGTGATACCGGCACAGGAATGACTGAACTTGTGCGATCGCGAGCCATAGAACCGTTCTTCACGACCAAGCAAGTCGGTCATGGAACCGGCTTGGGCTTATCACAGGTGTACGGTGTCGCGCGCGAATCCGGCGGCACGCTGCTGATCGAAAGCGAGCTCGGGGTGGGAACGACAGTTCGAATGATCCTGCCTGCTGGCACGGCGGACGCTATTCACTCCGCAGCCAACAGAGTCGGCACCAATACGCCCACCATTCCTGCACCCGCTATCGAACAACGCGGTGCAGTTCTGGTCATTGACGATGACAGACAGGTGCGACGCTTTATCCGCGAGTCGCTGCGGCAACAGGGCTATACCGTCTCAGATGCGAGTAATGGAGAGGACGGACTCGCTCTTCTGCGGCAACAGCGCTTCGATCTTCTGGTCGTGGATTACGCGATGCCTGGCTTGAATGGCGCAGAGGTCGCACGTGCCGCTCAGGCGCTGCAGTCATCGCTCAAGATTCTGATGGTCTCTGGCTACGCAGACAGCGCTGCAATCGAAGCTCTGCTCGGGCCCATCCCTTTGCTGAGAAAGCCTTTCGATGTGAGCCTGCTGGGTGCGACGGTTGCCGAGGTCCTGAAGAGATAACACTCTCATCGGACTCGCTTCGAACACGGCGCTGCTATTCTTTGCACCTCTGCGCTGGAATCGACGTCATGGCCTACACTCAACATGAATCTCAGGATGCGGTGGTGCTCGAGCCCTCCGCCGCTGCCACTGCTACTGTCATCGTGCTTCACGGTCTGGGTGCGGATGGGTTCGACTTCGTTCCGATCGTCCGCGAATTGAATATTCCCGCGAACTTGCCGGTGCGCTTCCTTTTTCCGCATGCGCTCCCCCGACCGGTGACATTGAATAATGGCTATGTGATGCGTGCGTGGTACGACATCAAGTCGCTGGGCGGCAGCGGCCCCGAAGATGATGTTGGAATCCGCGAGTCTGCAGCCAGCATCAGCAAGCGGGTGGACGAGCAGGCAGCATCAGGCATTGCTCCTGACAGAGTCGTCATCGCGGGCTTCTCACAGGGTGGCGCGATCGCGCTTCAAGCAGGTCTGCGGTATCCGCAGCGACTCGCAGGTGTGCTGGCGTTATCGACGTATCTGCCTTTGCGCAACACTCTCCAGGCTGAAGCATCGCCCGCGAATCGCGACGTTCCGATTCTCATGTGCCATGGCACCTATGATGGCGTGGTGCCCGCGGCAATGGGCGTCGCCTCGCGCGACATCCTGTTGAAGCTCGGTTACGCGGTGGAGTGGCGGAGCTATCCGATGGATCACTCGGTCTCGCCCACCGAGATCACGGACATTTCGAATTGGCTGAAGGCGCGTCTCGGCTGAAGCCCGTCGGATGCGTCAGATACGCGTACCGAACAAGCCAACCACGCCGATCAGGATCAGATAGATCGCGACGATGTAGTTCAACAAGCGCGGCAGAATTAAGATCAGGATGCCCGCGATCAAAGCAGCCAAAGGACCGATGCTCAGACTGACGTTCATGCGCGCGCTCCCGTGACAGGTGAGTGCCCAGTACGCTGCACTCACGACGAATGTTCCCCGAGGCATTTGCCCTGAGCCTGGTTGCGGCTACAGTTCGCGAGCCCTTCAAGTCCAACCAGAACCAGTGGCCACCCTATCCGCACGTTATGCAGGACTGCCTCGCAATGCTCGAGGCGCGCTGTGGATGCTCGCCTCTGCGGTGACCTTCACCGCGATGACGATGCTGATCAAGTTTCTGGGCGCGGCTTACCCAGCTTCGCTTCAGGCCTTCTATCGACAGTTGTTCGGCCTCGCCGTGATGCTTCCCATCGTGCTTCGGGATCCCAACGCCGCGTTCCGCACCACACGCCCTGGCATTCTTTTGTTCCGCTCGCTCGCTGGCACCGTCGGGATGATTCTGGCCTTCTACGCTTACCAGAAGCTGCCTTTGGCCGATGCAAATGCACTGTCGTTCACACGTACGCTGTGGCTCGTGCCGTTGGCTGCAT
>JBJMWN010000279.1:0-3963 GCA_045810085.1 Povalibacter sp. | reverse complement strand
TTCGGTGAAAGATCTTTCTGAGCACGTTCACACCATCCGCTCGCTCGAGGTCTCTGGCCTTCTGGATCGTGGGCTCGAGTTCCTGCCGGTCACGGAACAAATCGAAGAGCGTCGCAAAGCGGGTCGCGGTCTCACACGACCTGAACTCGCGATCCTACTTGCATACGCGAAGATGGCTTTGTATTCGCTTCTGATTGATTCGGACGTTCCCGAAGATCCGTATCTGGGTCACGAGCTTGAACGCTATTTCCCCGGCCAGATGCAGACGCGTTTCGGCCGCTTCATGCGCCAGCATCGGCTGCGACGCGAAATCATCGCGACCGCGACGACCAACAGCATGGTCAATCGCATGGGCGCGACATTCGCACGTCGCACTCAGGAAGACACAGGCGCAGACGCCGCCACCGTGGTGCGCGCCTATGCCATCGCTCGTGAAGCGTTCGATATGCGCGCAACCTGGGGCGCGATCGAAGCATTGGACGCACGTATCGATGCGCGCATGCAATACGAGATGATGTTTGAAACCACGCGACTGTTGCGCTTCTGCACCTACTGGCTGATCCATCGTCACTCAGATGGCTTGGAAATCGAGAAGCAGGTGAGCCGACTGCGCGCGGGTCTGCGCAAACTGGACTCGGCGATACCGCGGGTGCTTTCGGGCGCTGATCTGCAACGCTTCCAGTCCTCTCATGAAGGCTATCGAGCAGCGCGAGCGCCGGAAGCGCTGAGCAAGCGGATGGCAAGTCTGGCGGCGCTGAGCTCCGGACCGGATCTCGTCGATATCGCGGAGCAGACAGGCGTTGCGATCGACACTGCGGCAAACATTTATTTCAAGCTCGGCACGGCGCTGTCGCTCGACTGGGTGCGTGAGCAGGTCGAATCGCTCGGCGTCGAAGGTCACTGGCAGGCAGTAGCCCGCGGCACATTGCGCGACAACATCTACGATTTGCAGCGCAAGCTGTGTTTACAGGTCCTCGGTAAAACGCGCGCTCCCTCCGCCAATGCAGTCGAGACCTGGCTCGCGAAAAATGGAACTGGCATCGAGCATGTGCGCCAGACCATCAACGACATGCGTGCCCTGCCGCAGATGGATTTCGCGACGCTGTCTGTCGCACTGCAGGCCGTACGTACGATGGCGGAGTGATCTGCCAAGCAGTCCCTGCTTGCGGGCTGACCGAAGCCGGGGTGTCTGGTATAAACCAGACCCTCGGCTCATCCCAATCACGAATCACTACAAGCGCTCCCTCATGCCCGGCAAACTCGTTCTGGTCCGTCACGGACAAAGCATCTGGAATCTCGAAAATCTGTTCACCGGTTGGGTCGATGTGGATCTGACCGAGCAGGGTCGCACCGAAGCCCGTGAGGCTGGCCGGCTGCTGAAAGCTGAAGGTTTCGAGTTCGATCTCGCATTCACGTCGGTGCTGAAGCGCGCCGTCCGCACGCTCTGGATCGTTCTCGATGAAATGGACCTTATGTGGCTGCCGGTCGAACGCAGCTGGCGTTTGAACGAGCGTCATTACGGCGCACTCCAGGGTCTCGACAAGGCGCAGACAGTCGCGAAGCACGGCGCCGAGCAGGTGAAGATCTGGCGTCGCAGCTACGACATTCCGCCACCCGCACTCACGCTCGATGACGAGCGTCATCCGCGCTTCGAACGTCGTTATGCGAACCTCAAGGCAGACGAACTTCCCGCTGCCGAGTCATTGAAGACCACGCTGGATCGCGTGCTTCCCTATTGGAACAATCGTCTCGCGCCCGAACTCAAGGCAGGCCGCAATGTACTCGTCGTCGCTCATGGCAACAGCCTGCGCGCGCTGATCAAGATGCTCGACAACATGTCCAACGAAGACATCATCGAGTTCAACATTCCGACTGGCGTTCCGATTCACTACGAGTTGGACGATTCACTGAAACCGATCTCTCGGCGATTCCTCGGCGATCCCGAGGCAATCAAGGCCGCCGCGGATGCGGTGGCTCGTCAGACCGAAGCGAAGAAATAGGAGAAGAGAGCCGCAAAAAAGCACAAAAGGCGCAACGATAAGAGCACGCGAGGAGCAGCGCGTCTGCATGTTCCTAACTTTTGCGTTGTTTGCGCATTTTTGCGGCTAAGTCTTCCTGGGATTCTTTTGGGTCCTTTTTGTGGTCTCCGCGATTTCATTCCTCCGGCGCGACCGTTAGCTCGATTCCATCAAGCTCCGCAGTGAACGGCACCTGGCACGACAAGCGCGAGGTGCCAGGTTGATAAGTCGAAAGCATCTCCACCAGATCGCGCTCGTCTGATTGCATCTCGGGCAAACGCGCGGCCCACGTCGGATCGACGTAGATGTGGCACGTCGCGCAAGACAGATATCCGCCGCAGCTTGCGACCACGCCGAACTCGTACTCGCGCAGCACTTCCATGAGCTTGCCTCCGGGCTCCGCTTCGATGGTGTGCTGCTGGCCGTAGATATCGGTGAGGTGAATGGTAGGCATACGCGGTCAGATTCGATCGAGCACGCGAGGGTGTCAACCCGAAGTTGTCGGGCCCGACAGCTCTCGCACCGCCATCCACAGATCGCGGATGTATTCGAACAACCAGCAAGACAGTTCAAGGCGCCGATAGGCATCGTCACGCAAGTCGCCGTCATACGATGCCAGCAGACGCTGACGTCGCTGTCGGTCATAGGTGTGATAGACGCAGACTGACGCGAGGTCGAAGAACGGCTCGCCAACACCTGCGTACTCCCAATCGATCAGGCGCAACTGATCTTGTTGCACGACATTGAGTGCGTGCACATCGTTGTGACACAGACAGGCCCGCGACTCGCGACGCAAGGATTCGACAATGTGAGTCGCTTGCGTCTGCAACGCAGATGCTCGCAAGTTCGAAGCAGCATCGTGGGCCGCCAGGGTTGCAAGATAGGCACTGACGACGTGCTCGAGGTCCAGATGCTGCACGCGCGCAGGTGGCGCGAGCGCGTGCAAGAGAGAAAACACTTTTGCCAATCTGTCGATGTTGTCGAGCTGTAACGCGCTTTCTGAAGTCCATGTCGGACCTGCGTAGCGAGTGACCAGGATTCGCTCGTCCAGTTGATTGAGCACGACCTGTGGCCCGAGACCCGCGTCAGCGACAGCCGAGAGAACCACAGACTCGCTGGTGCGATCGATCTGCAAAGAAAGCTCGGACGCATTCCCACGGCGAACGACGAGATCCGCGTGCTCGGTGATCACACGCCAGCTGTCGTTGGTCAGTCCATGTTTGATGCGCTCGATCGAGCGCACCTGACCGAGCGCACTTGAAGGCAAGAACCTTTCCAGCTCATCCGGCGACATGTGCTGTATCCGCTGGAGCGGCAGCCTGCGCTCTCTGCTCAGTGCGCCAGGCAAAGTAGCCGTGAACCACGATTCCGAGATAGATCACGAACAGGACTGTCGTCACCAGCAGGCCTTGTGAGTAATAGAGCCATGCGGCAATCGCATCGACGACGATCCAATAAAGCCAGTTCTCGATGACACGACGTGCAACCATCCATGTCGTCACAACGCTCGCCCACGTGACAAACGAATCCACATAAGGCGATGCCGCATCCGTGTGCGCGAGCGACCAGCCATTGATTGCAGTCGCGAGCATTACCGCACCGAAAGCTGCGAGATGCTGTGACCCGCGCCAGTGGCGAATCAGAACTTCTCCGGACTCGTCGCGGCCTTTGCGCCAGTCGAGGAAACCGACCACAGCCATGACCAGATAGAACACCTGCAATGCGGACTGCATATAGAGCGATGCTCGCGCAAAGATCACGAGATAGATCGCAGTGCTTACGAAGGCGCAGATCCAACACAGCAGGTTGCGACGCACTGCGAGCAGCAAGTATGCGAGACCCAGGGCTGCGGCAATCGCTTCCCAGGGAGAGGTCTGCCTCAGCTGCGTGAGAAGTTCAGACATGCACGACCCGCGCTACGTCGATCGAGCTTTTCGTTCGATAC
>JBJMWN010000278.1:0-8758 GCA_045810085.1 Povalibacter sp. | reverse complement strand
CGCGATTGCTCTGGTGGGCCCGTGGCTGTTCTTCAACGTCGCCCGGCAGCGACCTGACCTCGGATTACGCTCGTTCTCCAAAGCGCTTTTGACCTTCGGTGTGTCCAGTGCGCTAGCACTTGCCACCAACGCCTGGAACCTCTGGCACACGAACTATTGGCTGCAAACGTGCTTCGAGCTGGTAGCGGCATTCGCAGGGATGGTGAGTCTGTGGTTCGCTGTCCGTGCAATGCCCGCACTGCTCGAAGTTCCTCGTGCAGCGGATCTGCAAGCCGCGCGCGAATCGGCATCGCAAGCCGCTCACGAGCTGGAGACGTTCACCGCGTCCGTGTCCCACGATCTGCGTGCACCCCTCTCCTCCATTGCTGGCCAGGCAGGGATGCTGGAGATCGGGCTCGGTGAGCGTGCGACGGATGACCAGAAGCGTCGTCTGCATCGCATCCAGATCAGCGTGAAGCAGGTGTCGGAGCTCATTGAATCGCTGCTCATGCTCTCGCGCATTTCGAGAGTCACGTTGCACATGGAGCGCATCGATCTGACCGCCCTGGCCGAGGACATCACGCGAGAGCTGAAACAGCAGGATCCGCAGCGCGAAGCGCAGGTCGAGATTCAACCGGGCATGTCGCTTGTAGGCGATCGCAAGCTCGTTGCGACACTCTTAAACAACCTGCTGAGCAACGCCTGGAGATTTACGTCTCGTAACGCTGCCTCGCGAATCGAAGTCGGCGCCGTGCCGGGTACCGATGACGTCACGCTGCATGTTCGAGATAACGGCCTCGGGTTCGATATGGCTTATCAGGAAAAGCTTTTCCAGCCGTTCCAGAAGCTGCACGGCAATGATCTGTCGGGCTCAGGGATGGGTCTGGCGATGGTCAAACGGATCATCGAGCGTCATGGCGGACGGGCATGGGCCGAGGGCAAGCTCAACGAAGGCAGCATTTTCTACTGTTCGATCCCGGTCAAAGATTCACCGACGTCCGTCCGCTAGTCCGCGAACTGCATGGCTCCGCTGCGGCTTGCGGATGGCTCCTCGGATCGATGCCTGCAATCGCCTTCCTGACGAAACTGCCGCCCCTCGATTACAGGGGGATTTATGCGCAGATTTCTAAAGTGGATCGGCATCGCGTTGGGCGCGATTGCGAGCGTGGCACTTCTCGCAACGCTTTACGTCTATGTGGCATCGCAGCTCGTGATCTCTCGCAGCTACGAGGTGCCGCTGATCGCATTCAACGCACCGAGTGACCGCGAGTCCGCGCAGAAAGGCGCTCGCCTGACCTCGGTCTACGGCTGCAACAACTGTCACGGAACCGATCTGACCGGCTCGGATATGTTCGATATCCCCGGCATCGTCCACATCACCGCGCCCAACCTGACCAAAGTGGTCAAGGAGTACACCGACGCGGAGCTCGAACGTGTAATCCGTCGCGGCGTGAAGCGCGATGGCACCAGCACCTGGATCATGCCGTCGGCGATGTTCAGTCGGCTGAGCGATGAGGATCTGAGCGCGATTGTCGCGTACGTGCGCAGTTTTCCAGAGCGACCCGGCATCGATCGTCTTACTGAGCTTCGCGTGCTCGGTCGTATCGGCGTGCTGCAGGGCAAGTTCCTCCCGCAAGCCACGCAGATTCAGAACCTGCCAGCGCTGCATGACACGGCAGGTCCCGACCCACTCGCGCAAGGTCGCTACCTGGTGATGACCTCGTGCACCGAGTGCCACGGTGCGACGTTGCAAGGATCAGATTTCATCAAGGCCCCAAACCTGGCCGTGGCAGGCGCATACAGCGATGGCGACTTCTTGCGGCTGATGCGCGAGGGCATTGGCATGGGCGATCGTCACCTCGGCCTCATGGGGGAAGTGGCGCGAGCGCGATTCGCTCATTTCAGCGATGCCGAAGTTCAGGCCATCCGCAGCTACCTGCAGACCTTCGCTCAGTCGGGCACAGCGCAACTGCCGTAAACCCATTGAGATGACGAGCGGGCGGCCGGGTGAAGCGGTCGCCCGTTTTCATTTGGGCTGCCACGCCTCGCCGTCAATGACCACTCGCTTGCGATCGCGCCAGAGCATCGCATTTGCGAGTAGTCACCGGTGCCACCACGCTTTTCACCGACGCCGGGTTACAGTGCCCGCAGCAGCCGCATTAGAATCCGCGCGCTCAATTGTTCTTCAGGTCCACCTGGCAGCGCCCCCTCATGTCATTCGATCAAAATGCTCTGGATAGCCTGCGTATCGAGCGAACCGCGGAACCGGAAGCCGCTTCGGGCAAGCCGTACAAGTGGTTTCTGCTCGTCGTGCTCTTGATCGCCGTAGCCGCCGCAGCCTGGGCGTTCTTGCGCAATAGCGCTATCGAAGTGACGACGGCCACTGCTGTTGCTGCCGCAAGCGGCACGAACACTTCCGCTGCTGTGCTCAATGCTTCGGGTTACGTGGTGGCGCGACGTCAGGCAACGGTCGCTGCCAAAGTCACCGGCAAAGTCTCTGAAGTGCTGATCGAAGAAGGAATGAACGTCAAGGAAGGCCAGGTCATCGCTCGTCTCGACGACGGTACAGCCCGCCCTGTCTACGAACTCGCGCAGCGTCAGCTCGAAGGTGCGCGCATCAATCTGCAGGAAACCGAAGTGCGTCTGGGCGAATTGCAACGCACTCTGCAGCGCACAGAGAAACTGCGAGCTGACAAACTGGTGAGTGAATCGTCTCTCGACACCGCACAGTCCGACGTCGCGGCTTCGCGCGCGCGTCTCGAAGCATTGCGCAGCGACGTGAGAGTGGCAGAGGGAACTGTTCGCGTCCGCGCGCAGGAGCTGGAAGATCTGGTGGTACGCGCTCCCTTCACCGGCGTCGTCGTATCGAAGGATGCACAGCCTGGCGAAATGGTGTCACCGATTTCGGCGGGCGGCGGATTCACTCGCACCGGCATCGCGACCATCGTCGATATGGAGTCTCGCGAGATCGAAGTCGACGTGAACGAGTCTTTCATCAACCGAGTACGCAACGGACAGAAGACGGAAGCAGTGCTGGATGCCTATCCGGATTGGGTCATCCCGAGCCATGTCATCAACATCGTTCCCACCGCGGATCGTCAGAAAGCGACGGTTCGCGTGCGAATCGGTTTCGATACGCTCGAGCCACGCATCCTTCCCGACATGGGCGTCAAGGTGAGCTTTCTCCAGGACGCAGACCCTGCGAATGCGGCGCCTACGACCGCTCGAGCTTCAGTACGCGTGCCATCTTCAGCAGTCGCCCGCGATGGCGACACAAGTTATGTGTGGCGCGTGCAAAACAGCACCGCCGAACGCGTTGCAGTCCGTACCGGAGGCGAGCGCGACGGGCAGATAGAAGTTCTGTCCGGCATTAACTCGGGCGACACCGTCGTCACGACGCCAGCGGAAGGACTCAAAGAAGGCGTTCGAGTGAAATCGAAAGAGTAATGCGGCGCTTCGATGACACGGGCTGTCATCGATCACACCAACAATGACGCAAAGTCGTCGAAACAACACGGCGAGGTTCACAGGCAATGAGTGACGAGACTCTGGTACGGATTCGCGGACTGGCCAAGGACTACAAGCGAGGCTCGGAAACAGTTCATGTTCTGCACGCCCTCGATCTCGATATTCCGAAGGGAGACTTTCTTGCTCTCATGGGCCCTTCAGGCTCGGGCAAGTCAACGTTGCTGAATCTGATTGGAGGGCTCGACCGCCCGACCGCCGGAACGCTGGAAGTCGGCGGCCAACGCACTGACTCGATGAGCGATGCGCAGCTTGGACGTTGGCGCGCCAATAACGTCGGTTTCGTGTTTCAGATGTACAACCTGCTCCCAGTGCTATCGGCAGAGCGCAACGTTGAATTGCCGCTGCTGCTGACTTCGTTATCCGCTGCAGATCGTCGCAAGCGAGCTCAGGCCGCACTGAGTCTGGTCGGCCTGAGCGAACGCGCACATCACAAGCCTCGTGAACTGTCGGGTGGCCAGGAACAACGCGTCGGTATCGCTCGCGCCATCGTCTCGGATCCAACATTGCTCCTGTGCGATGAGCCCACGGGTGATCTCGATCGCAAGGCGGGTGACGAAATCCTGCAGTTACTGAAAGCGCTGAACGAGCAGCAAGGCAAGACCATCATCATGGTCACTCACGATCCCCATGCCGCTGCTTGCGCCAAGCGCACGCTGCATCTCGAAAAAGGTCAGCTCATCCGCGAAGCTGCTTAAGCAGGAGACGGCAGTCACCACCAAGAGCTCATCAATCACAAAACGAAGACACCGCCGATAACGGCGCATCTCAACTTTTGTGCTTGTGTTCCATGTGGTCGCTCTGAAAAACCATGTTCAAATTTCTACCCCTCCTCTGGGCCAATCTGCAGCGTAAGCGCCTGCGGACCTGGCTCACGCTCGCGTCGATCGTCGTGGCATTTCTGCTTTTCGGCATTCTGCAAACCTTGCGGTTGGCACTGACGGGCGGCGCGGATCTCGCCGGCGTCGATCGTCTCGTGACGATCCACAAAGTGTCGATCATTCAGTCGTTGCCGCAGAGTTATCTGAATCGCGTGCGCGGCATCGATGGCATTCGCGTCGCAATGTCGCACAACTGGTTCGGCGGTGTTTACAAGGAGGATCGCAACCAGGTGGTCGCAATGACCGCAGATCCGGAAGTGTTCTTCGATGTGTATCCCGAAATTAAACTGCCCGAAGAAGTAAAGGCTGCATGGCGCGCGGATCGTACGGCAGCAATCGTCGGCAAGGTCGTCGCCGATCGTTTCGGCTGGAAGGCAGGCGACACCATACCGTTGCGATCCAACATCTTTACTCAGAAGGGCGGCGGCAATGTCTGGGATCTCAAGATCGTCGGCATCTATGAAGGTGGCGACAATCAGACCGTCTACTTTCACTACGATTATCTGAATGAGTCACGCACCTTCGGTCGCGACGATATCGGCTGGATCGTCACGCGCGTCAAGGATCCCAATCAGTCAGCCGAGATTGCCCGCAAGATCGACGCTTTGTTTGCGAACTCCTCGACCGAAACCAAGACCTCCACAGAGCGGGCCTTTGCACAGAGCTTCGCCAATCAGATGGGCAACATCGGCGCGATCGTCACGGCTGTGGCATCCGCTGTGTTCTTCACAATGCTGCTGGTGATCGCCAACACGATGGGACAGTCGGTGCGTGAACGGACGAACGAACTGGCGGTGATGAAGACACTCGGGTTTTCGAGCGCTCAGGTCACGACCATGGTGCTCGCGGAAGCACTGCTTATCACACTGATCGGCGCGGCCCTCGGCCTATTCCTCGCCGCGTTCGCGTCGGTGGGATTGGGCAAGGCGGTACAGAGTTTCTTCCCTGCGCTCGGCATGCCGCCCAACACCTATGTGATCGGACTAGCCGTTGCCGTCGTACTCGGCGCGCTCGCCGGGACACTGCCATGCCTGCAAGCCTGGCAGCTCAAAATCGTCGACGCATTGAGGAAAGCATAATGGCCAGCGGGATCTCACAGATTGCAGCCGTAACAGCGCTCAACCTCAGTAACATTCGCGAGCGCCTGACCTCCTCCATCGTTGCACTCGTCGGTATCGCTGGCGTTGTAACTGTTCTGATTGGCGTGCTGTCCATCGGGGAAGGCTTTCGAGCTGTTCTCGATCAGTCCGGTGCTGCGGATGTCGCGATCGTGCTGCGCGGTGGCGCGACCGATGAAATGGGCAGCGGACTTTCGCAGGAACAGACACGCATCATCGCCGATGCGAAAGACATCAAGCGCGACGAAGCCGGCGCGGTTGCCTCGCCCGAGCTCTATGTTGTCGTGGACGTCCCCACGCGCAGAACAGGAACGGCTGCGAACGTACCGCTGCGCGGCGTATCGCCGAATGCCAGCAAGCTGCGCCAGGATTTCCGGATCATTGAAGGAACCAGCTTCACACCGGGCAAGTTCGAAGTCATCGTGGGACGCGGCGCCGTCAAACAATTTTCAGGGCTCGAAGTCGGCAGCAAATTGCGTTGGGGCACTACGGAATGGACGGTCACGGGAATTTTTGCGGATCGCGGCAGCGTCGCGGAGTCCGAGATCTGGACGGATGCCACCGTGCTGCAGGGCGCTTACAACCGCGGCACGAGCTATCAGTCGACGCGAGCCAAGCTGACGAGTGTTGACGCCATGCAGTCGTTCAAGGATGCAATGACCAGCGATCCGCGTCTGAACGTCAGAGTGTTCTCAGAAAAACAGTTCTACGAAGAACAGTCGCACACGCTGCAGACCTTGGTGAAATACGTCGGCACCTCAATCGCCGTGCTGATGGGCCTCGGCGCAGTTTTCGCAGCGCTGAACACGATGTATTCCGCTGTCGCATCGCGCACCCGCGAAATCGCCACGCTGCGTGCGCTGGGCTTCGGTGCCGTGCCAGTGATCATCTCAGTGCTCGTCGAGGCGTTGATCATCGGTCTCGTCGGCGGTCTGATCGGCATGGCTATTTCGTATTTCGCCTTCAACGGCATGCAAGCCTCAACGATGAATTTCGCGACGTTCAGTCAGATCACGTTTGCCTTCACGGTCACGCCTGACTTGTTGATACAGGCACTGATCTACGCGCTCATACTTGGCTTCGTCGGCGGACTTCTTCCAAGCCTGCGAGCCGCAAAGCTTCCGATCACGACCGGACTGCGCGAACTCTGATCGCGATCGGGTGAATGCCGCCAGCGGAATCGCAGCTGGCGGCAGCGATTGGCTCGTCAGGAGTTCTGCGGGCTTAGCTGACGGATCAATCGTGCGACGATCGAGCCATCGCAATCTCGAGCAACCACTCGATGCCAGAGCTCCCCGACATCACTGTTTACATCGAAGCACTGGAATCACGCATCGTCGGCCAGATCCTCGATCGTGCCATTCTTAAGAACCCGTTTCTCCTGCGTTCCGTTGAACCCGCATTGCCATCGGTCGAAGGTCGCAAGGTGCTGGCAGTGCGAAGGCTCGGCAAGCGCGTAGCCATCGGCTTGGAAGGCGATCTCTGGCTGGTACTGCATCTCATGATCGCCGGACGCTTGCATTGGTATCCTGCCAACCACCGCGGAAAGATTCGCACGCCGCTTTTGCAGCTCGAGTTCTCCAGCGGCACGCTGACGCTGACAGAAGCAGGAAGTAAACGACGTGCATCTCTGTATGTCGTCGCAGGAGAAGCACAACTTCAGGAGCACGATCGCGGTGGACTGGAAGTTCTCGAGGCGACCGCGACGCAGTTTCGTGAACGGTTGTCACAGGTCAATCACACACTGAAGCGCGCACTGACAGATCCGCAGATCCTGAGCGGCATCGGCAACGCCTATTCGGATGAGATCCTGCATCGTGCGCGACTCTCGCCGATGACTCAGACCAGGCAACTGGATGATGAAGAATGGCAGCGTTTGTTTGCTGCGACTCAACAATCGCTGATGGAATGGACGCAGCGTTTGCGCGAGCAGACCGAAGGCGACTTTCCCGAGAAGGTCACCGCATTTCACGCGGAGATGTCCGTACACGGCAAGTTCGGCAAGCCTTGCCCTGTCTGCGGCACGAGCATTCAGCGTATTCGGTACGCCGATAACGAAACCAACTATTGCCCGCGCTGCCAGACCGGCGGCAAGCTTCTGGCCGATCGCTCGCTATCTCGTCTGCTGAAAAGCGATTGGCCGCGAACAATCGAGGCACTCGAAAACGCGAAGAGCCAGCGATAGAAAAGTATTCACGGTTACACCATCGACTCCACTACCAAGTCCGATGACAGTGCCTCCTCACATTTACCTGACGCACCGGCCGGCGCCGCCGCTGGCGCATTTCGTCCAACACCTCTGGTATTGGGACGGCCAGCCACCGTCAAACTCGCGCGACAGAATTCTTCCCAACGGATGCGCCAGTCTGATCATCAACCTGGCCGAGGACGAAGTTCGCGACTATGTGGGACCTGCTCAGATGCAGGTTGAACGACATCCAGGGGCAGTGCTGGTCGGCGCTTACTCCAGGCACAGCGTGATCGATGCGGGTGAGCAGCGCGTTGTCATGGGAGTCGTCTTCAAGCCGGGCGGCATGAGGCCTTTTTTCGAGCCCGCCGCCGATGATTTTCATAATGCGCACGCGAGTCTTCGCGACCTGTGGGGCGAAAGCGGCGCCACGTTGCGAGCACGAATACTCGACACTCCCAGTCCACAGTTGCGATTGCGGTTGCTTGAACAGGAGCTGATGCAAAAAGCGTTACGACCTTTGCAGCGTCGCGCCGAGGTGGACTTCGTCATCGCGCAACTGTCCTCTCGACCTCAGCGTTCGATCGCGGAGCTGAGCCAGGAGTCAGGATTGAGTGCGCGACGTATCTCAAGATTGTTCGCACTTGAAACCGGTCTGACACCGAAGCTGTTCGCACGCATCAAGCGATTTGAATCCGCATTGCGCCTGATGAACCGGCAAGACGTGCACTGGAGCGAGCTCGCGGATCGCTGCGGCTACTTCGATCAGTCGCATCTGATTCATGAATGCCGCGAGTTGTCCGGCTTCACTCCCGCCGAGCTGCAGTCGCGCCGACTCGGAGATACGCGCCACATCCCACTTTGATTCTTGCGCGCGGTCGGGCGCAGACAGCATGCATTTCGTTTTTTTCCAATCCCGGTCGGGGCTCAGTTCGGTAGCCTGCTCACTGAACTCGTCAAAGGAGCCCTGCAATGAATTCGACGACCGCCTCGCACGTGATTCCCTGTGTGTCTTATCGAGATGCGCCTGCAGCTATCGATTGGCTGTGTTCGGTTTTCGCTTTCCA
>JBJMWN010000277.1:0-11965 GCA_045810085.1 Povalibacter sp. | reverse complement strand
CATTCGCGCTGCATGGGTAAATTTCCGCGCAGGACAGGTAGAGCAGGGCGGCTCGACGCTGACTCAGCAGCTGGTGAAGAGCTACTTCCTCGATAACCGCCGCACGTTCAGTCGCAAGATCGAAGAGGCGTTCATGGCGATGCTGCTCGAAGTGCATTTCGAGAAGCAGGACTTGATGAATGCGTACATCAACGAGATCTATCTGGGTCAGGACGGACGCCGCGCTGTTCATGGTTTCGGTCTCGCGAGTCAGTTCTACTTCGGCAAACCGCTCGCTGAGTTGCAGCTGCACGAAGTAGCTTTGCTGGTCGCCGTGGTTCGCGGGCCTTCTTACTACGATCCGCGACGGCATCCCGAGCGCGCAAAAATCCGGCGCGATCTGGTGCTCAAGCTCATGACCGACTACAAAGTCGTCGACGAAAAATCCGCGAAGCAGGCGATGCAACGTCCACTCGGTGTCGTGCGTGCAGGCACTCAGGCTGGCAGCTATTACCCTGCGTTCCTCGATCTGGTCCGACGCACACTGCGCCGTGATTATCGCGATGAAGATCTCACCGAAGCCGGGCTGCGCATCTTCTCGACGCTCAATCCGCGTGTGCAGAGCGTTGCTGAGAAATCGCTCGCGCAGGAACTGGATCGCCTCGAGAAGGCTCGCAAGAAGAAAAAGCCGGAACCCCTGGAAGGTGTCGTCGTCGTCACTGCGCCGCAGAACGGTGAAGTGATCGCGATGGTCGGCGGTCGACAAGCCACATTCGAAGGCTTCAATCGCGCGCTCGATGCGAAGCGCTCCATCGGTTCACTCGTCAAACCTGTGATCTACCTGGCCGCAATGGAGACAGGCAATTTCAATGCGGCTTCGATCGTTGAAGATGGACCGATTCAAGTGAAGCTCGCCAACGGAAAGATGTGGGAGCCGAAGAACTATTCGCAGGAGTTCTACGGCCCTGTACCGCTCGTGCGCGCCCTGGCCCAATCGCTCAATCTCGCGACCGTGCATCTCGGCATGGATGTGGGCTTGCCGAAGGTCGCGCAGGAATTCAAAACGCTGGGCCTGCAAGCGGAAGTGCCGCAGTTGCCTTCCGTACTGCTCGGTTCCCTGGACGTATCGCCTCTTGAAGTCGCGCAACTCTATAACGCGTTAGCCAGCGGCGGCTTCAACACGCCTTTGCGTGCTGTACGCGCGGTGCTCGATGCCGAAGGCAAACCGTTGAAGTCCTTTGCGCTCGAAGTGACGCCTGTCGCTTCACAGCAGGCCACTTATCAAGTGAATCAGATGATGGTGCAGGTAATGGAACGAGGGACGGGTGCGGCGGCGCGCGCGAGCCTGCCTTCCGGACTTGTCGTTGCGGGCAAGAGTGGAACGTCTTCCGATTACCGCGACAGCTGGTTTGCAGGTTTCTCGGGAAGCCATCTGGCCGTCGTTTGGATCGGCTATGACGACAACACTCCGACCGGTCTCACAGGATCTTCTGGATCACTCTTCGTGTGGGCGCATCTGATGGGCAGCATCGCCACGACACCACTCACGTTGTCGATGCCGGAAGGATTGCAGGAGACCACGATCGAATACATGAGCGGCTATGCAGCCAAACCCGGCTGCGGCGAGGAACTCATCACCATCGCTGTGCCGCAAGGTACGCAGTTACCCGTCAAACCCGGGTGTGAGTCTGGCCCCTTGGGTGAGTTTGGTCAGCGTGCCCGCAACTGGTGGCAGAATCTCACGCATTAACGTCGGGTCCAGATCTCACCGAGCTCGCTTGCAATGAACACTTTGCGTCCACTGATTGTTCTTTCCGTTCTTTTGAGCGCGTGCACCGTCCCGCAGCCTTATCAGCCCAATCCGCCGCCTCCCAGCGTGCCACCCAGCACTCAACCCGGCTCGCCCGCGGAGACTCAACCTGCACCAACTCCACCGCCCGTCGAAGAATCGCAGCCACTGCCTGCGCCGGTGATTCGAGAGCCGGTGCTGAGTCCTGCATCGCGCGCACTCGTCGGTCAGGCAAGCACTCAACTGGCCTCGAAGAATTACGCGGTCGCTGCTTCTTCGATCGAACGCGCATTGCGTATCGAACCCGACAATCCTCTGTTGTGGATCGAGCTCGGCAAAGTGCGTCAGGCGGAAGGCAATTACGTGCAGGCGGAAAACATGGCGCGTAAAGCCTTGACCATGTCTGCGAACGCGCCCCGCGCGCAATCCTCAGCCTGGAGTCTGATCTCCGAATCACTGCGCGGGCGGGGCAAGAACACCGAAGCGCGTGAAGCTCAGATGCGGGCGGAGCAGATTCGCTAGATGAACAGGAGTTGAGCAGCCGCAAAAAAGGCGGAACGCACGGAAGCGCGAGTCCGTACTCCGCTCGGCTATGTGCTTTTTTGCGGCCCAATCGCTCTTACATCTCTGCGATCTCTTTCGTGATTCTTTTCTGCGGAATCCGAACGTCCTCTTTCTCCGCAGCAAACCGTGGCGCCAGATTCGCCAGAAACTGTTGTGTCGCGGCGTCCCAGGTGTGCTGCAGAGCGTAGTCACGACACGCTTGCGGATTCAGTTTCAGTGCCTGTTCTGCGGCACTGGCCAGATCCTGGCTCAGGATGCCAGTGACGCCGGGCTGCACGATATCGATCGGTCCGGTGACTGGATACGCGGCGACGGGCAACCCAGACGCGAGCGCTTCGAGAATCACCAGGCCAAAGGTATCCGTTCGGCTTGGAAATACGAACACGTCACCCGCGGCCAGATAGCTGGCCAGTTCCTCACCGAATTTGAAACCGACGAAGTTCGCGTGTGGATAGTTGGCCTCGAGTGATTTGCGCGCAGGTCCATCACCAATCACGAGCTTGTCACCGGGCCATTCCATCTTCAGGAAAGCTTCGACGTTCTTCTCAACAGCAACGCGGCCCAGATAGACTGCCATCGGGCGAACCAGCTTCAGGTAGTTCTTGTCGCGCGGTTTGAACAGATCAATGTCCACGCCCCGTGTCCAACGAACGAGATTGCGAAAACCGCGCGCCTCGAGCTGTCTTTGCAATGTAGGCGTCGCGACCATCGTTCTTGCAGCAGCGCGATGGAAACGGCGCAGGTGTGCGTAAGTGATCGCAAGCGGAATCGGCGCCCGAGCCCGCACATATTCAGGGAACTGCGTGTGATAGGAAGTCGTGAATGGCATCCGCTGTCGACGACACCAGGTACGCGCCGCAAGACCTAGCATCGCTTCAGTCGCGATATGCACGGCGTCAGGGGCGAACTCGCGAAGTGCGTGATCGACCTGGCGATACGGTCGCCATGCAAGTTGAATCTCTGGATATGTTGGACACGGCAGAGTACGGAACTGCGTGGGCTCAATGATGAGCACCTCGTGTCCGAGCAACTCCAGGCTCTGTGCCGTTGTCGACAGGGTTTTGACGACGCCGTTGGTCTGCGGATACCAAGCGTCAGTGATGATTGCAATCTTCACGCGGCTTGTGACTGCGGTTGTGGCAAAGGCCCAGTCGCGACGCCGCTGTGCGTCATGACTTCTTTTGTTTCCGTCCAGCGCAGCAGCGACAAACGTCCATTGAAGTCTTCGGTGAGCGTCGTGCAGCTCTCGACCCAGTCACCGTCATTGCAGTAGAGAACGCCATCGATGTTTGCGATCTCTGCACGATGGATATGTCCGCAGATCATGCCGTCGACACCGCGCCGCTTGGCTTCGTCCGCCAGCGCCTGCTCGAAGTTCGCGATGTAGCTCACTGCGTTCTTCACTTTGTGTTTCAGATACGCAGCAATCGACCAATAAGGAAATCCGAATCGGCGGCGGAAGAAGTTCACATAGCGGTTCAGATACAGCACGAACGAATAAGCGCGATTGCCCAACGCTTCGAGTAAAGGACTCGCTTTGATAATGCTGTCGAACTCGTCGCCATGCAGAACGACGAAGCGCCGGCCGTCGGCCGTGTGATGCAGAACTTCACGACGAATCTCGACATTGCCGAACATCATCCCGTCGTAGTCGCGAAACACGCTGTCGTGATTGCCGGGGATGTAGATGACGCGCGTACCGTGCTTGGCCTTGCCGAGAATGGTTCGAATGACGTCGTTGTGTTCCTGTGGCCAGAAGAACGATTTCTTCAGACTCCACACATCGACGATGTCACCGACCAGGTAAAGGTTTTCAGTCTCGATGGACCGCAGGAAATCGAGCAGATAGGCGGCACTGCAGCCGCGAAAACCCAGGTGGACGTCGGAAATGAAAACGCTGCGAAACCGAAAGACCGGGCGGGCCGGGTTCGGACTCATGCGAGCTCCCTGTCTGACCGAACTGACGCGCACAGTGCCGACCAGCCGTGACGGTCGAGTGACAGTGAGCTGAAGGATATTTGACGAGCGGCGGGAACGAGATCCGGCCACCGAGGTGGCGGCTAAATGCCACAAGCTGCCTATTTGTGTGCTTTAGCGTGTGAGTACGTTCCACTCTCAGTGACTAAACGTCCATATGTTTCCGCTTTTAAACAACCTCCTGCGGATAGGTACGCTCCATCACTCGTGCAGGGCTTTGGTTCGGCGATCTGAGGGAAAGTGGCGAAGAATGCCGATTATGTCGCGTTATTCCCATCGAAGCGGCCTTGAATGCCTCACTTCTGGACCGTGTTTGGATAAAGGAGGCGTACTCGCCCAAATCGAGGCCTGCTATAGCTGGGCGCCACGCCTGCCCATAAGCTGCTCTCCATGATCGGATTACTGCAAAGAGTGAGCTCGGCCTGGGTACAGATCGATGCCGTCGAGGTCGGTCGCATCGATGCTGGGTTGTTGGTACTGGTCGGCGTTGAACGTGGAGACGGCGCGTCACAGGCAGACCGGCTCCTTGAGCGGTTGCTGACGTACCGAGTGTTTGCTGATCCCGCCGGCAAGATGAACTTGTCGGTGCAAGACGTGGGAGGCGGCCTACTGCTCGTCCCTCAGTTCACGCTCGCCGCTGACACACGCAAGGGCACTCGGCCGGGATTCAGCCCCGCCGCTGATCCGGCGGACGGAAAAAAATGGTTCGACTACCTTGTGACGAGAGCACGAAGTGCCCATCCCCTGGTCCAAACGGGTACGTTCGGCGCGAACATGCAGGTGTCTCTCACCAACGACGGACCGGTGACCTTCTGGCTTCAAACTGACCCGCCGTCAGCGTCTTAATGCTTGTTAACGTGGGCTATCGCTCACTGCGGCTGCCCCCTCTATGGCGTATCATCCGCCGGCCTTTTATGTAGGAGACTCGCAATGGGTATCGGATTTCGTGAGCTGCTGGTCATTCTCGTGATCGCGCTCGTCATCTTCGGCGCCAAGCGCCTGAAGACCATCGGGTCGGACCTGGGTGGAGCGGTCAAAGGCTTCAAGAAGGCCATGAACGAAGGCGAAGACGAAGAGAACAAGCAACTCTCCGCGCCATCCACCAAGGACGCTGACTTCGATTCGACGCCGAATGCGAAGTCCAACAAGACCTCGAACGTCTGAGCGCCGCTAAGGCCGCTTGAAGCATGTTCGAAGTAGGTTTCACCGAGATCGTGTTGATCCTCGGGCTGGCACTACTGGTGCTGGGCCCCGAGAAGCTGCCTGGCCTGGCGCAGAAGGTCGGGCGATGGACAGGTCGTGCTCGTGCAATGGCGCGGCAACTGCGCACGCAGCTCGAGCAGGAAGTCACGTTGGATGAGCTGTCACGCTCGCGTCCAATGTCGACAGCAACGCCGCAGCCCGAACCTGCAACGCCTGATCTGAACGCTGCGTCACCCGCTGCCAGCACTGCTTATAGTTCCTCGCAGACCGAAGCGTTTTCAGGCGCAACGCACGCGGAACCCGAAAATCACATTCACCCTGCTGCTGCGCATCCCGACCCCGTGCATTCAGCTGCACCCACCGAGGCACCGGCGGTCACGAAACCTGAGCAATGAGCGGTCCCGACGCGGAACGCGAGGCACTCGCTGAAGGCTCGCTGATTTCACATCTGATGGAGCTGCGCGATCGGCTGTTGCGATCGGTCATCGCGGTTCTGATCTGTTTCGTCCCCTGCGCATTCTTTTCCGATCAGCTGTTCACGCTGATCGCGTTACCGCTGATGGAAAAGATGCCGAAGGGCACCTCGATGATTGCAACGAGCATCGTGGCGCCGTTCATGGCACCGCTGAAACTGGCACTGTTGTCGGGCTTGTTTCTGGCGATGCCTTTCGTGCTCTATCAGGCATGGGCTTTCGTCGCGCCGGGGCTGTACCGCCATGAAAAGCGTTTCGCTATTCCGCTCGTGATATCGAGCATCGTGCTGTTCTATTGCGGCGTTGCTTTCGCTTACTTCGTCGTGTTTCCGCTCATGTTCGCCTTCCTGACCAGCGCCGCACCGCACGGTGTTCAGGTGATGACGGACATGTCGAACTATCTGGATTTCGTGCTGCTGCTGTTCTTCGCTTTCGGCATTGCTTTCGAAATTCCAATTGCGACTGTCCTGCTCGCATCGACTGGCCTGGTGAAGCTCGAGACCATGGTGAAAAACCGGGGCTATGTGATTCTCGGCATCTTCATCGTGGCAGCGTTCCTGACTCCACCGGATGCCGTGTCGCAATGCTTCATGGCGATCCCCATGTACATCCTCTACGAGGGTGGCATCGTCATGTCGCGAGTCTTGCTGAAGAATCGGCTCGCGCGGCAACAACAAGAACAAAGCGCCAGCAGCTGAAGAGCTCGGCAGCTCTTAAATAAAGAGCTGAACGCAGAGAGCGCCAGAAATGGCGCTGCTGAATGAATGCAGCCCGCTCTCGTGCGAGCGAGTCGTTTCTCTCCTTTATGTGGCGTCCGCATCTGGGCTCTGCCTGAGCGCGGTATACAGCGCAGTCACTGGTTTTGCCTCCTTGCCGCGGCTGCCGTAGATCGGTGAGACTCCAGCCCCGGTTGTCATACGTCTGACATCCAAGAACATCCAATAGACGCTAGCCCCTGGCGCGTCACCAACCGGTTCGTGGAGTCCTCCTGAGAATGAGCCAGACGATTCAGACCGTAAGTGCGTCCACCGCAGACGCCGACCGACAAGTGTTCGGTCATCCGCGTGGGCTCATGACGCTGTTCTTCACCGAGATGTGGGAACGCGCGACGTACTACGGGATGCGCGCCATTCTCATTCTGTTCATGACGGCGCTGGTGGCGAAGGGCGGACTTGGGATCGACGATAAAACTGCCGGGAATATCTATGGGCTCTACATCGCTGCAACCTACCTGCTCTCGCTCTGGGGTGGTTGGGTCGCGGATCGTCTGATCGGACAGCAACGCGCGGTGATGGCAGGCGGACTGCTGATCATGATCGGCAATGCGTTCCTCGTGGTGAGTAACACCGGCTTCTTCTTTGTCGGCCTCACCATCATCGTGTTCGGCACGGGGCTTCTTAAACCGAACATCAGTGCGATTGTTGCGCAGCTCTATCCCGAAGGCGGTGCCCGTCGCGATGCTGGCTTTTCGATCTTCTACATGGGCATCAATCTCGGCTCGTTCTTCGGGCAGATGCTGGTGCCGATCGTTGCCGTGTACTGGGGCTGGAAGATGGGTTTCGCTATTCCGGCCATCGGCATGGGCCTGGGTTTGATTCAGTTCTACTTCGGACGCAAATTCCTGAAAGGTGCGGGCGCTGAACCGCCGGGCGCTCGCGCTGCGTGGTGGCCGGTGTACGGACTCTTCGCGATTACCGCCGTGATCATCATGATGGGATTGAACGGGACCATTCACTTCAATCCCGTTGCGATCTCCGACGGTGCGAACTGGGCCATGTGGGCACTGGCAACGGCCTACTTCATCTATCTGCTGTTTTTTGCCGGCCTTGATGCCATCGAACGCGGCAAGGTCATCGTGATGATCTCGCTGTTTGTCGCATGCGCAATGTTCTGGGCGGGATACGAACAAGCTGGCGCCTCCTTCACGCTCTTTGCGGAGCGCTACACCGATCGCAACATCTTTGGCTGGGAAATTCCTGGTGGAGCCGTCCAGAGCGCCAACGCAATTTTCATTATCGTGTTCGCGCCGCTATTCGCAGCGCTCTGGGTGTGGCTCGGCAAGCGCAATCTCAATCCTTCCGCACCGGCCAAATTCGCGCTCGGCTTGATCTTCATGGGCGTAGGCTTTGCGGTGATGGTCGCAGCTTCCAAGTACGTGCTGATGGGCCACACCGTATTGCCCACATGGCTGGTGCTGACCTATCTGCTGCACACGTTCGGTGAGTTGTGTTTGAGCCCGGTAGGTTTGAGCGCGATGACCAAGCTCGCGCCAGCGCGATTCGTCGGTCAAGTGATGGGCGTGTGGTTCCTTGCGACCGCGATCGGCAACAACCTGGCAGGTCAGTTCTCCGGTGAGATCGATCCGAACAATCTCTCGACCATGCCGGCGCTCTACACTCGATTGTTCTGGTGGGGCGCATTGTCGGGCGCAGTGCTGCTCGCACTCACGCCGTGGATCAAAAAGCTGATCAAAGACGCGAAATAGAAGCTGGAGCCGTGATGAATCTGAAACTCCGGATTGGCATGGTGCTGCTGGCAGCCGCTGCTGCCGGCGGATGTCAGAAAGCGAATGAGCCTGCACCCGCGAAAAGCGCGGAAACCGCTGATCAATTCGTCGAGCGGGTCAATCGTGAAATGAAAGACATGGGTCACGAGGTCAGCACGGCTGGCTTCGCATACGCGACCTACATCAATCAGGACACTGAATTTCTAAACGCGAAAGCAAACGAGCGATATCTCGAATACTTCGGTAATGCGGTCGAGGCGTCGAAGGCTTTCGACAATCAGAAGCTCAGTCCGCAAACCGCACGCTCGCTCGCGTTATTGAAACTCGGCGTATCCGCACCAGCGCCGAAGGATCCAGCCAAGCGTGCTGAGCTGTCGACGATCACTTCGAAAATGGAAGGCATGTATGGCGCGGCGAAGTACTGTCCGCAGGGTCCGGAGTCCTGCAAGGATCAGACACAGCTCACCAACATCATGGCGCGCAGCCGCAAATACGATGAGCTGACTGAGGCCTGGACGGGCTGGCATTCAACGGCGCGACCCTTGCGAAAAGAATATGTGCGCTTCGTGGAGCTCGCGAACGAAGGCGCGCATGAACTCGGCTTCGCGGATCTCGGCGCGATGTGGCGATCGAATTACGACATGCCGCCCGATGACTTCACCAAGGAAGCTGCGCGTCTGTGGCAGCAGGTGTCACCGCTTTACAACCAGCTTCATTGCTACGTGCGCGGCCGATTGCAGAAAACGTATGGCGCTGATCGTGTGCCGAACGGCAAACCGATTCCTGCGCAATTGCTCGGCAACATGTGGGCGCAACAATGGGCGGAGATCTATCCACTGGTCGAGCCGTATCCAGGCGTGTCGGATCTGGATGTAACTGCGGCACTGGTCAAACAGAAATACGATCCGGTGAAGATCACGCAGTCCGCGGAAAACTTTTACGTATCACTCGGCTTTCCGAAACTGCCGCAAACATTCTGGGAACGCTCCCTGCTGAAACAGCCGGCTGATCGCGATGTGCAGTGTCATGCAAGTGCCTGGCACATGGACTCGTATGAAGATGTGCGCATCAAGCAATGCATCGAGCCAACACAAGAACATCTCATGACCGTCTATCACGAGCTCGGTCACGTGTTCTATTACCTCTCTTACAAGGATCAGCCGTATCTGTTCCAGGGCGGCGCGAACGATGGCTTCCATGAAGCGATCGGCGATACGGTCAATCTGTCGATGACGCCTGCGTATCTGCACACGATCGGCCTTGCACCTGCGGTGAAGCAGAGCCGCGAGGCCACAATCAATCAGCAGATGAAACTCGCGCTGGACAAGCTCGCATTTCTACCGTTCGGCAAACTCATCGATGAGTGGCGCTGGAAAGTGTTCTCGGGTGAAGTGAAGCCGGAGAACTACAACGCTGCATGGTGGCAATTGCGCGAGCAGTATCAAGGCGTGGCGCCGCCGGTGCCGCGTTCGGAAGAAGACTTCGATCCAGGCGCGAAGTACCACATCCCGGCGAACACCCCATACACGCGCTATTTCCTGTCCTTCATTCTTCAATTCCAGTTCCACAAAGCGTTGTGTGACGCCGCAGGATTCAAAGGACCGCTGAGCGAATGCTCCGTGTATGGCAATGCCGAAGCCGGCAAACGCTTCCGCGAAATGCTCGCGGTCGGACAGAGTCAGCCTTGGCAAGACACGCTGCAGAAACTGACAGGTACGCGTGACATCGATGCAGGCGCGATCACTGAATATTTCGCGCCGCTCAACGCATGGCTGGCAGAACAGAACAAGGGTCAACAATGCGGCTGGTAGTTACCAGTCGCCAGATCATGATGTGAGCGACCGGTTGGCAAGGCTGGCCAGTTGCGAATGCCGCGGAATGATTTTTTGCACGGTTACCTGATCGCCTGATCACTGGATCCTCTATGTCATCACCAGCGCCTGTCCCTCAACTCACTCCACGCGCCATCGTCTTGTCGGTCGTGCTGGCGATGATTCTCGCAGCTGCCAATACCTATCTCGGCTTGTTTGCGGGCCTAACTATCGCAACTGCAATTCCTGCGGCCGTTGTGTCGATGGGCGTACTGCGTGTGCTGGGCGGCGGCACGATTCTGGAGAACAACATCGTCCAGACCGGGGCGTCCGCAGGCTCCTCCATTGCCGCTGGCGTGATCTTCACGATCCCTGCTTTGATCATTCTGGGCTACTGGCAGGACTTCAAATACTCATGGGTGCTGGCAATCGCAGGATTGGGCGGACTGCTCGGCGTACTGTTTTCAGTGCCACTGCGACGTTCGATGATCGTGGAGCAACCGCTGCCCTTTCCCGAAGGCAAAGCCGCGGCCGAGGTGCTCAAGGCCGGTGAGAATCCAGGTCCGGGTCTGAAAATTCTTGGAGTCTCCGCAGGCATCGGTGCGCTCGTGAAGCTCGCTGCGGAAAGCGGCTTCCGAATGATCCCGGATAACGCGACCAGTGCCGGCTTTTTGGGCAAGTACCTTGGATACATGGGCACCGGACTCTCGCCTGCGCTGCTGGGCGTGGGTTACATCGTCGGACTGAACATCGGCATCGTCGTCGTGTCCGGCAGCGTGCTCGCCTACAACATCGCCATCCCGTTCTATCACGCGTTCTTGCTGAACAGCGATCCTGAAGTCGCTGCGAAGATCGTTGGCAAAACTGCGGCAGAAGCAGCAGCGATCATCCGCGGCGATCGCGTGCGCTATCTGGGCGTGGGCACCATGCTAGTTGGCGGCATCTGGACGCTTTTCTCGCTGCGCAATTCGCTGTTGTCAGGTGTCATGAGCGGAATCGCCGCTGCTCGTAAAGGCGCGGGCGCGAATCTGGCCGAGACTGAGCGCGACCTGCCGATGAAATGGATGCTGATTGCACTCCTGATCTTCGTGCTGCCGCTCCTCGGCCTGTATCAAGCCATCGTGCACAACTGGGGTGTGAGCGTGCCGATGACGATCATCATGATCCTGGCCGGCTTTCTGTTCGTATCTGTATCTGCGTATCTTGCTGGCCTCGTCGGCTCGTCCAACAACCCTGTTTCGGGCATCACGATCGCGACGATTCTGTTCGCATCTTTTGTATTGATGCTGCTGCTGGGGAGCGATTCGGATATCGGTGCAGTCGCCGCAATCATGATCGGCGCGGTGGTGTGCTGCGCGGCTGCGGTCGGCGGAGACAATCTGCAAGATCTCAAGGCCGGCTATCTGGTCGGTGCCACACCGTGGAAGCAGCAGCTCATGCTGGGCATCGGTGCGTTCTCATGCTCACTGATCATGGCGCCCGTGCTCAATCTGCTCGCTCAGGCTTACGGCATCGGCGACCCGACGCGTCCGGGTTCGTTGCAGGCGCCACAGGCAACGCTGATGGCTTCAGTGGCGCAAGGCATGTTCGGCGGCAAACTGCCGTGGAACATGATTGCCGCGGGCGGTGTGATCGGCGCGTTGGTGATTGCCCTGGACGGCTG
>JBJMWN010000276.1:0-4535 GCA_045810085.1 Povalibacter sp. | reverse complement strand
ACCAGGACACTGAAGAATTACTCGGGGATGTCACCGCCGCAGGACAACGCCTGCTCGTCGCGAAGGGTGGTAATGGCGGCTGGGGAAATGCTCGCTTCAAAACCAGCGTGAACCGCACTCCACGGAAGGCCATGCCCGGCCTGCCGGGTGAAAAGCGGGACCTGAGGCTCGAACTTAAGGTCATGGCGGACGTCGGGCTGCTGGGATTGCCGAATGCTGGCAAATCGACGCTCATCCGCGCCGTTTCAGCGGCGAAGCCGAAAGTGGCCGACTACCCTTTTACGACGCTCCATCCAAATCTGGGTGTGGTCCGTGTTGGTGAGCACCGGAGCTTCGTGATGGCGGACATCCCGGGCCTCATCGAAGGCGCGGCGGAGGGCGCGGGACTGGGTATCCAATTCCTGAAGCACCTGCAGCGCACCCGGGTGCTGTTGCATCTGGTGGATATTCAGCCGCCGGACCCGGAGGCCGATCCGGTCGTCGATGCTAGAGCGATCGCCGCGGAGCTGAAGAAGTTCAGCGCAGATTTGGCCAAGAAGGAGCGCTGGCTGGTCTTGAACAAGGTGGACCTGTTGCAGCCCGCCGAAGCTGAGAAGCTCTGCAAAGACATCATTCGACGGTTGCGTTGGAAAGGGCCCGTTTTTCGGATCTCCGCCATCTCTCGTCAGGGCACCGAGCAACTCTGCCAGGTCATCATGACGCGCATCGAGGAGCTGGCGAAGGAAGCCGCAGAGGCCGAGGTCGACTAGCCAAGCCGCGCTGGAATGTTCGGCTGAAGCCGACTCCCCAGGGCGCAGAACGCGGGCTTGTGGTCGCGATGGGCGAGGGCTTCAGGATTCGAAGCCGCCTCGCACGAAATGGAAGCCGCGCTGGTCAGGTAGCTGGATCTAAAATGAAAAAGCCGGGCATTTGCCCGGCTTTTTTGTATCTGGCCGACGATCGTCGTCGGCTTGCGATGCTTACTCCGCCGCGCCCATTTCCTTCACGCGAGCATTGAGCTGGCTCTTATGCCGCGAAGCCTTGTTGCGGTGAATGATCCCCTTGTTGACCATCGAGTCGATGATTGGGGATGCGACCTTAAGCTTCTCTGTTGCCACAGCCTTGTCGCCCGCCTCAACCGCGTTCAACACGTTCTTGATGGCGGTGCGGAACTTGGACCGCGCGGCCATATTGCGGGCACGGCGCTTGATGGTCTGTTCGGCGCGCTTTTCAGCTGACTTGATATTGGCCACGGCTTTTCCAGATCGACTCGAAAAAAGAGGCGCGAATTCTGCCGATGTGAGGCCGGTAAGGCAAGCGAAGACTGGGTTTTGTGCCCGGATTGAGCGCTGGACCAGACCTGACAGCCCGGTTGGCAACTCAGGTGTTAAGGCTCAGTGCGTTGCCTGAGACATTTTCAGTATCTGCTCCGGGCACTTGCCTCTACTATTGCCGCCCCATGAATTCAGCCCCTACCAGCCGCCCTCTATGAGCCGCGGCTTCTTTCGCAGTACCGCTGTCGTAGGTCTCACCACGCTTCTGTCCCGAATCACCGGGTTGGTGCGAGACGTCGTATACGCCTCGATGATCCCGGCTGTGGCTCTCGAAGCCTTCGTGTTGGCCAATCAGATCCCGAATCTGCTGAGGCGGCTGTTCGCCGAAGGAGCGTTTTCACAGGCGTTCGTGCCTGTGGTCGCAGAGTACCGAGCGAAGCGTCCCTCCGAGGACGTACGTGAGCTGGTTGATGCTGTGGCGGGAACGCTGGGACTCTTGCTGCTCATCATCTCCATTCTCGGTGTGATCATTGCGCCGATCATCGTTCTGATCTGCGCGCCGGGCTTCAAAGCCAAGGATTCCGGGCAGTTCGAGCTCGCAGTGCTCATGCTGCGCTGGACCTTCCCTTATCTGTTGTTCGTCTCGCTCACGGCGCTGGCGGGCGGCGTTCTCAATAGCTACTCGAAGTTCGCTCTGCCGGCCTTCAGCTCGGTGCTGCTGAACGTCGTGATGATCGTGTTCGCGGCGTGGCTGTCGCCGTACTTCGAACAGCCGGTCGTTGCACTCGCAGTAGGTGTGTTCGTCGGCGGAATCGGGCAAGTGCTTCTGCTGCTGCCGCCGCTGATCAAAATGAACCTGCTGCGATGGCCGAAGTGGAATCTCCATCATGAAGCTGTGCGTCGCATTTCCAGGTTGATGGGGCCGGCGATTGTTGGCTCGTCGATGGGACAGCTCAGTGTGATGATCAGCACCGGTATTGCCTCATTGCTGGCCGATGGCAGCATGACGTGGCTCTATTTCGCCGATCGACTAGTCGAGTTTCCTCTGGGCGTTTTCAGCATCGCGCTGGCGACAGTGATCCTGCCGAGTCTTTCGGCTCATCATGCAACGCAATCCGCGAATGATTTTTCAGCGACGCTTTCCTGGGCGATTCGACTCGTGTGTCTGATCGTCATGCCAGCTTCGGTCGCATTGTTCGTACTCGCCGGGCCGATTACGGTCGCGATCTATCATCGTCGCGAATTCACTGCGTTCGATGTAGAGATGACACAGCTCGCGCTGATGGCCTTTTCGTTCGCGCTGCTCGGCTGGAGTTTGATCAAGGTGCTCGCGCCTGGTTACTACGCGCGGCAGGACACAAAGGGACCCGTGAAGGTCGCCATGCGTGCGCTTGGGCTCACGATGGTCATTAACCTCATCGTGGTCGTCGCGCTCGTGCTCACGGGTCATCTGGCGGACAAAGGCATGCATGCACTGCTCGCGCTCAGCAATGGCATCGGCGCCATCTTCAATGCGGCTTTGCTGTACACGGGGTTGATTCGCAATGGCGTGCTGCTGCGGGAGCCGGGGACCAGCAAGTTGATGGGACAGATCGCGATCGCGAGTGGCTTGATGGCCGCGTTCCTGCTTGTTTTCGGCGGGTCAGTTGCAGCCTGGCTGGTGGCATCGACTGCTCATCGGCTGGCTTGGATCTCAGGCCTCGTCGTGGGCGGCGGTGGAATTTATTTCGCCTCGCTATGGGTCATGGGCGTGCGCTTGACTCAGTTCCGAATGCGCAGCGCGGCACCGGCCGCAGCCTGATCGGCCCTGCGCCTTATAATCCGATGATTCACGGAAAGACCTGGAGTTTTTGGCCGCGATGGAACTGATTCGGGGCCTGTACAACCTGCGTCCGCGACATCGTGGCTGCGTGCTGACGATCGGCGCATTCGACGGCGTGCATCGCGGTCATCAGGAAATGATTCGTGTGCTGCGCGAACGAGCGGTGCTTCATTCCTTGCCAGCCACGGCGCTCGCATTCGAACCCACACCGCGTGAGTTCTTTGCGAAAGGAACGCCGCCAGCGCGACTGACTCGGTTTCGCGAACGCTATGAAGCCTTCGTGCGCTACGGCGTCGAACGATTCGTCTGTCTGCCGTTCAACGAGCGCGTGCGTTCGCTGACCGCCGATGAGTTCGTTCATCAGGTCCTGGTGCAGGGGTTGGGTGTGCGCGAAGTGGTCGTGGGGCACGACTTTCGGTTCGGTCGCAATCATCAAGGCACGCTGACGAGCTTGCGAGAAATGGGCGCGCAGTATGGGTTCGAGGTGACGGAAGTTCCGCCGTTCGAGATCGATGGCGAACGTGTGAGCAGCTCACTTGTGCGTGAGGCTTTGGACGCCGGCAACATGGCTCGTGCTTGGAAATTGCTGGGACGGCCTTATCGAATTACCGGTAAGGTCATTCACGGCGCCAAGCTGGGCCGGAAGTTGGGCTATCCAACGGCGAATCTGCGCCTGCATCGACGTGCGACTCCGCTCGCTGGCATTTTTGCGGTCAAGGTGTCAGGTCCCGGATTGCTGGACGCTCCTGCGGTGGCGAGCCTGGGTACGCGACCTGCAGTGAACGGTACGGAATTGCTCCTCGAGGCACACGTGTTCAACTACTCGGGCGATCTTTACCGCGAGTATCTGCACGTGGATTTCATCGAGCGCCTGCGCGACGAACTGTGGTTCCCGAACGTCGAGGCTTTGGTGGAGCAGATGGACAAGGACTCCGCGCAGGCGAGACAGATCCTGGCGTGTAGTTGACGACGGATAGCGCAGCGTTGAGAGTCCCGCCTGTCCAAGGCACGAAAAGTTGAACAGGTCGCGAACGCATTGGTTCGAGGCCCCTGAAGTAAAGGTCGAGCTTCGATAACTCATGGTCGATTACAAAGACACTCTGAATCTGCCCCAGACGGACTTCCCGATGAAGGCCGATCTGGCACGCCGCGAACCCGACATGCTGAAGTGGTGGCGCGAGAACGATATTTACGGGCAACTGCGCGAGGTCGCGCAGGGTCGACCCACTTTCATTCTTGCGGACGGCCCGCCGTACGCAAACGGCGCTATTCACCTGGGTCACGCCATCAACAAGGTTCTCAAGGACATTGTCGTCAAGTCGCGCACGCTCGATGGCTTCGATGCTCCTTACGTTCCAGGATGGGATTGCCACGGCCTACCGATCGAGCATCAGATCGAGAAGACACGCGGCAAGGAAGTGAAATCGCTCGAGCCGCGCGCGTTCCGCAAGGCTTGTCGT
>JBJMWN010000275.1:0-5498 GCA_045810085.1 Povalibacter sp. | reverse complement strand
CCTGGCGTGCGCCTGTATCAAGTGTGCGGCTACGTTGCAGAGGAAAACGTTCAGTATCCCGTCGGGGGCGGGGTGAACATTCCTTTCGTTCGCATGAGGAAACAGTAATGAAGGATAGGCAGCGAAGAGGCGAACAGGCTCGATAAGATTTCTTATTTTCCCTTGTGGGTTCGGCTTCAGCCGAACAAGAGAGTGTCTGGCGGAAGCCACCGATATTCTTTGCGGCTGTTTCTTCTCAGCAAACTGGCCACTGAACCCTGAAGCGTGCACCGCCGCGATCCGATTCCTCGGCGGCCACGGTTCCCTTGTGCCACTCCACCATTCGCTGAACGATGGCGAGACCTAGCCCGAATCCTTTTTCATCGCCGGCCGGCTGGTCGAGCCTCACGAACGATTCGAATACGCGCAGTCGATCCGATTCGGGAATGCCCGGTCCATCGTCGTCGACACACAAGTGGTACTGTCCGCCGTTTTCACGAAAGCTCACTCGCACGAGGCTTCGCGCATAGCGAGCGGCGTTGTAAATGAGATTGCGCAGCACGGTCTCGATCAGATGCGCATCGCATGGAACGCTCGTACTGCACGGATCGATATCGCACTCGAGCCGCAGCGTTGGCGCGCCTTGCTTCATCGCAGATGTGGCAATGGCAGGCAGAATGGTCGTCAGATCCTGCTGCGCGATGTTCAGTGATACTTCGGCGCGTTCGAGAATGGCGTACTCGAGGGTCGCCATTACGAATGAGTTCAGCTCTGCGATATCCGTATCGATGCTGTTCAGGTGTCTCGCCACCACTTCCGGATCCTGTGTGGTGCGCGCCATTTCCACTTCGAAGCGCATGCGAGACAACGGCGTCTTGATCTCGTGCGACATCGCGTTCGACATGTCCTGATGCGATCGGATCAATCCGTCGATGCGGGTGGCCATTCGTCGAAACGCCTGAGCGAGCGAATGCACTTGAGAGCGTGGACCGATCGGTGCATCGAACACCCAGTTGCGATCGCCGAAGGTGCTGGTGGCGCGTTCGAGTGCACGCAGATCTCTGCGAAGCGGCCATAGCCAGGCCATGATCACGAGTGCGATCGCGGCGTAGAAAATAAACACCAGAAACCAATCGAGCAGGCCGCGCTGAGGTTCCTGAACATCGTGCCGGAACGCGAGAATCGCGCCCTCTTTCGCTTGCCTGAGCAACCAGCTTTGCCCGTTCGACGAGCTCATGTGCGCGACGTCGCCGTGGGCCAGTGCCGCGAGCGTATCCGCTCCCGCGATGTCGGATGGCTCAAACAATTCGAGATCCACACCACTGTCGCGCGATAGCTTGCGCACGAACTCTGGCCACTGGCCCTCGGGTACGTTACTCAGCTGTGCTTGAACGATCTTCAGTAGCGCGATCTGCGCTGGATTCTCCGCGGTGAGCTCTGCGTTGGATTGAGCTGAGTAGGCCTGCCATAGCCGGTCCTGTCCCCAGCTCACGGCGATGAGCGTGAGCACGATCAGTGCATAGAGTTGCAGAAAGTGGCGCGTCATGAAGATCGCGCGCGATCAGCGAGTCGGCGGCGGCGAAACCATGTCGTCACCCCACGCATTGGCCACGAAAAGATATCCGTGACCCCAAACGGTTCGAATGCGTTCCGGATCGCCGGTGTCGCCGAGCTTGCGTCGCAGATGAGAGATGCGCACGTCCAGCGTGCGATCGATGCCGTCATAAGGCCGGCGATAAAGATGCTGATAAAGCGTGTCGCGCGACTGAATCTGGTCGGCGCGCGAGGCGAGAAGCATGAGCAAATCGAATTCATTGCTCGACACGTTGACGAGTTGATCCCCTAAAGTGACTGAGCGTGCAGCGCCATTGATGTGCAGCTGTCCAAACTGCAAGGATTTTGAGTCGGTGACAGCACCCGTTCGGCCACGCCGCATGAGTGCTTGCAAGCGAGCAACGAGTACACGCGGTTCGACGGGCTTGATGACGTAGTCATCGGCACCGAGCTCGAGTCCCAGCACGTGATCGATGTCGCTATTGCGTGCTGTGAGCATCAGAATGGGTGCGGTGCTCATGGTGCGAACCTGTCGACACACCGAAAACCCGTCGCGGCCAGGTAAGCCCACATCGAGAATCATCAGATCGGGTTTCTCGCGTTGAATGCGTTCGATCCCACGATCGCCTCGATGCTCGACGACAACACGAAACCCATTCGCTTCGAGATAGGCACGGATCAATTCCGCGAGGCGTGCGTCGTCCTCGACAAGTACGACCAGGGGATGGATGGCGGCATTCATGCTGAAGTCACGCGCGTTGTGCATCAGTAGAGCAAATTCCAGGGTTGTCGGCGCTTGCGTCGAAGTTGCAGTGCTTCCTTGATGACCGTGATCGTTTTTGACGCGAGCACATGCTGTAAATCAGGATCGCGCAGCTGCACGATCAGGTCTTTGTCGAAGACGAGCTCGATGCTGTAGGTGCCTTCGGTGAAGTGTTCCCAGCATTTTTTAATATCTGGCCGATCCACGATCACCAGGCACAGGGATTCGTCCTGCGCCGCCCGCCACTGGGCTTTGACGGTGGTATTGCAGGCGTCCTCAGTGGCGGAGAGTGTGCAGACCCGCGGCTGAAGTCGCAGTTCAAGATCTTGAGGCAGTTCACTGTCGTTCGCAGCGTGCACGGCAGCCGTCAGTGCGCAGCAGACGATTGCACTAGAGAATCTTTGCCGCGAAACCCACGAACGCGGTGCTGACGCCTTCGTCGCCCACGATCGGACTGTTCGCGACGTCGCTGCCCAGATACTCGTAATGAACGAATGCGTTGAACGTCCACCGAGACGACAGCGGATGCGAGTAACCGATCTTGATGAACGGGCTGAAGGAGGAGCCCGGTTCATAGAATCCGTCGACCCCATAGTAATAGCGCACGACTGCGGCGCTTTTCCATGTCATCCCCGCGCTGAACACCAGTGAATGCTGAGTCTGGATGATAGGGGTCGCAACGGCCGCACGCACCTCATAACCGTCATGCTCACCGGTGATTTCATACAGCGCATCCACCTGGCCGACAAAGCGATCGTAGTTGAACAGCCATTCCGGTCCGGCCAGGTATGTCGTGTGACGGCGACGCACTTGATACGTGACAGGAATGCCGCCATCGAATTCCAATGCGGGTGCGGCCGTGGTCACGACTCCACTCGAGCCATTAATGAAGATATTCTGCAAATCGCCCCTGTAGAAGAACACTCGATCGTAGCCCGGCGAGGCCAGCAGGTTCAGCGTGTGCTTACGGTTCTCGAAGAGCGTAAAGCCGAAGTCGAGGTTTTCCAGAAAGAAGCGCTTGCCGTAGTAGCTGATGTGCGGAAGTACGACGAGTGGAATGTCGGATTCACCGACGACAGGATTGGAGCGCAATCCCGCGCCGAGTGAGATGCTGATGTTGAGCTGGCCCACCTCAACACAGTCGTCAGATGGACTCGTGCAGCCGCTTTGCAACGGAGCCGCGTTGGCGCAGAGCGCCGAGCTCAAGAGCAACGCAGCGATGAGCAAACGAAAGAGTAGAGGCGCAGTTCTATGCATGAGTCAGCGTAGATCCGATCACTCGCCAGGTATTGTGATTGAAACCATCGAGCGGACGCATTGTCCCAGAGTGGCTACCCCTCGTGTGTTCAGGCTTGGTAGCTGTTTGTAACGCAATTGTACGAGGTGAGATGTTCGATGAATGATCTGAAGGATCCAACGCCGCAACGTCTACGGACTTTACAAACCGGCGACAGATTCCGATCGCGAGCTCCTTGAAAATGCGGGCGCATCTCAGGCAAGCGCACGGGCGTGACCAATGACGGGGAGCAATTCGACCGGGAGCATCTTCTGATGTGGCAGCAAGCACTCTTGGAGGCAATGGCATTCGTCGCGGTTGCGAGTACCGCGTTGTATGCGGCAGCGGCGCTGCATCTCACGTTGGTTGAGTATCCGGCATGGGCACGCGTTGGCGCTGAGGCGGCACTGGTGCAATCGGTGAACAGCTTTCAGCGAGCGCCGCTATTGCAAACGCCAGTGGCCGCAATCGGATGTATCGCTGCGATTGGCGCATCCGCGCTTGGCGGTGGCGTGTCATGGACCTTTGCCGCCGCGTGCATCGGCTTGGTCGTGCCTTTTACGGCCGTGGTCATGCCTGTGAGCCGCTCACTGTTTGGCCCCGATCACGAGCCGCAGTCCGCTGAAACGCGTCGATTGCTGAAAGAGTGGTCCACCATGCACAGAGTACGCACCGCGCTGAGCCTGGCCGCAGCCGTCGTCATGATCTTCCGATTCTTGATGATGACTGCGCACTGACACCCGGTGATCGCCGGCACCGCCTGGTTCAATGACTCATTCGCCTTGCCAGGCAAGTGCCTCTAAGACTTGCTCGTGCAACTCACGGCTGCCTGCAATGACGACGCGGCTCGCGTTCGTTGCATCATCTCCCGACCAGTCCGTGATGATTGCGCCCGCTCCTCTGATGATCGGAATCAGCGGCTGCACGTCCCAGGGCTTGAGTCCAGCCTCGATCACCAGATCCGCATAGCCTGCCGCTACGAGACAAGGCGTGTAGCAATCGCCGCCGTAACGCACCGATCGAGCTTTCATTGCGACGCGTTGAAACGCTGAGTCTCCGGCCACATCCGCGAACATCGTGGGATCGGTTGCGCACAGGACCGCATGGTCGAGGGAAACACCTTGCCGGCTGGCAAGCTTCACAATCCTGTTTTGATGATGCAGGTGCGTGCCCTCGGATGAGCCGATGAAGGTTTCCGATGTGAACGGTTGATGCATCAGTCCCAGAATCGGGCGCGAACCATCGTTCAGTGCAAGCAGCGTTCCCCAATGAAGCTGGCCGAGAATAAATGCACGAGTGCCATCGATCGGATCGATCACCCAGGTATGCGGATCCGTCCCGGGTTCGAATCCATACTCCTCGCCCAGCAATCCATGCTGCGGATACACGCGACGGACCTCACGACGAATCGCCGCCTCAGCATTGCGATCGGCAATCGTCACTGGATCAAAGCCGCTGGCGGCCTTGTTGTCGATGTCGAAGCGCGAACGAAAGTAGGGAAGGATTTCCTTCGCTGCGACTCGTGCAAGATGGATTGCGAATTCGGTGAACTCAGCTGAGGTCGTCATGAATGTCACGCGTCGTGACGCGTCGATATTTGGCAGGGTCCCCATCATAATCGAGAGATGACGGCTGAATCCGATCGTTCACTCGGGATGCATCGCGGCATCACACGTCGCGACTTCCTCAACGGTGCCGCTTTCAGCATGGGGGCGTTAGCAGCCGGCGTTCACCTGGATGCGAGCGGGTCACGCGTTGATCCGCCTGGCTTGACGGGACTGCGCGGCCATCATTCGGGTTCGTTCGAAGTCATGCACGCTGTCCGCGACGGAACATTCTGGAAGTCCGCGGGCGTACCGCAATCGACCGGCGAAACTTACGACCTGGTTGTGGTCGGGGCGGGTATCAGCGGTTTGGCCGCAGCGC
>JBJMWN010000274.1:0-9145 GCA_045810085.1 Povalibacter sp. | reverse complement strand
AAATCTTTGGACCTGTCCTCGTGATGAGTCCGTACCAGACCGAAGAAGAAGCCGTAAAGATCGCGAATGACACTGTCTATGGCTTATCCGGCTACGTCTATTCAGGAAGCATCGATCACGCACGACGCATCGCTGCGAAACTTCGAGTCGGCATGGTCCACTTGAACGGCGCCTCGACTGATTCAAACGCGCCATTCGGAGGCTACAAACAGTCCGGCAACGGCCGCGAGTGGGGCCGCGAGGGACTGAAGGAGTTTCTGGAAGTGAAGGCGATGATGGGCTACGGCGTCTAACAGGCGACTGGCTGCTGGCCACTGGCTACTGGCCACCCAACAGCTGCTCACCTGCTAATCACTCTCGGGCCGATGGCCAGTAGCCAGTAGCCGCATCGCCCTGTTCACCTCACCGGGCCTCTTTCCGGATTCGGCGGCGGAGGTGCGCTCTGCATTCGATCGAAGATGCGATGGACTTTGATGCCTTCGAGTGGTCCATCGCCGCTCCAGACGAGGATGGATTCGAGCTGATCGGTTTTCTTGATCAACCGATACTTCTCCAGAACGCGAGGACCGTGCGAACGACGGTCGATGACGAACCACGGCCCTTCCCAGCCGACGCGAGAATCCGCGAGTTCACCTTGCGGCATCGAGACCTGACTCGATGAGCCCGCTTCAAAAACCCGCGAGTCGAACTCGGTCTGAATCTGCAGTCTGGTGCCGTTCTGCTGCACTGAAAGCGTGTCGGTGATGAGCAGCATGTCGCGCAGTTCCTGAAGGTGTCGATTGCGCGAACGTTGCGGTTTGCGCTCACCGGGATTCGGTGGCTCGGCATTGGGCTGAGGTTCGCCGACAGGTGGAATTCCAAGAGGATCAGCCATGCCTTCGCGACGCATCCATCGCTCGCGCGCACGACGTTCTTCTTCCATCTTCTGCTGCAGCAATTTATCCGCATCGTCACTGAAGGTGGGATTGAGCTTCCAGTACCCGGAAATCTCAGCTCCCGCGGGCGCGTTCGGTTTATATGCAGCATACGTCAGCGTGGCTGACATCAGCATTGCGGCACCGACGCTGATGAGAACCGTTGTCCTGTTCGCAACGCGTCGTATGAAGGCAGAGAACTTGGGCACAGCACGAGCGCTGTACGCGGAAGGCAACCTGGATCCGGTGAGCAAATTCAACTCCGCCTGAATTGTTGGACGCGCAAGCGTCTCTAATGCGCTTATCTGATCCTATGCGGAGGTGAGGCGCAATGACAGGATCGTCACTCGTGCGCCAGCATCGCTGGAATCTTCCATGGTCGAGGCTGGATCGTTTCCAGACCCCAGGATTTCTGGTGACACCCCTAATCCGTCGCTGGGCTGTAAACCCCTTGCGGCATGTCGAGCTCACCCTGGTTACTGAAATGAGTCGAGCCCAACCCCGGCGCGCTCAATTTTCCCTTCAACTCATACCTGAACTTGCCAGTTGCAGGCTGGCTCGTCATCCCGATGACCTGACGCGCCACCTGGAATGCGGGAATCGTGAGTGGCACGGAGATGATCGATTCACCGTAACGCGGCACATTGCCCGTGGCATCGCTCACACCGGTCGCAAATTTCTTGCCCTGCATGTTGAGCTGAACAGACACACCGTCGTAGTCGATCGGACTGTCATTCGGATTCTGCACACGCAGCTTCAATAGAAAACGCATCTCTAATCCCTGTCCTTGCAGCGGCTCCATACCCGCGATGGACACTTCCGGCGGATCGCGACCGGGCAAGCTCGCGCATGACAACAATCCTATGCAGAGACCAGTGATCAGTGCTCGTTCGAAGCAGACGAGAATTCTCATGATGGACTCCGCTCGTGTTTCACTGAAGTGTGCGCAAGTATGGATGCGGAGCCGATCAGCACATGCACGTGCGGTCAGGTCCTCGAACTGGGGAACAAACCGAGGAAGTGGTCAAGAATGCAGGCGTGATCTTCAAACAGCTGCTCCTCGATCTTTGGTAGCTCGGTGATACGGACCCACTTCGCTTCCTTTGCATCGTCTTGACCCTGCACTTCCGGCAAATGCGTTTCGCCTAAGTCAAAGTGAAACGCCGTCGTGACGATTCTTCCGCGAGGACTGCGAGCCGGATGATCGAACACAGCTTCGCCGCGCAGCGCAGCCCTGAGTCGCGCCGGCAAGGCTTTGTAACCTGTCTCTTCAGCAAGCTCACGCACCGCTGCCGCATAAAAACGTTCGCGCGGTTCCAGAAATCCGCCGGGCAGCGCGAGCAATCCGTGGCCAATATCCCCGCCACGTCGGATGAGCAACACGTGCTCGTTCGCAGTCACGACCGCATCGGCAGTGAGATAGAACGGCGCCGTGTATTTCTCGCGATAGGCCTGCACAGCTTTGTGCTCCGCCGCGCAATGACGATACGCGGGCAGCAGCGCCCAGGACTCGAGATAGGAGCGCACACCCGGCTCGACATAGTTACCGATGATCGTCAGCGCGGCTGACATCTGCGTGGCTTCGAAATAGATACGGCGCAAATCCGAGGCACTGATATCGAATTCAGGTTCGATCTCCCGCAATGCCCAGCCCGTAAAGCAATCCAGATAGGAACTGCTGTGATCTTTCTTGAAACCGAGCACGGTGATGTTGTCGGCAGGTTTCGTGAGCTTGGCCACACCGGCGCGAACCGCATCGACCCAACGCTGATCGTCGAAGTAGTCGCGCACTGGAAGGAAAGACACACGCGCGCGCTCATCGCTGCTCAACACCGCTTCGAACTGCTGCTGACGCTCCTGCCATGTGAAAGGGTTGTGAGCATCACGCGCTCGCCAGGCCGAACCGATCACGACGATTACACGTGGAGCTTCCTCCAGCGCGGCACTCAGCAGCGTTCCATGTCCTCGCTGGAGGATCTGCCAACGACCAATGATGAGTGCGACGTCTGAACTCATGACTCGTCTCTTCAATAGTGCGCGGCAATCGGCATCTGTCGACCACTGCCAAAAGCGCGAGCACGTACGCGCAGAATGGGTGGCGCTTGCCGACGCTTGTACTCATTGCGTCCGATCATCTTGCGCACACGTGCGATCAAGGCCTGACCGTCGGCTGTGGCCGCTAGCTCTTCGAACTTCATCCGTGCGTGAGCTCGCTCTGCGACGGCCAGCCGATCACCTTCGATCAGGATCTTGAGAACCTCATCGAGCACTTCATACGGCGGCAAGGAATCCGTGTCCTTCTGACCTGGTGCGAGTTCCGCAGACGGCGCCTTCTCGATAATCGAAGTCGGAATGATCTCGCGTCCCGCGGTTTCGTTGATGTGACGACTGAGCGCGAAGACCTCTGTTTTGTAGATATCTCCGATCACGCCAAGACCGCCATTCGTATCGCCATAGAGCGTGCAGTAACCCACCGAGATTTCGCTTTTGTTCCCCGTCGTGAGCAGCAGAGGGCCGAAGCTGTTCGAATACTCCATGAGAATCGTGCCGCGAATACGTGCTTGCAGATTCTCCAGCGCAAGTCCGACGAGCGGTTTCTGCGTCGCGCGTTCGAAACCTGCCTTGTAGCCTTCCACCAGTTCTCGAATTGGATGAGTCAGCAGTGGAATTCCCAGATTGCGACACAGCACTTCGGAGTCACTCACGCTGCCTGTGCTCGAGTAGGCCGAAGGCATCGTGATGGCGACCACATTGGGAGCTCCCAACGCTTCTACCGCCAACGCAAGGGTCAGTGCCGAATCGATGCCACCTGACGAACCGACGACCGCAGTCGTGAATCCACACCGGCGCGCGTAATCCTTCAGACCGAGCACGATCTGTCGGCGATAGAACTCGCACACAGAAAGGCCGCCTTTAGATGGAGGCGGAAGAAGCTCACCTGTGCGAGTGAAGAAGTGCTGCGCGTCAGGATCGAAGCTCAGCGTCACGACATCGGTCACGAACCTCTGAGCTTCGAAAACGACGCCGCGCTCGGGATCCACCGCAAACGAGGCGCCGTCATACACGACCTGATCGTGCCCGCCGATCTGATTGACGTACACCAACGACAGCCCGTGACGTGCGCAGGCGCGACTGAAGATCTCATGTCGCTGCTCACGTTTGCCTACGTTGGAAGGACTGGCATTGATGGAGATGACGAGATCCGGCGCGGCTGCTGCAAGACGCAGAAACGGATTTACCTCGTACTCCTGACTCTCATCGTTCCAGCCGTCTTCGCAGATCATGAAACCAATGCGTGCGTTCCCAATGCGCAGGACCTGTGCCACGTCCGGCCCGGGTTCGAAGTGACGGCGCTCATCGAAAATGTTGTAGGTTGGCAGCAGCTGCTTGTGATACTGACGCAGCACTTCACCTGCCTTGATGACGATCAGACTGTTGTAGAGACGCTTGCCCATCCCGGTGTGAGGAGTCGGTGCGCCAACGACCCAATAGAGATCGGGAAGCTCGCGTGAAGTCGCAAGCAGATTCTCGAGTCCGCGGGCTACCTGCTTCAGGAACTCGGTATCGTCGAGCAGATCCGCCGGGTAATACGCAGTCAGACTCATCTCGGGAAAGATCACCAGCGCAGCGCCTTCTGAATGTGCCTGCTGCGCCGCCCGCTTCATCAGCGCGAGATTGCCTTCGATATCACCGATGGTCGGATTGATCTGAGCGAGGGTGAACTTGAACATCTTTACTTCACTGCGTAGCTGAAGACCTGACGCATGTACGCGAGAAAGGTTTCATCCGTGCACATGCTCTTGCCAGGCGCATCTGAAAGTTTCGCCACCGGTTGACCGTTGCACTCCGTCAGTTTCATGACGATGTTCAGCGGCGTGAGGCCCACGTCGTTCGAGAGATTGGTGCCGATACCGAACCCGCATTGCACCCGATCGGCGAACTGCGCATACAGGTTCAATGCAATCGGTACGTCGAGTGCATCGGAAAACACGAGTCGCTTGGTGTGAGCATCGATCCGCAACTTCTCGTAATGGGCCAGCGCTTTCTCGCCCCAGACGATCGGATCGCCTGAATCGTGACGCTGACCTTCGAACAGTTTGGCAAAGTACAGATCGAAGTCGCGCAGGAAAGCATCCATGCTGATGACATCGGTGAGCGCAATTCCAAGATCACCGCGGTATTCCTGCACCCAGTGTTCAAGCGCGGCCTTCTGAAAGTTCTTCAACTGCACACCGACAGCCTGAAACGTTTGCAGATACTCATGCGCCATCGTGCCGATCGCCGCAATCCCGAACTTGCGCGAGAGATACACATTGGATGTGCCTTTGAAGAACTGGGGCAACTCGTGCGCCAGCGTGCCCACAACCTTCTCGTGCCACTCTCGAGAAAAACGTCGGCGAGTTCCGAAGTCGAAGAACTCGAACGGATGTTTGAGGGTGGGCTGTTGCCTCAGGCGACCAGCCTCGAACGCGCCTAGCTGTTCGATCTTTTGATGCAGACGTCTCTGGCCTTCGGCAATCACGTTCTCATCAGCGAACCGTCGGAAGTACAGCTCGTTCACGATGGAGAGCACGAACACTTCAAATCCCATCACATGAATCTGCGGACCCGAAGCCACGATCTGCAATTGCTTATCTCGGGCCTCGACAGAGATGTATCTGCGCTGAAAGTGAAAGATGCGCAGGAAATCCACGAAATGACTTTTGATGTAGCGCTTCGAGCTTAAGTAATCGAGCTCATCCTCCGTGAAGTGCAATGAACACAAATGATCCAGCTGCGCCTCAACGTCATCCCTCAGTTCTGCAAGCGGGTAATCAGGATGATTGCGACAGACGAATCGATACGTCGCCTGATTGCTGGGAAAGAAGTGCAGGAACGGCTGCCACATCGTGAACTTGTACAGATCCGTGTCGAGCAGCGAACGAATGATAGGTGTGAACGTGGGCATGTGGTTACCGCGAATCAAAGCAGCTGCATGGCCTCACCATGAGTAATGACGCGAGCGCCCAGACCTGCGGCTTGCTCGAAGAATTTCTTGGCATGAGCTTCGAATCCGCTGACAGCACTCATGCAGTCGCGCAGGATTGCTACGCGACTTCGCTCAGCCACTGACATCTGCTCGAACAGATGCATCAGTGTTGCGGCGACACAATGACTCGCTGCCTCTCCCGCCACAAAGAGCCATCCCTCGCCAGGTCGAGTGCGTTCAATCAACTCTCTGTTGTTGTGCGTTCGCGGATCGTCGTCACGAGGAACTTCTGCGCGAACGGCGCTGTACTGTTCGGTCATCGGATTCATTCCTTTGAGCACCTTGAAGCACCCACGTTGCCGACTGGTCTCCCACCGTGCGATCTGTGCAGCCAGATTCGGATGAATGTTGTGACCCCAAGTCCCCACAACGCAGTGGACTGGCCAGATCATCAACCGATAACGCCCGCCCGCTTCCAGCGCATGCAAGTAGGCAGTGACCTCGACCGTGAGCGATTCATTCCGCGGTACGTACTGACCTGATCGCACGTCCGCCTCCGTGACTTCTGTAAATGCACTCACCTCCTCACCGTTCCCTGTGCGCCAGAACGTAGTGCGTTCGATGGCGACAGTCGGATGCGAGTCGAGCGTCACGATCAGATCCTCCAGATCAGCGCCTGCTGTTTCCAGAAACGCTGCGGTTCGCAGGACGTCCTGCGACGCTCCGCTGACGGGTAAGGCGGCATTGGGAATGTCGCAGAAGTCATTCTGCGGATCGATGATCAGTAACTTCGAGGCCATGGTGGTTAAAGCGGTTTCATGTTTGATAGTGCTTTTATGCACTAACTAATTTACTCGTGAGCAGCGGCTCAGTCCAGCTCAAATGCGATGATTTTATATACAGCTGTCGATCTCGTATGCGTCTGCAGCTACGATAGTGCGATGTTGCACGAACAATTCTCAGGCTCGTCCTACGTTCAGCCGATCGTCACGGTGGACGTCGTACTGCTCACTCTTCATGACGACCGGCTGCATGTGGCCCTTGCGCTGCGCGACAAGGAACCTTTCGCCGGTCAATGGACGTTGCCCGGCGGTTGGGTACACACCGATGAAGACGAGGACGCATTGGCGGCGGCTGTGCGAATCCTGAAGTCCAAGGCAGGCATCGCGAGTCCCTACCTCGAGCAGCTGCAAACGTTCGCGAATCGGCACCGGGACAGTCGCGGCTGGTCGGTCTCGATTGCGCACTACGCTCTGCTGCCCCTCCATCAGATCGATACGAAAGACGCTGAGCAACTGCAATGGCGGCCGGTCGATTCGATCCGCTCGCTGCCCTTCGATCATCTGGACATTCTCCGGGCCGCCGTGACTCGGGTGCAGTCGAAGACCCGTTACTCCTCGTTGCCGATCCACCTCATGCCAAAGACGTTCACGCTGACGCAACTGCAGCGCGTCTACGAACGGGTGTTGGAGGCTTCACTGGATAAACGCACGTTCAGACGGCGTATCGAAGAACTCGATGTGCTCGAACTGGTTCCGGGCGACATGGCCGAAGGCCAGGCGCATCGTCCGGCGCAGAAGTACCGTCTGAAGCGGCGCTTCGTCGGCGAACTTGCGACGGCGGACAAGAATCTCAAGCATCCCTGACTGAAATCAATTCGGCGTCGTGCGGAGATTCATGCGGTATCGTGGATCGAACCTTGATGTTCGTTTGTTTACCATCCTGACTCTGTCGCAACGCCAGCTGAGGCTTCCATGTCGCTGTCACCGCTCGCAGGCCAACCTGCACCCAAGAACATTCTCGTGAACATCGACACTCTGGAGCGCGAGTATTTCGCGCGGGAGCCGAATCCCGAGATCACGACTGAGCAGGTCAGCTTCGGCACCAGCGGTCATCGTGGATCCTCGCTGCGCGGCTCGTTCAATGAGGCGCACATTCTCGCGATCACCCAGGCTATTTGCGATTACCGACGATGGCAGAAGATCGACGGCCCTTTGTATATGGGCAAGGACACTCATGCGCTTTCAGCGCCTGCGCAGCGCAGTGCGCTCGAGGTTCTCGCTGCGAATGGCGTGCACGTCATTATTCAGGCAGAGGATGAATGGACACCCACACCGGTCATTTCACGAGCCATTCTGGTTCACAACCGGGATCAGAACGCGCTACGCGCTGATGGCATCGTGATCACCCCCTCGCACAATCCGCCCGAGGATGGCGGATTCAAATACAACCCGCCCGACGGCGGGCCCGCGGATACACAGGTCACCAAGTGGATTCAGAATCGCGCGAACGAATTGCTGCGCGCACGGAACGACGGCATTGCTCAATTCCCGTACGAAAAGGCGCTCGCGGCGGACACGACTCGGCAAGAGGACCTGATTCAGCCATACGTCGACGATCTCGAGAATGTGATCGACATGCGCGCCATTCGCGATGCTGCACTCAAGCTCGGTGTCGATCCGCTCGGTGGTGCAGGCGTGCGCTATTGGGAACGCATCAACGCACGCTACGGCCTTCACATCGATGTCGTAAATCCGAAAGTGGATCCGACATTCTCATTCATGACGGTCGATCACGACGGCAAGATCCGCATGGATTGCTCGAGCCCTTATGCCATGGCAAGTCTGGTGCAGCTGAGGAATCGATACAAAGTCGCCTTCGCGAATGATGCCGATGCAGACCGTCACGGCATCGTCACACCCAGTGTCGGTCTGCTCAATCCGAATCATTATCTTGCGGTCGCTATTCGCTACCTCCTCACACACCGTCCGCACTGGCCGACACATGCGGCGGTCGGCAAAACTCTCGTGAGCAGCGCGATGATCGATCGAGTGGTTGCAAGCCTCGGTCGCAAGCTCACCGAAGTTCCCGTGGGCTTCAAATGGTTCGTCCAAGGACTGTTCGAAGGTACGTTCTGCTTCGGCGGCGAAGAGAGCGCGGGTGCGAGCTTCCTGCGTCGTGATGGAACGGTGTGGTCGACTGACAAAGACGGATTGATCCTCAATCTGCTCGCCGCAGAGATGACCGCGACCACACGCAAAGATCCCGGCCAGCACTATCAGGAACTCACTGCGCAGTTCGGCGCACCGCGTTACACACGTATCGATGCCAAAGCGACGCCTGCTCAGAAGGCCCGCCTAGGAAAGCTGGCTCCTGAAGATGTCACTGCGACCACGCTTGCGGGCGATGCGATCACAGCACGCCTCACGAATGCACCCGGCAATAACGCACCGATCGGCGGCCTGAAGGTCGTGACTGACAG
>JBJMWN010000273.1:0-10601 GCA_045810085.1 Povalibacter sp. | reverse complement strand
GCTTGTTCTTCTCTGGCGCCGCTGTCATGCGCCTTTCATGTTCCGGTCACACATCGCGGCTAAAAAGTCGCGAGCAGTCGTTCGACTGCTTCGCAGTCCAACACTCAAGAACACTCACCGGTGTCCAGCAGAGGAACTCCTTTTATATGAGCGTCAGATTCAACAAGAGCCAGGTCGCGTTGGCCGTGGCCACAGCACTCAGTGCGGGTGTCATCGTATCCGCGCATGCGCACGGTAACGATGGTCCCGGCAAGTCGAAGGGCGGCACCTATGTCGCCGGCGATTTCCACAATCACACCACCTGCTCCGATGGATCCATTTCCATGCAGAAGCTGGTGAAGAAGGCGACGGACACCGTCGACACTCCATGGGGGCTCGACTGGTTCGTGCAGGCAGGCCACGGCGGCAATGGCAATCGCAATTGCACGCTCGCGGAAGACGCGACACTTGCAACGCCTGCGTATCCGCTCGTTTTCGCCGCGGACGGCACGACCGTGCTTGGTCCCACGACGACCTGGCAGAACAGCAATCCAGCAGTTCAGCCCAAGGGGCTGGCCTCAGGTACTGCGCCGAATCAGAACATGTGGCGTTGGCAGTCGATTCAGGAATATCAGTATCCGTTGGTCGAATACCTCTCGGCGCTGAAGAGCGAGCCTCTATTCATCGGCGTCGAGTCCGTTGTCGCAGGTCACGAACATTCATCGACTTCCGTGATCACCGGTCAGGTGCCTGCTTCGATCTTCAAGCAGCATCTTCCGAACAGCCCCGGTTACTTGCCACTCGGCAATGCGAATGCGATGGCGCAATGGGAATACTGCTTCGATCGCAACGATGCTGACACCAGCCGCGGCAATACCACGGTCGGTGGCGTCGCCGGTAACAACTGGGACTGCTCAGTTGACGGCAGCTTGAACGCAGCGGATCCGAGCTGGAATCCCACCGCGCTGAAATTGATGCCGGCAAGCGGCCCAGGCGCTGGCGATCGCGGTCACGCGAAAACTGTTGAAGCCATGAAGTGGATGGAACAGAACCACAAGTATCAGAGCTACTACGTGCCTGCTCACCTCGAGCGCGCTGGGCCGTTCAATCCCAATGGCAACAACGGCTACAACATCGAGAGCTTGCGTGACTTCAACAACGCAGCTCCAACTGTCGCGTTCGGATTCGAAACGCAGCCCGGTCACGGCGCGTCCGATGCACGTGGCGAATACACGATTCGTCGCAACAACATCGCGGGTGTGAATGTCGATTCCGTTGGCGGCACCACATACGGTGGCACTGGCGTTTACGGCGCGCAGGTGGGCGGCGTGTGGGATGCACTGCTCGGCGAAGGTCGCAACTTCTGGTTCTTCGCGAGTTCCGATTGGCACAACCGCGGAATGTTCGGTCCCGATGATCGCCGCTCGAGTCAGGATTTCTATCCTGGCGAATATCAGCGCACCTATGTGATGGTCAAAGACGAAGATCACAAAGGTCATCATGGTTATTACGAGAAGCGCAGAGAGACAGACCAGCTGAAGCCGCAGGAGATCGTTGACGGCCTGCGTACGGGCAATGCGTTCTCGAGCAGCGGTCAGCTGATCGATCGCCTTGCGTTCGTGGCGTGTGCCGACACACCGATCAATGATCGGATCGGTAATGTGTTGCTGGAAGGTGCGGCGCTCGGTGCTGCGCGCGAGAACACCGACATCGATTTCAGAAACTGCGCGACGATGGGTGAAAAGCTTGTCGTGCGTCCGGGTCAGGAAGTCGTGGTTGCAATCGTCGTGCGTGATCCGTCGAGCAAGAACTATTCGCCGTACTCTTTCACGAATCCTTCACTCGCTCAGGTCGGCATCAAGCAGGCCCTCAACCAACCCGTTCTCGATCACATCGATGTGATTCGTGGACAGGTCAGTGGCTACAAGACGCCTGGTGCGCCGGACTATGCCGGTCAATGGCCGAATGACTGGATCAAGAACCCAAACCTGGACAATGTGCCGGCAGCCGCGAAGAACACTTCGGCTGGAATCCTGCGCACGTTCAGCAAGGAAAGCTGGAAGGCATTCCAGGGCGACAAGCAATACAAGACGATGGTCTTCCGCATCGGCACGGTGAACGGCTCGCAGTACTTGCGGCTGCGCGGCACCAACATGCCGGCTTCGGTGCCTTACGAAACGGACGCGGATGGCAATCCGTTGGCTGATCTCTTCACCAATGCCGCTGCTGTAAATCCCACAGTGCCGGGTGGTGCAGATGGAATTCCCGCGAATACCAACCTGCGCATTCCCTGCACGACGGTGGGTACGACGGAATTCGACGGATGCCCATCGCATCTGCCGACCGTGAATGGTCAGAAGTATGTGGCGTATGACGTCGCTGCCTGGTCGGATCTGTGGTTCTACAGCAATCCGATCTACATCGAAGTCAAAGGCTCGACACCTGTGAAGGGCACATCCTCGCTGGTGGCTGGTCTGTAAGTCGAAGCTTCATAGAAGCCCCAGGACGCCGCGCGGCAACGCGCGGCGTCTTCTCATTTGTGAGTCGCTGAGAATATGTCTACCGCCATTCCGGTACGTGAAGCTGAAACTCGTTCCCTAACTCATCGATTGCGTTCACTGCCAAGCTGGACGCGCGAGCCACTGCTGCATTTCGTGATTCTGGGTGCAGTTCTGTTTGTTGCGGATCATCTGATCGCAAGTCGCAGTGATGATCCGCGAGTGATCGTGGTCGACGCTGCCGTCGATCAACAGGCGATCAAGGTTTTCAAGGACGCACGTGGTCGTGCGCCGAACGAAGATGAGCTGTACGCACTGAGAAAGGTATGGCTCGACAATGAGGTGCTCTATCGCGAAGGACTCGCGATGCAACTGGACAAGGGCGATCCCGCCATTCGCGATCGCGTCATCTTCAAGCAACTGAGTGTGATCGATGCAAGCACCAAACTCCCTGCGTTCGACGACAAGACGCTGCGCGCCTGGTTCGAGCGCAATCGCGTCAAGTACGACGAGCCGGCGCGTTTCGATTTTCAGGAAGCGGTGTTGAGCGGCGATAAATCTGAATCCGCGGTACGTGCCTTCGTGCATGCGTTGAATGCGGGCACGACGCCGGAGACGGAAGCCGGTTTGCGTGTATTCAAAGGCCGGCCGCACAGCAATCTCGTGCAGAGTTACGGTGAAGAATTCGCAAAAAGTCTCGAGGCGCTGCCCGCGAATGAATGGCGCGCGCTACCGAGTCGTGAAGGTCTGCGAGTCGTTCGTCTCGAAGCGACCACTCCCGCGAAGCCGGGGAACTTCGACGACCTGCGTGGCGTGATTCAGCAGGATTGGACAGATGCCACGCTGGCTGAGCAGCGCAGTGCTGCCGTGCGCGCACTGACACAGAAGTACTCAGTGCAGGTGAAGGAAGCGGGCAAATGAATAAGGTGTTTCGTTACCTTTTATTTGTCGCACTCGCGTTCAGCTCGCTTGCCGCTGCTGCGCATGAAATGACAATGGCCGAGATGGAGATGCGCGAGACCGCACCGGGCCAGTTTCTGTGGCAGTGGACCGCGAGCGGCAATTTTCCGGCGAGCGATGAGCTCACACCGATCTGGCCGCAAAGCTGTCAGGCAGACATCAGTGTCGTGAGATGTGATCACGGTGGCCTCAAAGGCGAGCTCGAAGTACGCGGCGTCGGCAAGCGCTACTCGGCTGCAATGGTCAAGGTGTTCTGGCTCGATGGGCAGACGCGCGTCTACACGTTTACCGAAGGTCATTCGACTGTTCAGCTCTATGGATCGGCCGATGACAAGCGCGGCATGGGAGAAATTGCTGGCGCTTACACCGTGCTCGGTTTCGAACACATCCTGAGCGGCTTCGATCACCTGCTCTTCGTGCTCGCACTACTGTTCCTGGTCGGCTTCAATCGCAAGTTGCTGCTGACGATCACGGCTTTTACAGCGGCGCACAGTCTGACACTCGCGTTGAGCGCGTTGAATCTGATCACGCTTCGATCACCGCCGGTGGAAGCAACGATCGCACTCTCGATCGTGCTCGTGGCAGCGGAAGCGATGAATGATCAGAAGACATTGTCGCGTCGCTGGCCAGCGCTGGTCGCATTTCTGTTCGGACTCGTGCACGGACTGGGCTTCGCGGGTGCGCTGAAAGATATCGGCTTGCCGCAGGAACACCTGTCAGTTGCACTGCTGACCTTCAATGTCGGTGTCGAGCTCGGGCAGCTGTTCGTGGTCGCTCTTGCATTCGCGGTGTATCGAGCCCTGTCGCGCTATCCGCGATTCGTGCTGGCGCGTGCTCCTGCGCTTTATGCGATCGGCATCGTCGCAGCCTACTGGTCGATCACCCGCATCGTGAGCATCATTGCTTGATGAGATCGGATTTGCTGTGGGGTTCGGTCGAACTAATTGGCGCAGGCACTTTGCAGATAAAGATGTTCGGCTAAAGCCGAACCCACAGTAAGAAGGGAAAGGCCGCGAGTTCAGGTTCTGCAAAGCTTCAGCAGAGGCTGATTCAGCTTCGAAGTCAGCTTCAAGTTGTGGGTTCGACTTCAGTCGAACTCAATGCCGGAAGGCATTCTCAATCAGCGTGAGCGGTGAAGATGTTCGGCTGAAGCCGAACCCACAAAGAAGCCTCTTCAGATGCCCGCAGGTACTTTGGCGAGTGCCATGACTTTTTCTTGCTTCGATACGACGACGCCGCCCGGTTGTTCGAGCGTCACGACGAAGGCAGCAGGTTTGCCTACAGGCAGTTTGGCTTGGAACGGAATGATCACATCACCGTTTTCCATGGTGGTCACGTTGAACACGCCGCCATCGACGGGCTCTGGCTGAGGTCTGCCCGCATCTGCAATCCAGAGCTGGTACTGCGCGAGACGCGGATCGTTTGCGGGAATGCCGCGGAAACGCAGGAAGCCACGCTGAGTGACTGGATCGAACACCACATCTCCCTGGATCGGAGCCTCTGAGGTGGGAGACCAGGCGGCTTCGAGTGCGCGACCACTCGCGAGCAACTGCTCACGCTCATGTTCGGGATTCGCAGCAACGGGTTGAGTTGTGTCGCCCTCGCCCACCAGGCGAGGCCACCATCCAGCGACGGCGAGCACCAGGCACGCAGCAGCAGCCCACCATCCTGCCGCTGAGTAGCCGCGCGAAACGCCACGAGCACGATTGATATTCACGATGTTGTCTCGGGCATCGGACTGCGCCGGTGCAGCAGCAACTATCCGCTCGCGCAAACCGGTGGGCATTTTTTCCCGAGCAGGATTGGCGGCGAGCGCTACGGCTGCAGCAGCGTGCTGCAATGAATCGCGATCTTCGGCGGGCATATGGCCGGCAAGCGTTGTGAGCTCGCGAGCTTCGTCCGCGTCCAAGCCTTCAGTGGCTTCTTTGACGAGCAGGTCGACGAGGCGTTCGTCGTCGCGCCAGGAGGTGTTCATGCGCGCACCCCCTCACCGAGCAATTCCCGGACCAGGAGCAAGCCCCGTCGCATGAGTGTTTTCACAGTACCCAACGGCATACCAGTCTGCGCGGCAATCTCGCTTTGAGATAGACCATCCATGATGGCAAGCGTTATCACCCGCTGTTGTTCGGGACGCAACGTGGCGAGTGCGGCGGCTGCCTGTTCCGCTTCGACACTGTTCTCGTCTCTGGCGCTGGCAGTCCACGACACGGGTTCGAAGTCTTCGTCCATCGGCACTTCGATGGGCCGTCGCTGTTTTTGTCGCAGGCGATCGATCAACGTGCGTCGCGCGATGGTGGCAATGAATACAGCCTCGGACCCTTTCAGCTCGTCGTAGCGTGCAGCGCTCTTCCACAAGTTGAGGAAGATCTCCTGAGTTGCGTCTTCCGCATCGGCTGAATTGCGCGTCATTCTGCGGGTGAGGCCCCACACCAGATCGCCATAGCGATCGACACACTCGGCAAACGCCGTGTTCTCGCCTCGCGCGACGCGAATCAAGACCGACGTCACCGTTCACTACCCCAAGTTTGTCGTTGTTACGAGGAGGCAGTATAGCCTGAGTCCGACGCCGCGAACTGGTCTCTGCTTCAGGCGTTGGCAGCGCAGCGTTCACGGGTTCCCGATCAGCTCGTAATCGCACGTAAGCGACAGTGCGGCTTGGTGAGGATTACCTGTACGTCGCCGAGCTGCCTTTCCAGAAAACCGCCTTCGCAGTAGCACAGGTAGTACTCCCACATGCGGATGAACGTCTCCGAGTAACCAAGTTTTCGCACTTGCGGCAGGTTCCCCACAAAGCGTTCGCGCCAATGGCGCAGCGTCGTCGCGTAGTGCGGCCCGATGTCCTCCAGGTGAAACCCCTTCATATCGGTGTGAGTCGCGAAGGAGCCCAGGATCGCGGTGATCGAAGGAATAAAACTTCCCGGAAAAATGTATCGCTGAATGAAATCGACGGAGCGCAGCGCAGCGTCGTAAAGCTGATCCTGCAAGGTGATCGCTTGCAGCAACATCGCACCGTCAGACTTCAACAGGCGCGAGCACGCACTCGTATATGTGTCCAGGTAATGCGGTCCCACCGCTTCGATCATTTCGATCGAGACGATCTTGTCGAACTGACCCTCGAGATCACGATAATCCTGCAGCAGAAGCGTTACGCGGTGATTCAATCCCGCTGCGGCGATGCGCTTCGCGGCAAACTCGTACTGTTCTTGCGAGATCGTGGTCGCGGTTACATGACATCCATAACGCGAAGCCGCGTGAATTGCGAAGCCACCCCATCCACAACCGATTTCGAGAACATGATCGTTCGGCGTGAGGGCCAGCTTCCGACATGCAGCCTCGAACTTTGCGGTGGAGGCCTCCTGCAGAGTACTTGCAGGTTTCTCGAATATTCCGCAGGAATACGCCATCGTTTCATCGAGCATCAGCTCATACAGATCGTTGCCGAGATCGTAGTGAGCTGCGATGTTGCGGGCACTCCCCGAGCGGCTGTTGCGATTCAATGCATGAAACAGCTTGAGCACCGGGCGATTCAGACGTGACCAGCCACTCTCGACTTCACCCATGACATCGCGATTGATGATGAACAGGCGTATCAGCGCGACCAGATCGTCGCAACGCCAGAAGCCTTTCATATACGCTTCTCCCGCACCCACACTCCCTCCGAAAGCGATCTCTGCATAGAGACGAGCATCGTCGACGAAGACTGTAGCTTCCGGCTCTGATTGGTCGGCGTGGCCGAACGGATACTCAGAGCCGTCGGGCTCCACGATTCGCAGCGCTCCGCGGGAAATCTTCGCCAACTTCGCGAGGACGAGGCGGCGTGCAATTCCGCTGAAATCATTCTTCGCCTGCGGCAAACGCGCAGGCATGGACGACAGAGTTGGAACTTGCAGGCTCATCGGGTCAGGCTCTCTGGGTGCGTAAAGATGGGGGTACGGCGCACGTACAACTTGAGTGCTTGCCAATAGATCAGTGCTGAGACTTTCAAAGTCACCAGCGGAAAGTTGAGGAGTGCTTGCGCGAGCGCCGCGCGGCCGAGCGGCTTACGACGCAAATTCAAGGTCGCATCCAATTGAAGCTCGCCTTCCTGACGCGTTTGCATATGCACGTAGAGAACATCCGACGGCGTACACAGCCGCCAGTCGTATTGCATGTTCATGGGCAGAAACGGTGAGACGTGAAATGTCTTGTCGAACTGCCAGCGCACTATGTTTTGACCGTGTCCGTTGGTGAGCTGCGCGCCATCGTTCGCGGAGAGCACGTAGGCATGACGCTCTTTCCATGGCGTGTTCGTGATTTCAGCGACGACGTACTGCAACGTCTCTCCATCGCTGGCGTAGACGTAATAGAAGCTCACCGGATTGAAGTTGTGGCCGAAGTAGCGCAGATGTGTCAGCAATCGAATCGGTCCATTCGGTCGCGAACCTGTGCGCTCTTGTACAAGATCACGGATGCAGCCATCGAGTGAGCAACGTTCATCTCCGTAGTAGTCAGCGCGACGAAACCAGGCGAGCGCCGGGCGCCGTGCGGACCAGCACCAGAATTTGTCGAACACACTTGGAAGTTCGCTCAGATCAATGAACGCCATGAACAGCCGATAGGTGAAGTGGTTCTGTCGGGGTGCAAATCGACGATGACGCACCGAGCCCACGTATAAGCAGCTGTTCATGCGGGCAGTCGCGATGCGGATGCATCAGAGCGTTCGACAAGGGACTGAAGGTCGGTCGCGGCCTTCTCGCCACTCACCACGCCGTCTTCATGGAAGCCCGAGCCCCAGTACGCCCCACAATAGAATGTACGCTGCACTCCACTGACTTCTGCAAGTCGCGACTGTGCGTGCACCGCCTGTGGCGTGTAGACAGGATGATGGTATTCAAAAGTGCGCAGAATCTTGTTCTCATCGATCGCTGCGCTGTGATTCAGCGTGACCAGGAATCGCTCGTGCGATTGCAATGACTGCAGCACGTTCATGTCGTAGGTCACGGCCACTTCTTCCTGCGGCTGCGCGAGGATGTGATAGTTCCATGCGGCTCGCGCCAACTTGCGACGGGGCAACAGGCGCTGATCCAGATGCAGCACCACTTCGTTTCGCTGGTAAGGAAACGCGGAGAGGACGCTCCGCTCCGCCGCTGATGGCGAGTCGAGCAACGCCAACGCTTGATCGCTGTGGCAGGCGAGCACGACGTAGTCGAAACCTTCGATATCGCCACGCTGCGTACGCAGCCAGATGCGATCAGCATCGCGACGAATGCTCGTGATAGGTGTGCGCAGACTTACCGGATGGCGCAGATGGGTGAGCAACTGATCTACATAGGAGCGAGAACCGCCTCGTACCGCTCGCCACACCGGACGATTATCGATGCTCAGAAATCCATGACGTTTGAAGAACTCGATGAAGAAGCGCAATGGAAAGCCGAGCAGGCTCGACTCGGTTGCGGACCATACCGAGCGGCCCATCGGTACGATGTAGCGGTCGCGAAAGTCCGACGAGTAGCCGCCTTCGCTGAGGAACTCGTCCAGCGTGAGGGACAAAGCGGACGCGGGCCTTTGCAGAAATGCTTCAGCCGCGCGATTGAACTTCACGATCTCGGCGAGCATCCGCAGGAACGATGGGCGCAACAGGTTCGATCGTTGAGCGAACAGTGCGTTGAACGAGGTGCCGTTGTATTCGAAACCGGTGCGCTGGCATTGCACCGAGAAGCTCATGTCGGAAACCTGTGACTCCACCCCGAGTTCATCGAGCAGGGCGATGAAGCGCGGATAGGTCCAGTCGTTGAACACGATAAAGCCCGTGTCGATGGCCCACTGCCGTCCCCAGCACTCGACGTCTACTGTTGCAGTGTGTCCGCCGGCGTAATCACTGGCTTCGAACACGATCACGTCATGATCGCGATTCAGACGATACGCAGCAGTCAATCCTGCAACGCCACTGCCGACGACGGCGATTCTCATGGCGCACGCTCGCGACGTTCGATTCGAGCATCACGGACCTCGATAGGTATCGTCTTCAGATCCCAGATGATGCCGAGCCACGACAATGCTTTGAGCGCGTAGTAAGTGAGATCGATCTCCCACCAGTAAAAGCCCTGTCGCACCGAGGCGGGATAGTAGTGATGGTTGTTGTGCCAGCCTTCGCCGAATGTCAGCAGTGCGAGCAGCCAGTTGTTGCGGCTCTCATCGTTCGTCTGATATCGCCTGCGTCCGAGTGCGTGCGCCAGAGAATTGATCGTGTAGGTGCAGTGATAGCAGGCCACGGTCGAAATGAAGAAGCCCCACACGAGCATCTGCCACTTGCTCGTTCCCAGCGTCGGCGCGACACGTTCCAGAAACCATCCCAACGCAAACATCAGTGTCGCGAGCAGAATGGGCACGAGAATGTCGAATCGATCCAGCCAACGCAGTTCTGGAAAGCGGCTGAGATCGCGCACTCGGTGCAGGTCGGGTGTGAATCCTTTGCGAGTGAGGAACCATCCCATATGTGCGCGCAGGAATCCGTGCTGCACGGGTGAATGCGGATCTTCGGCTCGGTCCGAGTGCGCGTGATGATGACGATGATGAGCCGCCCACCAGATCGGTCCACGCTGCACGGCTGACGCACCTACCAGAGCGAAGATGAACTGCGCCGCTCGCGAGGTCTTGAACGAGCGATGCGAAAAGTAGCGGTGATAAAACCCTGTGATCGCGAACATCCGCACGCCGTAGGCAGCCAATGCGGCGAACAAAGCGACGGGACTCCAACCCACCGCGAACACCGCAAGACAGGCCGCATGCAGCAATACGAAAGGGATCACGCGTGTCCATTCGATCGGATCCTCACGCCATGAAAGATTCGATTGCGCTGTAGTGTTCGACGAAGCGTCGAACCAGCGTCGCAGATTGAGCAGCCAGGAAGTGCCTGAGCCCGATGGGCTGGATGCGGGTGTCATGTCCTGCTATTCGCCACACGCAGGAGTCTGGATTCAGGTGAATCCAAATTCAGGGCGCGGACGAATCAGTGAGCATGATCACCTTGTTCGCATTCGGCGCGGTCTGCGTCTGCATCGTCATGCTCGCGCTATGGCTTCTCAGCCTGCATAGCGACAACTTCAGTTACGTAGACATCGGCTGGGCTGCGAACTTCGTGGTGCTCGCGATTGTGTTCGTGGCGCTGGGCAACGGTTACTTCGG
>JBJMWN010000272.1:0-3772 GCA_045810085.1 Povalibacter sp. | reverse complement strand
GCGCCGCGTCTTGCGAAGCTCGAACTAACCTTTTTGCTTCAGCCGCCCCCGCAAATTCCAACAGGAATGAAGTGGCTCGACGCGTGGTACGTCGAGCCCACAGGTGCAGGCGAGGACGCTTTCAGCGACCGCGAAAGGCAGCTTCGAGTTTTGCAATGTCCAATTTGATCTGGTTCATCATTTCTTTCGCGGCGCGGGCCGCTGCGGACTTATCGGGATCATTGAACATTTTCACGAGCACGGTAGGCACGATCTGCCAACGTACACCGTACTTGTCCATGATCCAGCCGCACGCCTGTGGCTTACCGCCATTTTCCTGGATCCCGTTCCAGTAGCGATCAACCTCTTCCTGCGACGTGCAGTTGATCGTGAAAGAAACGGCATCGTTGAAATCGTGATGAGGACCGGCGCTCATCGCCTGGAATGAATGTCCGAAAATCGTGAACTGAACGACGACCACCGAACCTGCCGGACCACTCGGAGAATCCGCCGGCAGCTTCGTTACGAGGTCGATGCGCGAATCCGGAAACAGGGAAGTGTAGAAACGAGCGGCCTCCTCGGCTTCCTTGGCATACCACAGACTGGGCACGATCTTTTGCAGCGATGATTGACTCATGTTGAGTACCTCCGTCCATGAAGACGAAACAGCCCTGCACGATCCGACATCGGCGCGAAAATCGTTTGGAGGGATGACTGTTCGCCTGGCCCGATGCTGCTAGCCGGGCACTCTCAGTGTCCTCTTGTCCATGAAGCGACTGAGAACGCGTCCGCTCTGCGCGTCACCATTTCTTCAGCAAAGCGGCACCGGCGGAGTAACCGCCACCGAAGGTGACGATCACACCCAACTGACCTTTTGAAAGCTTCTGCCAATTGCGATGGTAGGTGATGGCCACGCTCGCGCAGCCTGTGTTGCCGAGCTCTCCCACGGTCAGTGCCACGCGCTCCGGGGACAATTTCATATGCTCGACCACACAATCAATGATGCGTTTGTTGGCTTGATGTGGGATCAGCAACTGCACCTGCTCAAGAGAAACGTGATGTCGATCCAGAATCTGCTGCGCGGCCGCCACCATTTCGCGACAGGCATGCACAAAGATATCCTTGCCATAGAGCATCACGAGACCTTCGCGATGCGGAATCATGCGAATGCCTTCGGGCCCGCGACCGATATCGGCGCGACCCACAGCCCGCACATCGACGATCTCGATGCTATGGCCGTGCGCATCCCTCCCAACGATCAACGCTGCGGCGCCATCGCCCCACAGGTGACCCGACTTGTCATCGCTATCCCGCGAATAAAGGCTGTTGTGTTCGACGGCCACGACCAGGGCTTTCCTGGACCGCCCGGATTGGAAATACGCCGCAACGATCTCCATCGCGTCGATGAACGATGAGCAGGCAGTCGATATGAACATCGCGCGTGCATTGTGCACACTGAAATGCTTCTGGATTTCATGCGCGATCGTGCCGATGGTGTCCCACGGTGTATACGAAGCACCGATGATCAGATCCACACCGTTCAAGGCCTCAGGTGAGGCCTGCACCAGATTGCTCACCGCTGCCAGCGCCATCGTGTTGGCGTTTTCATCCGCGGCCGCGCGATGCCGTGAGCGAATGCCCGTCAGCTGTTCGAACCAGGTCGTCGGGCGACCTGTGAGCTCGCTGAAGTAGGCATTGTCGACAACGCGCGCCGGGATGTACTCGGCGGAGGCATGAATGAACACGACAGAACCACTCCAGAATCGGGGCGCGGATTATGGCATGCGCAGCACGGGCTTGTGGGCACCGGCTCGCGCGCCAGCACAGACGCGAATATCACCGTGCGGACTGTGAACCTGCGGTGAGATGCGACTGTTGACGCTCGCACCAATCGGCAATCAGACGATGGATCGTCTGCACTCCGTCGGTCAGCGCAGCCGGTCCGGGTTGCAAAATGATCGGCGACTTCACTTCGTGCAATTCATTGTCCATTACTGCAGGAATCGATTTCCAGCCGGGTCGCGCACGAACGAGCTCCGGTCTGAACTTTTTGCCGCACCATGACCCGAGAATCAGCTGCGGTGCAGCTTCGATCACGGCCCTTGGGTCCGCAAGGATGCGGCCCTTGGCCAGCGAATGCTGCGCGTGCTCAGGGAAGCACTCCTGCCCTCCGGCAATCTGCACCAGCTCCGAGACCCAGCGACTGCCGACGATCAAGGGCTCATCCCACTCTTCGAAATAAACCCGCGGCTTGATCTTGAATCGAGCGGCCGAAGTTCGGATCGCTGCAATGCCAGTTTCGAGCTCTGCGCAAAGAGCAGCCGCTTTTGATTGACATCCGATCATTCCGCCGAGCACTCGAACCATGGTGAAGATGCCGGCCACATCGCGATGATTGAAGACATGAACGTCGATACCGCGGCGGATGAGTTCACTCGCGATGTCGGCCTGCAAATCTGAAAAGCCCAACACCAGATCGGGCTGCAGCTCGCAGATGCGTTCAATACGGGCACTGGTGAACGCGGAGACCTTCGGCTTTTCTTTTCTGGCGCGGGCTGGACGAACCGTGAATCCCGATATGCCGACGATCCGATCCTCCTCACCCATGAGGTAAAGCGTCTCGGTGGTCTCCTCGGTCAGGCAAACGATTCGATGCGGATAGTCGGTCATGCGCGGTGTCTAAGCTGAGATATGTGAGTGTCACATACCCTTAAGCTCCGTCACAAAACACCGCGGCGAGTGTGGCCGTGCCGCGTCGGCGACAATCGATGATCATTGCCGGAACCGGTAAGGCTCGTCAGCATTTGGACTGACATGGGAAGGTCTTCGAATGTTCTGAGTTTCGCGGTTTCGGCACTCCTTTTCCTTACGACGAACTGTCTCGCGGCAATCGACGTGCGCATCGAGGGAGTCGACGATGCGCTGCAGGCGGCCGTGCGCGGCAATCTCGATGTGCAGCACTACTCCGATCGCGAGGTTTCTCGCACCGAGGCGCAACGGCTGTTCGCAGGTGTCGAGGAGCAAGCCGTTCAAGCGCTGCGCCCGTACGGCTACTACCACGCGCAAGCTCAGGCCAAGCTGGATGAGGGGGACAAGAGCGGCGATTACCGCATCACGATTCGCGTCGACGCGGGCGAGGCCGTCACCGTCTCTGAAGCCCAGATCGATGTCGGCAGCGAGGCCGCACAGCTCCCGACCATTCGCGAAGCGCTCGAAGCATTTCACCCACAGAAAGGTGAACGAATGCAGGATGGAGTCTACGAAGGCAGCAAAGACACCATCGCGACTGCGTTGCAGTTGAACGGCTACTTCGATGCCAAGCTGGTGGAGCATCGGGTCGAGGTCACCTCCTCCGCCAATACCGCAACAATTCGCCTGCGATGGGATCCGGGTCAGCGCTACAAATTCGGCGAGGTGAATTTTCCTGACACGCAATTTTCCAAAAACTTTCTGCGCCGCTACGTTCCGTGGAAACCGGACGAGTACTACTCAGCCACCCGCATGCTGGAGTTGCAGCAGCGATTCGTGGACGCGGATTATTTTTCTGCAGTCTCAGTGCAACCTGATCTCGAGCACGCCGAGAATGGCGTCGTTCCCATCGATACGCTCCTGATTCCCGCGAAGCGCACCATCTATCGCGCCAACGCCTATATCAGCACCGATACCGGCCCCGGCGTGCGACTCGGCATGGAACGACGCTGGCTGAACGATCGCGGCCACAAGATCGGTGGCGAGATGGAGTATTCACAGCGACTGCAATCGCTCAGTACCTACTATCGGATTCCCCGTCCCG
>JBJMWN010000271.1:0-20268 GCA_045810085.1 Povalibacter sp. | reverse complement strand
CTCTCGCTCACCTCACGCAGCGTTGCATCGGGCGCTTCAACGTTGAAAGCATAGTCGAGTGGGATCGCGCGGCGGTACTGAACTTCGAGATTGATATCGACGAGATTTTCGTCGGCCGTCAGCATCCGAGTGGTTTCATTGAAACTCTCGATGGTCTGGATGTTCACCAGCTGACGCGTCTCGATCGGCCAGGGCATGTGCCAGCGCAGGCCGGGCATGGTGGTCGCAACATGCTTGCCGAAGCGCAGCACCACACCACGCTCTGCAGCATCGACCTGATACAAACCTGTGAAAGCCCAGATCGCGATCAGCACCAGGACGATCGTGCCGATTCCGAAACCACGGGCAGCACTGGACGGACCGGAGCCGCGTGGGCCACCAGATCCTCCGAACAGCGCAGAAAGCCTCCGCTGCAGGTTGCGCACGACCTCATCGAGATCGGGTGGACCTTGTTCGGGCTTGTTACCGCCACCCCAAGGATTATTGCGTTTGCCGCCGGAATTACCGCCGGAATCGTTCCAGGCCATATATCGCTCGATACTCTCGCAGGGAGAAAAATCAGCCGAACCAGCGGGTCGGGACGCGGGATTGTAGGAATGGCTCGCCGGTGGCACAAGGTTGGGCGGGTTCGTCCAGGGAAAGTTCAAGGCCTTCGGTGCGACAAAGGTCCTCGAAAGCCTGCCGCGGCATCGAGATTTCCAGATCCGATTCGCCACTCGGCAACATCTGTTCCGCTAAAACAGCCCCAGCAGCAAAGAATCGAGCACGTGCGCGTCCATGGGCAGGTTGTAACACCACATGTCGATGAACAAGATTGGGGCCCAGAAAGTCCGCAATGGCTTGAATCAGCAAATCGATGCCCGCTCCAGTCTGTGCCGAAATCCACACGCGACGCGCGTGCCCTTCCGCCGCGGCTTCGACTCTGGGGAGTTCGCCCAGCAGATCCGCTTTGTTGTAAACCTCGATCTGAGGTAAAGAACCCGCTCCAACTTCCTCAAGCACTCGATTGACTTGCTCGATGCGTTCACCACGCTCTGGATCCGCTGCGTCAACCACGTGCAGGAGCAACGTGGATTCGCGAGCTTCCTGCAGTGTTGACCGGAACGCCGCAACGAGTTCGTGAGGCAGATCGCGAACAAAACCTACCGTGTCGGCGAGGAGCGCATAGCGAGCATCCGGCAGATCAAATCGGCGGACGGTTGGGTCCAGAGTCGCGAACAATTGGTCCGCCGTGTAAGCACCCGCACCTGTCATGCGATTGAAGAGCGTCGACTTGCCTGCGTTGGTGTAACCCACCAGCGCTACCGTCGGGATCTCAGCGCGCTTGCGCTCTCGACGAGTGGTCTCACGTTGAGTGAGCACTTTCTCCAGCCGCGCGTTGAGCGTTTTGATTCGATTGCCAAGAAGGCGTCGGTCCGTTTCCAGCTGAGTTTCGCCTGGACCGCGCAGGCCGATACCACCCTTCTGCCGCTCAAGATGCGTCCACCCGCGGACGAGACGAGTGGCCAGATGGCGCAATTGAGCAAGCTCAACCTGCAGCTGACCTTCGAAGCTGCGGGCGCGCTGCGCGAAGATATCGAGGATGAGACCGGTGCGATCGATCACGCGACATTGCAGAAGCGCTTCCAGATTGCGCTCCTGACTCGGTGACAGAGGATGGTCGAAAACGACCAGATCCGCGCCCAGCGATTTCACGGCACCGTGAATCTCTTCTGCCTTGCCGCTACCGACGAACAGACGGGAATCAGGCGCGCGCCGCGTGCCGGTGATGATCCCGAGAACTTCTGCCCCAGCAGATTGGGCCAACGACTCGAGCTCGCTCAGCTCATCCTTGCTGGGAGGGTGGCCGATTCCGATGCGTACCAGCAGAGCACGTTCGCCACTGCGTGGACGCTCAAACAACCGACCTCTCCTTGTGTCGCGTTGTTCGTCCAGTCGGACCAATCGATAGCATGGGGGATCCGGAAGTCACTCGTGGCTCAGAGGCGCATCCGCGACTCATTCAGCAGGAGCAGTCGTCTCACCAGCAGCATCTTCCTCGCCCGTCGGTACGCGAATGCTTCGCGCCGGCACGACAGTCGAGATCGCGTGCTTGTAGACCATCTGGCTCACGCTATTTTTGAGCAGGACAACAAACTGATCGAATGAATCGATCTGGCCCTGCAACTTAATCCCGTTCACCAGATAAATGGAGACTGGAACGCGCTCCTTGCGCAGTGTATTCAGGAACGGATCCTGTAATGATTGCCCTCTGGCCATCATTTATCTCCTTGTTGTTACGTCGAATTCTTGTGATTGAACGCTTCCGGCAGTGACTCTTCCTTGCCGCCGGAGGACAGCTCACGAACGTAGTCCTACACGCTCGTTGCAGCGCCGCAGTCTAGCACAGCGACTCCGCTTCCAGATTAGGCTTTCGTTTAATACGGAGCCCGTGCATCGAAGCGAATTCATGTGCATAGCAGCGCAAGCTCTCGCTCCATTTGGGCACTTGCAGTGGATTCAAGGGCATCGATCCATGTGATCTCGTGCTCAGCGCGCAACCAGACAAGCTGTCTTCGCGCGAGGTGGCGAGTTGCGACGATCGCGTTTTGTATCGCTTGCTCGATCGTCACTCTGTTTTCCAAAAAATCCCAAAGCTGCCGATATCCCACAGAACGTATCGCAGGCAGACGTGCATGAAGATCACCCCGCGTGTGCAACCGCGACACTTCATCTAACAGTCCGGCGGACATCATTGCGGCAAATCGCCGCTCGATGGCGCCGTACAGACGCTCGCGATCGCTGGGCACCCACGCGTATGCACGAAAATCCAACGACGGATCTGCAATCGCCGTCGACGCGTGAAGTTCCGTCAAAGTCTTGCCCGAAATTCGAAACACCTCGAGTGCGCGCTGGATGCGCTGACCATCGTTCGGCTGTATTCGGGCAGCAGCCACCGGATCGATGAGCGCAAGATCGCCATGTAAAGCGGGCCAGCCGCGTGTCGCTGCTTCTGCATCGAGCGCATGTCGCACCAAAACGTTTGCCTCCGGAAGCTCCGCCAGCCCTCGGCGCAGTGCACGGAAATACAGCATGGTGCCGCCCACCAGAAGCGGCACCTTCCCTTGCGAGTAAATGAGTTCGATCGCTGCGCGGGCATCGCGCACGAATTGACCTGCCGAGTACGCTTGCGACGGATCGAGAATGTCGACCAGGTGATGCGGGTATTTACGCAGAATCTGCGCGGAAGGCTTGCCGGTTCCGATGTCGAGCCCGCGATACACCATTGCGGAATCGACACTCACGATCTCGATGGGAAATTTATCAGCAAGCTGCAGGGCGAGATCGGTCTTACCCGCGCCAGTCGGGCCCATGATCAACAGAACGGGCCGCCTCGCGCGGCTCGGCGCTACGCTCATCGCCCGCGCAGAAACATTCGATCGAGATCGCTCATGCTCACGTAGGTCCAGGTCGGCCTTCCGTGATTGCATTGATCACTGCGCACGGTGCGCTCCATCTCACGCAGCAATGCATTCATCTCGGGAAGAGTGAGATTGCGATGCGCTCGCACCGCGCCATGACAGGCTATGGTTCCCAGAACTTCATTCAGCGCTTCTTCGACTCCGCGACTCGCACCATTCGCGACAAGATCCGCGCCGATGCGCATGACCAATGCATCGATACCTGAAGCTTTGAGAAAAGCGGGAACGGCTCGAACCGAAACACCTGTGGGGCCCGATCGTTCGAGATCGAGTCCTGCCTGTCGCAGCAAAGGTGCGTGCTCTTCCAGCATATCGGCCTCGGCAGCGGAGAGATTCACGTGCAACGGAACCAGAAGAGGCTGACTCGGGATCGCCCCGTCTTCGACGGCGGACTTCATTCGCTCGTAGGTCGTTCGTTCGTGGGCAGCATGCATGTCCACGAGGATCAGTCCGTCCGGTACCTGCGCGAGAATGTAAATCCCGTGCAGTTGAGCGAGTGCAAAACCGAGCGGCGGCGTTTCCACTTGCTGGAAGCCGTCGCGATTCTCAACAACATCATCGACCAAAGCAGGTGTCGCGAATGATGCCGTCGCTTGTTCTGCGACGTGCAGCCCGAACGAAGATTGCCTCACGATGGGTCGATACGTCAGATCCTGACTCGGTCCTCGCGACGGCCACATTCCAGAGTTCGGCATGAACGTTTCGATGGTCGCTGGCGCTGCGGCTGAAACGCTACTACCCGCATGCGTATCGCGCAGTGCGCGTTCGACACTGCGAAACAGGAAGTCGTGCACATGGCGCCCGTCACGGAAACGTACTTCCATTTTCGCAGGATGCGCATTCACATCGACCTGCGATGGATCGATCTCCATGAACAGCACGTAGGCCGGATGCCGACCATGGAACATCACATCGCGAAAACCCATGCGGATCGCACTTGCGACCACTCGGTCACGCAGTGTTCGACCGTTCAGATAGAAATGCTGCAGATCCGGCTGCGCTCGCGCATAAGTGGGCTGACACAACCATCCGGTCAGCTTGCAGCCCGCAGACTCATGCTCGATGTACAGAGCATTCGCCATGAACTCATCGCCAACAATCTGAGCGACACGCTGTTCGCGCTCGAGTTGCGTGCTGCACGCGGAATAGTCAGCGAGCAACTTGCGTCCAGAGGACAAGGAGAAAGCTGTACTGAATTTCGATAGCGCGAGCCGCTCGATCATTCGCGCGATGTGCTGACCCTCGGTGCGCTCCGCCCGCAAAAATTTACGGCGCGCTGGAACGTTGAAGAAGAGATCACGAACTTCGATAGTCGTGCCTGCCGGATGCGCCGCAGGCGCGACCTCGCTCAGAACACCGTTGTCGGACGACACACTAAAGGCGCTTGAATTTCCTGCCGTGCGCGAAGTGAGCTTCATCCGCGAAACCGACGCGATACTCGGCAGCGCCTCGCCTCTGAATCCAAGCGTACCCACACGCTCGAGATCGTCGATGCTTGTGATCTTGCTTGTGGCGTGACGTGAAAGGGCGAGCACTAATTCATCGCGCTCGATCCCAGATCCGTCGTCGCGGATCTTGCAGAGCTTTACCCCGCCCTCTTCTATTTCCACATCCACACGACGCGCGCCTGCATCGAGACTGTTTTCGATCAGCTCTTTGATGACGGACGCCGGCCGCTCGATCACCTCACCGGCGGCGATCTGATGAATCAATTGTTCGGGAAGAACTCGGATCGGCATACGCGGCCACAGGAACGAGGGTCGCGCGAGGATACCAGAGGGAATTCCGAGCCTGGAGCGCGCTCAACGAGCTGCGGTCGTGCCCGCGCCGGCTCCATCGTTGATGGCACCGGCTGCCGCCACCCGACTGCCATCGCGTTGTTGACGCAGCTGCGCGATGTAACTTCCAGGCGGCGGATTCGCATAGAAGTAGCGCCGCACACCGCTATGAATCGCTTCGGCCAGGCGGACCTGATGATCGGCATCCTTGAGCCGTGCTTCCTCAGTTGAGTTGGAGATGAACGCTGTCTCCACCAACATGGAAGGAATGTCTGGAGATTTGAGAACGAGAAATCCAGCCTGCTTGACGCCACGGCGAGTGATATTGCCGATGCGATAAAGCTCATCCATAACATTGTCGGCGGCTTCGACGCTCGCGCTCATGCTTGCGCCTTGCGACAAATCCAACAACACCGATGCAAGCACGTCGCCTTTGTCTTCGAGCGACACGCCTCCGACCAGGTCCGATGCGTTCTCTCGTTCTGCCAGCCAGCGTGCTGCTTCATCAGAAGCGCCGCGCGCCGACAGTGTGTAGACCGATGAACCCACTACCGAACGATCGTTGTACGAATCGGCGTGAATAGAGACGAACATGTCCGCCTGCTGATCGCGTGCGCGTTTGATTCGTAGACGATGTGCGAGGAAGTAATCGCCATCGCGAGTGAGAATTGCGCGCATGCCAGGTTCACGATCGATACGGGCCTTCAGCCGCCGAGCGATCGCGAGTGTGACGTCTTTTTCCCGGGTGCCAGTTCTGCCCATTGCACCTGGATCGGTCCCACCGTGACCTGCATCGATCGCCACGATGATGTCGCGGCCGTTGTCGGGAGCAGCTTTGACGACGACAGGCTCGGGTGCGGGTTTCGGTGCCGCGGCAACAGCGACAGCAGCAGACGATGATGCATTCGGCGCGCCTGGCATCAGGTCGAGCACGAGGCGATGACCCAACGATCCTTGCGGAGCCACGGCGAAGACGCGCGGATTCACTGAGCCCGTCAGATCCACGACGACGCGCAGATCCTGACCTTGTGTTCCAGCGCGCAATTGCTTGGCAAAACCTCGTGCTCGCGGCATCTGAAGATCACTTCGCTGCAGCCGCGCAGAAGCAATGTCGACGACGACGCGATCAGGATTCTGCAGAGTTGTCAGCGTGTACCTGGCGCGTCCGCTCAAATCGAACACCACACGCGTGGCGTCAGGACCCGCCCACAGACGCACATCCTTCACGAGCACCGCGTTCGCGCTCTGGACGGCGGATGCGCTGCTGAGCATGCCGAGCGATATCAGCACCAACTGCAGAAGCGAATGAAAGTGTCGCCGTCCCATGATGCCCTTACTGTACGCGCACGGGCAGACAAATATCAACAGAAAGATGGGGATACGACTCTTATCTTGAGCGATCTCGCAAAGTACTGGCCAGGGAATCTCCTGTGAGACCCCAGGGCGTAAACACGACCTCTCGCGAGTCGCCGGCCTGGGAATAGCGGATGGTCAAGGTGAGATCCGCTTGGGGCAGCTGATCGCCTCCCCGCTCCGGCCACTCGATCAACAGTATTGCGTCTTGTGTCAGCAGGTCTCTCAGTCCCAGCGCTTCCACCTCATGTGGATCGGCCAGTCGATATAAGTCGAGATGAAAAATGCGCTTGGACGCAGTTTCGTAGGGCTCGATCAGCGTGTACGTCGGACTGCGCGCCGGGCCATTGAAGCCTATTGCATGGAGCACACCGCCGACGAGAGTGGTTTTCCCGGCACCGAGTTCGCCGCGCAGGAAAATGACGAGCGGACCGCCAGGAAATGCGATCAGCGCGCGACCGAGAGCACATCCCAGCTTGCGCATGTGTTCCGCATCGGGAACGTTCAAATGTGTTGAGTCGGGTTGACGCACGTGGGCAGATAGTTGAACAGATCACTTGCGAGCATGCCCCGCTCGCCACGTCGTGCGGCCATATCACCCGCCATCGCATGGACCAACACACCCGCTCGCGCCGCGTTTGCCAATTGCGAAGTCTGGGCAGCGATCCCAGCAATGACGCCGGTCAACACATCGCCCATTCCCGGAGAAGCCATGCCGGGATTGCCTTGATCGCAAATCGAAGGCAACTGATCACGCTCGATGACGAGTGTTCCAGCGCCCTTCAACACGACAGTTCCGCCATAGCGATCGACGATTGCTCTTGCTGCGCCGAGCCGATCGCTTTGGACTTGGGCATTGCTGATGCCAAGCAGCCTTCCCGCCTCGCCAGGATGAGGCGTCAGAATGCGGTGCTCGCCACGACACGGCGACTGAGCCAGCAAATTGAGGCCATCGGCATCGATGATCATCGGCAGATCGCTCGCGAAGACGCTACTCACCAGCGCTTGTGCCCATTCGTCCTGACCAAGACCGGGTCCCACTGCAATCACATCGGCGCGGCTGATCAGAGGGCCGAGATCTTCGGCTTGCCGAACGCCTTTGCAGATCAGCTCGGGACGTTGAGTCACGACTGCGGCGACGTTATCAGGATGAGTCGCGACCGTTACGAGTCCCGCGCCAACGCGCAATGCCGCCTCGCCCGCGAGCCGAGCAGCGCCTGACATTCCGATGCCACCACCGATAATCAGTACATGCCCTTGCTGTCCTTTGTGCGTGGTCCGACGGCGACGTGGCAGCAACCGTGCGAGTGCGTCTTCGCCGATACGCATCGCTGAAGCTGGAACCTGGGTAAACGCATCCTTCGGCAGATCGAGATCATCGAACATGACCACGCCTGTGCAGTTCGGACCTTCACCCAGGTAAAAACCCAGTTTCAGCCCAAGGAACGAAAGCGTTCGTTCGGCATGAATGCTTTCGCCATGGATCTGGCCCGTATCGGCATCCAATCCACTTGGAATATCGAGAGCGAAGATCGGAGCACGACATTCATTGATGCGTGCGATACGAGAGATCATCTCTTCACTGAGCCTGCGAGAAAGTCCGGTACCGAAAATTGCGTCGACGACGAGTTCGGCACCTTCCAGACAATCAGAAGACCATTCCAGAGTGCGGCCACCGGCGGTGGAGAAATCCTGCCACGCTCGTAGTGCATCGCCCTGCAACTCGCGCGGATCTGATAGCGGCACGACCTGGACATCGAGTCGCTGAACACGCGCGAGCCGTGCGAGCACGTAGCCATCGCCACCGTTGTTGCCCGGTCCGCAAAGAATCACGACTTTCTGAGCTGCGGGCCAACAGCTCCTCAGCGCGTGAAGTGCAGCTTCTCCGGCCGTTGTCATCAACATGTAGCCGGGGATACCCAGATCATCGATCGCATGACGATCGAGTGCGCGAACCTGTGCGGCGGTATGAACGGCAAGCGGCAGACTGACCATGACCCAGTATACTTTGACGACACGCATCTTCCCGCAATGTCGCAAGCTCCCACCGAAATCCTTATTGATGCCATGCCAGCGCAGATCCGGCGGTGGGCGCTGGAGCTTGGGTTCCAACAGATCGGAATCACAAGCGTCGAGAATTCTGAAGACGAAGCACTTCTCATGCGTTGGCTCGAGCTCCAACGTCATGGCGAAATGGAGTACATGTCACGTCATGGGCGCAAGCGCGCGCGTCCGCAGGAGTTGGTTCCTGGCACCATTCGTGTCATTTCCGCGCGAATGGATTACTTGCCGCCAGACGCTGAACCAGCTCAAGCAGTACTCGATGCTCCCGAGTTGGGCTACATCTCTCGATACGCACTGGGTCGCGACTATCACAAGGTGTTGCGCAAACGGCTGGCGCAACTGGCGGAGCGCATCTCCGCTCAGTGCAACGGCACGCAGTACCGAGCGTTCGTCGACAGCGCACCGATTCTTGAAAAGGCTTTCGCACGCAATGCGGGACTCGGTTGGATAGGCAAACACACGAATCTGATCAATCGCAACGCAGGCTCCTGGTTTTTCTTAGGCGAGATACTCACGGATCTGCCTCTGCCGGTGGATGAGCCCGCCACTGCACACTGCGGCACGTGCCAGGCTTGTCTGGAGATCTGTCCCACTCAGGCGATCGTGGGCCCGCATGAACTCGATGCACGACGTTGCATTTCATATCTCACGATCGAACTGCGCGGCGCTATTCCTGTCGAGTTTCGCAAAGCGATGGGCAATCGCATCTATGGATGTGACGACTGTCAGCTCGTCTGCCCGTGGAATAAGTTCGCGAGACTTGCCGTGGAACCCGACTTCAAGGTTCGCCATCGGTTGGACGCACCACGCCTGATTGATCTGTTCAGCTGGAGCGAAGAGGAGTTCCTGATGCGAACCGAGGGCAGCGCAATCAGGAGGATCGGTCACGAATCCTGGCTGCGAAATATCGCAGTTGCTTTGGGAAATGCACCGAGCTCGCAGGAAGTGATCGATGCCTTGTGCACACGACGTGATCATCCTTCGCCGATGATTCGCGAGCACGTTGAATGGGCTTTACAACAGCATCAAGGCGCCGCAGTCGATAACAGAATGCAAATGTGATTCAGCCAGCGCGAGTGGCGCGGACGTTATCAATCAAACGAGCGCGGCCGATGCGAGCGGCAGTAAGTACCACGAGATCCCGGGCTTCTGCTGCAGGCGAAAGCGTGCTGGCATCGCGGATCGAGAAATAATCAGGACGGAAGCCGCTGCGTTGCAGAGCTTCGAAACCCGCCACTTCCAGCGACTGCAGATCGACTGCACCTGATTCGATGGCTTTGCGTGCGACCTCGAGCTCCTGAAAAATACGTGGCGCGATGACACGGTCATCAGCAGAGAGATAACGATTCCGCGAGCTCATGGCCAGACCATCAGGCTCGCGCCGCGTGGGTACACCGACAATTTGCATCGGCATGCACAGATCAGTCGCAGCACGCCTGATGATGAGCAACTGCTGATAGTCTTTTTCGCCGAACAACGCGACGTCCGGTTGAACCAGATTCAGAAGTTTCGTCACGATCGTCGCCACACCAGTGAAATGGCCCGGTCGCACGGCACCGCAAAGAATGCTGTCGATCTCCGGCACCACTACACGAGCCGTCGTCACCTGGCCCCGCGGGTACATATCATCGACAGTCGGGGTGAAGAGCAGATCAGCGCTCAACGTTTCCAACAGTCGATGATCGTCATCGGGCGTACGCGGATACGCAGCGAAATCTTCGTTAGGCCCGAACTGCAGCGGATTAACGAAGACGCTGACGACCACGCGATCTGCGAGTTCGTCAGCGCGTTTCACCAGGTCGCCGTGACCCGCGTGTAGATTGCCCATCGTGGGCACGAAAGCGACGCGCTTGCCCGCGCTACGCCACTGCGCGACAAGTTTTCGCAACTCATTCGATCCAACGACTGTCTGCATGCGATGAATGCTTAGAAGCAATGCTCTGGACCCGGATAGGTCCGCGACTTGACGGCTTCGGTGTAAGCCTTGATTGCTTCGAGCGGACTCCCCCGCCCTTCCATGAAATTCTTCGAGAACTTCGGCTTGCGACCCGCGGTCACGTCGAGCACGTCATAGAGAACCAGAATCTGTCCATCGGTCTCTGGTCCGGCCCCGATCCCGATGACGGGCACATGCAACGCTTTGGTGATTTCAGCACCGAGCTGTGCAGGAATGCATTCCAACAAAACGATGTCGGCACCTGCGCCCTCGAGCGCCTTGGCATCTCGCATCATCTGTTCTGCTGCCGCTTGTTCGCGACCCTGAACGCGAAAGCCGCCTGCCTTGTGAACCGATTGCGGCTTCAGCCCGAGATGCGCACACACTGCAATGTCATGGCTCGCAAGGAAGTCGACGATGTCGACCTGACCGGCGCCGCCTTCCAGCTTCACCATCTTGGCGCCGCCTTCCTGCATCAGACGTACTGCATTCTCGAGCGCCTGCTCTTTCGATGAGTAAGTCATGAAAGGCATATCGGCCATCAAAAAGGGACGATATAAACCGTTGGCCACCGCGCGGCAGTGATAGATCACATCGTTCAGCGTGACGGGAACAGTGGTGTCATGACCCTGGATGACCATGCCGAGTGAATCGCCGACCAACACCACGTCGATACCAGCATCGTCGACCAATGTCGCGAAGCTCGCATCGTAGGCCGTCATGCAAGCGATCTTCTCGCCCTCGGCCTTCATGCGATCGAGAGTTGCCACGTTGACGGGCGGACGCGGTGCGTAGCGCTCTTGCAGGTGTTTGTACATCGATGACTCACGAATCTGCATCGCGCAGCGAGGGCCGAATCGACTCACGCGCTGACGTATGCGTCGCCAGATTTCCCCGGATCCGACCGGCGGCAAGAATGACCGACAGGGGTGCAAACATCAACTTGAGTCGGTGACCTGAGGGCGCCAAGGGCCGAATGCAACCTGCATCCGTTCTCATGTATACCGCCGGGCTAGTCCTCGGTGCTCTTGAGCGGATTGTAGTAATGACGTCCGCGCCGGGTACGTCGGATCTGCTCGTAGAGTTGCTCGTAGTCTCGATCGTTGCCTACGAAATCCGCTTGTGCGGCATTGACGATCAGCAAGGGTGATTTGTCATACGCATGGAAGAAGCGTGCGTATGCATCCTGAAGACGTTCCAGGTAATCGCGATCGATGTGCTGTTCGTAACGAATACCGCGACGCGCGACTCGTTCCATCAGGACATCGATGGGCGCCTGCAGATAGATCACGAGATCGGGCACAGGTGTATCGATCGCCAGACGCGCATAGATCTGGTCGTACAACGCGTATTCCTCATCATCGAGGGTCAGGCGCGCGAACAGTCGATCTTTGTCGAGAAGATAGTCCGCGACTCGTACCCGATCGAACAAGTCATGCTGACGAATATCCTCTAGCTGCCGCGTGCGCTGAAACAGAAAGAAGAGTTGAGTCTGGAGTGCCGCCGAGCGCGGATTGCGATAGAAGCGTTCGAGGAACGGATTCTCTTCGGCTTGTTCAAGAATCAGCTCACTGCCGAAACTTTTCGCGAGCCGGCGTGCGAGGCTGGTCTTCCCGACACCAATCGGTCCTTCGACAACGATATAGCGGTAAGGCGTGGTGACTGACGTCTTATCGAGCATGAGCAATGCAGATCAGGAAATGGACACGAGACCGGCATCGCTCACGCGCGCTGCAAGCTGGGCAACGGAGCCCTGGCCCGGAACGTTCAAATCGGCGGCGATGTCCTGCAAAGGATACAGGACGAAGTTGCGGACAGGCACACCAGGATGCGGCACCGTGAGATCCGTCTCGTTCATGCGCTCGGCGCCATAGACAAGCAAGTCCAGATCAATGCGTCGTGGACCCCATCGAACGACGGGCGCTTCGCGTCCGAGCTTCTGCTCGAGTTGTTTCAGTTGCACTAGAAACTCACGTGCCGACAGCGTGGTCAGCAATCCAGCCGCCGCATTCACGAACTCAGGTTGATCCTGCGGTCCCAGGGGAGCAGAGCGATAAAGTCTCGAACGTGAAATGAGGCGCGTCTGTGGCAGAGTTGCAAGCGCAAGAAACGCTGCCTGCACTTGTTCACGAGGTGCATCCAGATTGCTGCCGAGCCCGACATACACCGGAATCCAGAGCGCGGACATGAATCAGGTACTGCTGCTTGCGGGATTGCGACGGCGTCGGCGACGACGTTTGCGCGTTGCCGAAGTTTGCGGCGATGTACTCGCGGCGGGTCGCTGATCGACTCGCGCGATTCTTTCTTCAGTAGGCGCCGCCTGAATGTCCGTCCACCACGTCGCGAGCTCCGAATCAATTTCGCCCGCAGCTGCTCTCAACAACATGAAATCGTACGCAGCGCGGAATCGAGGATGATCGAGCAGACGCAATGACCTGCGCCCAGAGCGCATGTTGAAGCGTGGCTGCATGCTCACGAGCTCGCGCATCGGCAAGGTGAATCGCTTCGGCACCGCAATCCGCGCTTGCTGACGCGCGGTGACCACCTCGCATGCATGTGCCATGTGCTGAATGTCGTTTCCTGCAGCGGAGCTCCCTTCCGCCAGAACGCGTTGATAGCCGCGAAAGATCGCTGGCCAGAGCAGCACAGCAAAGAGAAATGTGGGGGTGACCGACTTGTCCGCCCTCACACGCTCATCCGTTCCCGCGAGGCCTGCTCGAAGCAGTTGCGCAGCTGAATTTTCCGGCTCCTCACGCAGCGCATCGGCAACGTCAGGAAAGAGATGCTCGAGCATTCCATAGTGATTCAACAAATCGAACGCGCGCACCGCGCTGCCCGACAGAAACAACTTGTTGATCTCGTCAAAGAGTCGAGCCGGCGGCACACCATCCAGCATCCAAGCGAGCTTGCTGATCGGCGCGGCAGTGTCGGCATGCAGTTCGAATCCGAGCTTCGCTGCAAAGCGCACGGCGCGCAGCATTCGCACCGGATCTTCGCGATAGCGCGTCTCGGGATCACCGATCAGGCGCAGCACTCGATTGCGCGCGTCTTCAACACCGCCGACGTAATCCCATACCGAGAAATCTTCGATGTTGTAGTAGAGAGCATTTGCTGTGAAATCTCGGCGCCAGACGTCCTCTTCGATCGTGCCGTAGAGATTGTCTCTGAGGATTCGCCCACGTGCGTCGAGCACGCGATGGCCGGACTCGTCCACGCTGTTGTCATCATCGATGGGCGTGTGCGCCGCGCGGAAAGTGGCCACTTCGATGATCTCGTAGCCATAGCGAACATGAGCCAGATGGAAGCGACGCCCAATCAGCCGACAGTTACGAAAGAGCTGCTTCACCTGATCCGGATGCGCGTTGGTGGCAACGTCGAAATCTTTTGGGCTCAACCCCAACAGAAGATCTCGCACCGCCCCGCCCACCAGGAATGCCTGATAGCCAGCATCCTTGAGCCGGTACAGCACCTTCAACGCATTCGGTGAGATATTGGCGCGGGAGATCGGGTGATCCTCGCGCGAAACGACCAGCGGCTTGCTGGAGTCGCCCCCGATTTCCTGAAAACTTTTTTCGTTCAATAGCGCACGCTGCTTGAGACACTGAATGCGCGGCTTATAATACAGGCTTCCACCCGGCGTTCGACCGGACCAAAGCGCTCCCATCGTCTAGAGGCCTAGGACACAGCCCTCTCAAGGCTGGTACGAGGGTTCGAATCCCTCTGGGAGCGCCATCTTTTGCCGGCTATTCGCGCGCGGCAAGCACTGTGGGCGCCTTCGCAGAATGCCTATGGGCACTGTGCATAATGCGGCTCAATGAACCTGGAGCCGACATGACCCCTGCGGATCGCCGCATCACGGAGCTGATCGACAAGTGGCTGGCCAGCGTCGATCTCCATTTGCAGTACGTCGAACTCAGTGACGCGGCTTATGCGCGCACGCAGCAGTGGCCGAAACATGATCGGCCGACCCGATGGGTGCTCGAAGTAGCCCGGCAGAAGATTCTCGAGCTCAAAGCGCATTGCGAAACCCGGCAAACCATGGGAGATAGCCGATTCGCTGAATCTTTGGAGCTGATGGCTTTCCTGGCGAATTTGGTGGGCATTCAGCACATCCAGAGGTTCATTCCCCTGGCGGATCCGAGCCGCGAGGAACCGCCAGCTTCGATGAGCCAGACGGTCGAAGCTCCCATTGCCCAACGTCCCCAGGCACCGCGTCCGCGTCCTGCAGCAGATGACACGACGCGCGAAATGCCGCGGCTGAAACCTGCATCAGTCGCGCCCAAGATCGCAGCAGCCCCCGTCAAGCCGGCTGCCGCAGCCGTGCCTCGACCAGAGGCCGCCAAAGCAGCACCCCGATCGCAACCTGCCGACTCAGTGGCCTCGAGCAAGAGTGCATCTGCGGATCTCAAGGCCAAGATGATGGCGGATGCCGTCAGATTGCTGAAATGGGGAAAGCCATGGCACGAGCTTGCCGAACTCATCGGCCGTATCGCAGACCGTCCCCCGGTGCCCGAAATTCGCAAGTTCCTGCGCGCGAACAAGTCTGATATCGAGGCTCGGGCGGCGAAGTCACCGTAACCCACCGTCGCAAAAAAAAGGCCAGGAATCTTTCGATTACCTGGCCAATCAGGGGGATTCGAGCTCCGTCCCGTCAGTCACGAAACTGACAGTCCGTACAGCAACCTTTGCATTGACCTTGCCGGCTGAATTAGTTCCCAAGAATTCGTGCTCGGGTTCTTGGCGAGATCATTTTGCACTGCGAAATGTACACAAGGGCCTTTCTTCATGCAACCCGGTCGGCGGCAAAAATCCACGTCAAATCATCCGACAGCGCAGGACCCAGAGCCACGGACGAGGCTCGGTCTGGCTTCGCAGCGCAACATTCCGCGGCTTGCTGCTGCCTGCGTCTCGCCACGTTTTGTGAGTCGTGCGGCATTAAGTCACCGTCATTTTATCGGTCCGGGAACTTCGACTTGTTGAAACGGACTCGCATTGCGTAGAAGAATCGCGGCCCGCTGAGCGCTGCCCAAAGCGCCCGAACATTCCGAACAACGCGGGCACGAGCGGACAAATGATTGTCGGTTCTGAACTGCGCGCGCTCAGTGCAGTCTGACTGCAGACTTTTTCCACGGATTCGGCGAACTCATCGAGACGGCTTCAACACATGATTGAGATCAACCATCTGACCAAACGCTACGGGGCGCTGAAAGCGGTCGACGACCTCTCGTTCGACGTTCAGCCCGGCACCGTTCTGGGTTTCCTCGGACCTAACGGTGCGGGCAAGTCGACCACCATGAAAATGATCACGGGATTTCTCTCGCCGACAGCGGGCAGCGTCCGAGTCTGTGGTCACGATGTTGAGTCCGAGCCGATCGCTGCCAAGTCGTGCATGGGATATCTCCCAGAAGGCGCGCCCGCCTATGGCGAGATGACCGTTCGTGGATTTCTCGATTTCGTCGCAAATGTGCGTGAACTGAAAGGCGAGCGGCGCAGGAACAGGCTGGATGACGTGATCGCTCGGTTGGGTTTGGCCCCGGTGCTCGAGCAGGTCGTCGAAACGCTGTCCAAGGGCTTCAAACGCCGCGTCGGCCTGGCTCAAGCGTTGCTGCACGATCCTCCGGTCCTGATTCTCGACGAACCTACCGACGGTCTCGATCCGAATCAAAAACACGAAGTCCGCACGCTCATCAATGCGATGGCGAAGGACAAGATCATCGTGATCTCGACGCACATCCTCGAAGAGGTCGATGCCGTCTGCAATCGCGCCATCATCATTGCGAACGGTCGCATTCTCGCGGATGACACTCCACAGAAACTCGCAGCCCGAGCACCTTCCGGCCGGCTCGACGATGTGTTCCGAACAATCACCACCACCGGTGCAGCGCTGGAGGTGGCCCATGGATAATGTGAAGACTCTGTTCAAGCGGGAATTTGCCAGCTACTTCGCAACTCCACTCGCGCTGGTGTTCATCATTATTTTCCTGGTGCTCACCGGCGCGTTCACATTTCTGCTAGGCGGATTCTTCGATCGTGGACAGGCGGATCTTTCTCCGTTCTTCAACTATCACCCATGGCTTTATCTCTTTTTGCTGCCGGCACTCTCGATGCGGCTGTGGGCTGAAGAGCGCAAGTCGGGAACGATCGAACTGCTGATCACACTGCCAGTGACCGTGTGGCAGGCAGTGCTGGGGAAGTTCCTGGCTGCATGGGCGGTGGCTGGCATCGCATTGCTGCTGACGTTTCCCACCTGGATCACGGTGAACTATCTCGGTGATCCCGATAACGGCACCATCCTCGCCGGCTATATCGGCAGTTTCCTGATGGCAGGCGGCTTTCTCGCGATCGGCGGCTGCCTCTCTGCTGCGACACGCAACCAGGTGATCGCGTTCATCGTGACCGCGGTGATCTGCCTGTTCGTGTTCCTCCTCACAGGTTTCCCGCCTGTCGTGAACGTGTTCGAAGGCTGGTTGCCACAGGCAGTGATTGACGCGATTGCCTCGCTCTCATTTCTGACGCACTTCAGTTCGATCGCGAAAGGCGTCATCGATCTGCGTGACCTCCTCTACTTCGCGACGCTCATCGTGGTGTGGCTGGTGGCGAACGCCATCGTCCTCGACTTGAAGAAGGCCGACTAATCATGACGAATGCTACTTCCGCTGTGCCGGGCGCAACCGGCAGGAAAGCTTATGGCGCGGGCGCATTGATCGCGCTTGCCGTGCTGTTCATCGGTGTCACGATTCTGGTTACGTTCCTGCTCCGAGGCGCGCGACTGGACCTGACCGAGAGCAAGCTGTACTCGATCGCACCAGGCACTCAGCACATTCTCGAAACGCTGCAAGAGCCTATCAACCTCTATTTCTTCTTCTCGGACGATGCGAGTCGCGATTCACCGCAGATCCGTGCCTACGCGCAACGCGTTCGCGAACTGCTGGAGGAAATGGCCCAACGCTCCAAGGGCAAGTTGCGACTGACGATCATCGATCCGCAGCCTTTCTCTGAGGATGAAGATCGTGCCGCCGAGTTTGGCTTGCAGGCAGTGCCGACGGGCGGACGTGGAGAGTCGCTCTATTTCGGTTTGGCGGGAACGAATTCGACCGATGGTCGCGAAGTCATCGGCTTCTTCCAGCCCGAGAAAGAAGAGTTCCTCGAATATGACGTCGCGAGCCTCATCCACCGGCTGAACAACACCAAGCGCGCGAAGATTGGATTGATGTCGAGCTTGCCGGTCGATGCTTCGTTCGATCCAAGCTCCGGTGGCATGCGTCCAGGTTGGGCCAGCATTTCGCAGTTGCGCGAATTGTTCGATGTGCAGACGCTCGCGAGCGATGTGACCAGCATCGCCGCAGACATCGATACCGTCATGATCGTGCATCCGCGTGAGTTGAGCCCGAAGACGCAGTACGCGCTGGATCAATTCGTTCTGCGCGGCGGCAAGCTCATCGCGTTCATGGATCCGCAATCAGAGAACGATCCACAGGCCGCGCAAATGGCGCAGATGGGCGGCCCGGCCGGCAATCGCTCTTCTACGTTAGGTCCATTGCTGGATGCCTGGGGCGTGAGTTTCGATCCGACACAAGTCCTGGGCGATCGTGAGCTCGGCCTCACCGTGTCGCTTCAACAGGGACAGCCACCATCGCAGCACATTGCGATCGTCGGCTTCAATCGCGCGAGCATGAACAGCAAAGACGTCGTGACCTCGGCACTCGATTCCATCAACGTCATGACGGCTGGCGCACTCAAGAAGAAAGACGGCGCGACGATCGACTTCGAACCGATGATCGAGTCGAGCACGAATGCCGAGCTGATGCCGGCGGCCAAAGTGGCTTTCCTGCCAGACAGTGCATCGCTGCTGGAAGGATTCAAAGCGACAGGACAGCGCTATGCGGTCGCCGCGCGCATTCACGGCAAAGTGAAGTCGGCGTTCGCGAACGGTGCTCCTGAAGGTGCGGCTGCAGGTCAGGGCCTGAAGGAAAGCGCGCAGGACGCCAATATCATTCTGGTGGCGGACACGGACATCCTCGCGGATCCGTTGTGGATCCGCACTCAGAACCTGTTCGGTCAACGCGTCGCGATGGCGTGGGCGAACAATGGCGACTTCCTCGCCAACTCACTCGACAATCTCGCCGGCAGCTCGGATCTCATCAGTATCCGCGGACGCCAAAGCTTCTTCCGACCGTTCACGAAGGTCGAGGATCTGCGACGTCGAGCGGATGATCGGCTACGCGCGACGGAGAAGGATCTCGATCGAGAGCTCCGCGAGACCGAACAGAAGTTGTCGCAGTTGCAGTCAGGTCGCGCTAATCAGAACGAACTGTCACTGTCGCCCGAGCAGGAAGCGGAACTCACTCGCTTTCAGCAGGAGCGCAGCCGCATTCGCAAGCAGTTGCGCGAAGTGCGACGCAGTCTGGACGTCGAAATCGAACGCCTCGGAACGACGCTCAAGTTTATGAACATTCTGTTCGTACCTGCGCTCATCGCCATCGGTGCGATCGTGCTTGCCATCACGCGCCGGCGCAAATTGCGCGCAGGTCGGGCCGCGGCTCACACCGGTTGACGGCCGTTACGGAACAACAATCAACGTGGTTGAGAGTGATCGATGACATCCCGAAAAGTTTTGATCCTGGCGATCGTTGCCCTCGGTGTACTGGGACTCGCGTTAGTGCTCGCACATCGCGACACCGCGTCGCAAACCAAAGAAGCGACCGCGCTCTATCCCGATCTCAAGAAAGAGCTGAACCAGATCACAGCGGTCCGCATCTTCAAATCGGGCAATACACAGGCAGTCGAGATCGCGCGCAAAGACAATCAATGGGTCGTGAGCGAGCGAGCCGGCTTCCCTGCGAACAGCTCGAAAGTAAACAAGCTGTTGATCGCGCTGGCAGATGCCAAGGCTGTGGAGGAGAAAACGTCCAATCCAGCCAGCTACGCGGCGCTCGGTGTCGAAGATGTGAAGTCCGCTTCGGCAACGGGAACGCGCGTGGAGGTTCAGGGTTCGAAGACACCCATCGCTCTGATCGTGGGTAAGTCGGCCGGCGCGCATGGGTCATACGTGCGACGCGCGGGTGAGCCTGCAAGCTGGCTGATCGATCAACCCCTCGATGTCTCGACCGCTCCGGGCGAGTGGCTGCGTAACACGATCATCGATGTAAGCGCTGATCGCGTGCAGTCGGTCACCGTCACAACGGACAGTGCGAAACCGTACACCGTGGAAAAAACGGCACGCGCCGATGCAGATTTCAAAACGACTGCCATTCCGAAAGGTAAGGAAGCGGACACGTTTGCTGTCAATGGTTTCGCCAGCGCGCTCAGCAGTTTGAATCTGTCGGATGTGCGTGCTGCCAAAGAGTTCGAGGCGGAGAAGCCCGCGGCGCATGCCAGCTTAAAAACTTTCGATGGCTTGGTCGCCGATCTGGAGGGTTGGAACAAAGATGGCAAGCACTTCATCGCAGTGAAGACCTCATACGACGATGGACTCGCCAAACGCTTCCACGTCGAGACGAAACAACCGGACAAAGGCGCGGACGCCAAAGCGCCTGAAGCAACTCCAGCGCCGCCTGCTCCGAAGCCGGCAGCGACGGACAATGTGGCTGAAACGGCGAAGTCGATGAACGGTCAGCTGCAGGGTTGGGTATTCGAAATCCCCGACTACAAATACGAAGCGATTTTCAAACCCAGC
>JBJMWN010000270.1:0-5767 GCA_045810085.1 Povalibacter sp. | reverse complement strand
TCACGGGCGGTTCGATCGACGCGATTCTCGTTACTCACACTCACCGCGATCATTCGCCTGCCGCGAAGGCGCTTGCGCAAGCGAGCGGAGCGGCGCTTCTTGGTCGGACTGCGATGGTGAACGAACGCAACGACAGCAGCTTCGTACCTACGAGGCAATTGGACGATGGCGATGTGGTGCGAATCGGAAACCTTCAGCTGCGCGCGCTGCATACACCTGGGCATGCGTCGAATCATCTCTGCTATGTGCTCGAAGCGGCACAGCTGCTATTCAGTGGCGATCATCTGATGCAAGGTTCCACTGTCGTGATCGCGCCTCCAGACGGGCACATGACGTCGTATCTGAATTCACTCCGGAGGCTGCAAGGAGAAGCCATCGACGGCATCGCGCCCGGTCATGGTGAGGTGATTCAATCCGCCCAGGATGAAATCGCACGCATCATCGCGCATCGCTTACGACGTGAGGCGAAGGTGCTAAGCGCACTCACTCACGAGCCTGGAACGCTGGACACGCTGGTCACAGCCGTCTACGACGATGTCGATGCTCGCGTGCACGCGCTGGCGAAAGCGTCCTTACATGCGCATCTCATCAAGCTGCAGGAAGACGGACTTGCAGATCACGAGGATGGTGTGTGGCGACTTCGCTGATTTAACGGCAGACGCTCAGAGATCGAAAACTGCGCCGCGCGTGATGGCCGCATCCCCTATCATTCTGGTTTGCGCACGCAGCAGCCCGTCACGATGCCTTCTGATTCAAGATCAAAACCGCTCATCGAGCTCAAACATTGCTCACTGATTTTCGATGAGCAGACGGTCCTCGACGATGTGAGTTTCGCGCTCAGATCCGGCGAGCGCTGGGCGCTGGTGGGTCCGAACGGGTCCGGCAAATCCATGCTGCTCAAAATGCTGCGCGGAGACGTCTGGCCCACGCCGACCGGTCGTGAGCAACGCATCTGGCGCATCGATGGACATGCGCAGCGTCAACCTGCAGGCATCAAGGAGCTGATTGCCTATCTCGGTCCTGAGCGGCAGGACAAGTACGTTCGCTATGACTGGAACCTCACCGTCCTGCAAGTCGTGACGACGGGACTCTTCGATGAAGACATCCCGCTCACCCGCGCGACTCGTACGCAGGAAAAGAAGGTCGAACGCATTTTGCGTCGCTTCAGTCTGTGGGGGCTGCGCCATCGTCACATTCTCAATCTCTCCTATGGACAACGGCGTCTGGTGTTGGTGGCGCGCGTGTTCGCGAGTCCCGCGCGCATCCTGCTGCTGGATGAGGTCTTCAATGGTCTCGACGCTCGTACCAAGGCTCGCCTGACCGAAGCGCTGGAGCAGCCACGATCCGGTCACGATTGGATCATCACTTCGCATCGACCCGCAGAGCTTCCGAAGAGCGTGACCCATCTCGCGCGAATCGACGCGGGCAAGCTCGAAATCGTGCGCGACAAGTCACTCGCGCCGAAATCATTGACGCCACGAAAGAAGGTTCTTGCACCCGACGTTCAGCGTGCCCAGAGTCGCAAACGCACGGCAACACCCATCGCAGCTCGCGTGCGGAAGCGAGCTCGATCGCAGTGGCTGGTGCGAATCACGAAAGCTGATTTGTATCGCGACTATCGTCCTGTCATTCGTGACTTGAATTGGACGCTGGATCGCGGCGATCACTGGGCCGTTCTGGGCCCCAATGGTTCAGGCAAATCGAGCATCCTGAATCTCATTTATGGAGATCTGCATCCTGCGCTGGGCGGTCGCATCGAACGACACGGTATCGCCGCCGGCACTCGCATCGAAGTATGGAAGCGGCGCGTTGGCTTCGTATCGCCTGAGTTGCAGGCGAACTATTTCGCCGCGCGTTCACTGGAAGAAATTGTGATGTCGGGTCGCTATGCCAGCATTGGCCTCAACGAACCGCCGACTGCCGCAGACCGGCGCGACGCGATGCGCTGGCTGGAGTTTTTCGGATTGCAGGCCTTACGTGAGCGCGGTCCACGTCATGTGTCCTACGGACAGATGCGACTCGCGCTCATCGCGAGAGCGATGATGACTCGACCGGAGCTGCTGCTGTTGGACGAACCGTGCACAGGGCTCGATCACGAAGTGCGAGGTCACGTCTTGCAGATCATCGAGCAACTTGCTCGCACGGGCACACAGATCGTGATGGCAGTGCACCACCGCGATGACATCGTGCCTGCGATCACGAACGTCCTGCAGATCGAGAAGGGTGGGAAGTTGAAGCAGATGACAGGCGAAAGGCTCTAGGTCATAGGCGCCAGGTTCAGGCCATCGGCAACCGTAGCAAACTCTCGCCTCTGCCTCAGACCTGCACTTCTGCTTCGAACACGATGACTGCGTCACCGACGATGCGGACGCTTTGCGACACACGTCCTGACGATTCGACTTCGACGACGACCTCACCTGGACGTCGTACCCATTGACCCTGCCGGCCGCGAAACACGACGCGTCCGTTCTTCGGCTACAAGAGTCCATGATTCACGAGGTAAACGCCGAGCATGCCGTGTGCGTTGCCGCTCACGGGATCTTCAGGAATGCCGAGTGCGGGGCAGAACATGCGCGATTCGGTGCCTTCGCCTTCGCTGGTCGGGCTCAACGCAAACACGAAATAACCTTCGGCGCCGACGTGCGGTGTCAGACGAGTGAGCACTTCGAAATCGGGTTTCAGCGAGTTCAGCAATTCGGGCGAGCGCAATCCGATCAACAGGCGCGAGCTGCCTTTGGTCATGATCTGCAATGGACAGTCGCCGTGCAGGCTGGGGCTCGAGATACCCAGCGCATCGAGCACCTGGCGACGATGATGGTCGGGAATTACCGGACCGAGTGACGGAGGACTTTGCGTGATGCCGATGCGCAGGTCGCCATCGACTTCCATGACCTCGATTTCGACGATGCCTGCACCTGTACGTTGACGCAGTCTGCCGGTTGGCTTGCCATCGATTTTCGCGCGCACGTACTGAGCGGCGATCGTTGCGTGGCCAACGAATGAAGCAGGATGACGCGGTGTGAAGTAGCGGATCTGCATGTCGTGATCGGTGCTTTCTGCTTCAAGCACGAATGCCGTCTCGCCGTTCACTTCCGTGGCGATCACCTGCATCTCATCTTCCGACAGATGATCCGCATCCAGCACCACGATTGCTGGATTGCCACAGAAGCGCTTACGCGTGAACGCGTCGACGTGGAACAGCCGGCAACGGCGACTTGGCATAAACCTGCAACCTCGATGAATTCCCCGGCGTTCTTATGGCGGAAGTGCGCGGCGAGCGCAAGCGGCGCAGGGGAGGCGAAGCGGCAATCGGCAACTCGCATCTGGCCAGAGCGACATTCGTTTCTGATTGATCAGCCATTCGCCATAGCCTCACGCCCGGCGCGCGGCTATACTCGCGCCCGCCTTGGGGTGGCCCTGACTTGGGCCTGAGATACCGAACGCGATCTTGTCGCTCATCGGTGGACCCGTTGAACCTGATCCGGTTAGTACCGGCGTAGGGAGCAGGTCATGCATTTTGAATTCAGAATGCGATCACCACGCGTTAGCGGCATTCGTCCGCGCGCAGCTTCATTCACGTCGCAGTCCGGATCTTCAGATGAGGATCTGTCATGCGTGTTGCCGCCTGCGTTCTTGGATTGAGTCTTGCGTCTGTTGCGCTCGCTGCTCGTGACGACGTACTCGAGGAAGTCATCGTCACCGCGACGTTGCGTGAGCAGCCGCTCCTCGATGTGCCATTGAGTATCAGCGTCATCGATTCGCAGACTTTGCGGGATGCGGGCCGGCAGCAGTTCGAAGATGTGCTGACGAGCGTTCCCAATTTGCATTGGGCGGGCGGCACTTCACGTCCCCGATATTTTCAGCTGCGAGGCATCGGCGAACGCGAACAGTACGAAGGCGCGCCCAATCCGTCCGTCGGCTTTCTGATCGACGACATCGACTTCAGTGGCATCGGCATGGCGGCGACGCTGTTCGATGTGGATCGCATAGAAGTGCTGCGCGGCCCGCAGGGAATGCGTTATGGAGCGAATGCGTTGGCAGGATTGATCGTCCTGCGCAGTGCAGACCCTCAGTCTGACTTCGGCCTCTCGACCGAAGCGTCGGTGGGCAACTACGACAGTGAATCGGTCGGGGCAGTTGCGACCGGTCCTGTCTCAGCCCTGAACTCTTCGTGGCGAATCGGCGTGCAACGCTTCCGTAGTGATGGATTTCGATCCGATCCCTATCTGCATCGCGATGACACTGATGGTCGGGATGAGCTGACCGCACGCGCGAAATGGCGATGGCAACCATCCGATGACACCACCGTCGATTTCACGTGGCTGCATGTGGATCTGGATAACGGCTATGACGGCTGGTCGATCGACAACTCGCGCCGATCACTCGCGGATGATCCAGGCAAGGACACTCAGAAAGCGAACGGTGGCGCAGTACACGTTGAAACTCCTGCGGGTTCGATCGGCAAGCTGACGCTCATCGGCACGGTCTCGGATTCTCAAGGCGAATACAGTTTCGATGGCGATTGGGGCAACGCCGAGAGCTGGGCGCCTTACACGTACGATTATTTTTATCGTGCATTCACCACTCGAAAGGCGCGCAGCCTCGAAGCACGACTGGCTTCGAATCCAACAGACGACTCGAGCCTGGGCTGGCTCCTCGGCGCGTACGCACTGGATCTGGATGAAACCATTCATGAGAGCAGCGTTGGCGATTACGTTGATCCATTCGCGCCCGAATACTCTGGCAGCACGGATGATTCACTCACGAGTCACTACGACGCACGCAACGTTGCGGCGTTCGGACAGATCGAGGGCATGATCACGTCACGTCTGGGGTGGACGTTCGGTTTGCGCAGCGAGCGTCGCTCAGCTGATTACCGCGACAACGGCATTCAGGACGGCGAGCCGCGAACGACAGACACGTCCGATATGGAATCGATGTGGGGTGGGCAAGCCACTCTGCAGTTCGATGTGCAGGACAACGTGAAGACCTTTGCCACATTGTCGCGTGGCTACAAAGCCGGCGGTTTCAATCTGGGTCAGGCCGCAGCCATCAAGGAACGCTTTGCACCGGAATACTTGTGGAGTCTGGACATCGGGGCGAAGGGCGAATGGTTCGAACGTCGTCTTTACGCGGATCTGACAGCCTTCTATATGCGACGCGATGACATGCAGGTTGCGACAGGCATTCAGCTGGACCCGATCGGCGATCCGAACAGCTATCTGTTCTTCACGGACAATGCTTCAGGCGGGCGCAACTCAGGTATTGAAACCAGCGTTCGCTGGCGAGCGACTCAGCAGCTCGAGGTAGGTGGCTCGCTTGGACTTCTGCACACGCGTTATTCGGGATTTCGCCCCGAAGGTAAAGATGTCAGCAATCGCGATCAGGCACACGCGCCCGAGTATCAGCTCGCGCTGAATGCAACCTGGCGCTTGCCACTGGGCCTGATGGCCCGTGTCGATTTCGCAGCGATCGATGATTACTACTTTGATGTGCCGCCAAACGACCAGCGTGCGAGCGCCTATACGCTCACAAACCTCAAGCTCGGCTACGAAACGGATCACTGGAGCGTGTATCTGTGGAGCCGCAATCTTTTTGATGAGGATTACGCAATCCGCGGCTTCTACTTCGGCAATGAACCGCCGAACTTTGACAACAAGCTCTACACACAACTCGGCGAGCCACGACAGGTCGGCCTGAGTTTCAGATGGGAAATGTGACAGGAGGCGACTGGCGGCTGGCTACTGGCCGGAGTCAGAAGCTTTTT
>JBJMWN010000269.1:0-2593 GCA_045810085.1 Povalibacter sp. | reverse complement strand
TGATGGCGCTCATGCGTTCGGCAATGCGCGGGTCTTCTGCAAGCAAATTCTCGATCGAAGCACTCGGACTGTCCGGTGGACCTTCTGCGTAGTAGTGGCCGGTGAGCTCCTGGACACGATCGCCTAGGTTCTTTGCGACTTCATTACCGAACCGAATCACCCAGTCCGCCGACGATCCGACGTCTGGTCCACCAAACTTTGCATTCGGTACGCGCTCGATCACTGCATGTGCAATAGCCAGCCATTCGCGTTGATAGTCCGGAAAATCCCAACCAGCAGGCCGCAGCAGATTGTTCGGATCGCGATAGAAATCGGGCTCGTTACCGATTTGAAAATACCTGAGCTTCGGCCCGAGCACTCGAGCCACATACTCGGCTTCCTCAGCATCGCGAGCAGGCGTACCGGTCCCAAAGTTAAGCCCGTAGATGCAAGTCCAGCCTGTGGCGTCCAGAAAATTTCGCAGATGATCGATCGCATTGGGTGTGACCGGATGCAGTCGCTGCGGCATCCAGTTATCTGATCGCCCCTGCCCTGCAGCTTTGATTTGGGGCGGCGCACTTTCGGAGCTCGCTTTCCACCAGCAGAACTCACTGCTGTTGCCGCCGATGCGCAGCACTCCCGATTGCGTGAGCCTGCGAAACAGCGCGACCAGACTGTGATTGTCCGCGCTGTAGATGTTGGGGTTCTCGAGCGTTGCGGTCTCGATGCTGAACCCGTTGTAAGAGATCGGGATCTCGTTCAGCACACGCTGCGGGAAGATCTGCACGCGCCCATGAATGGCGGCCGTCTGTGCGACGGACCGTGACAGCGGAAGACAAATTGCGAACGTACTCGCGCCCGCTTTGAGAAGAGTTCGACGATCGAGCATCACGTTCCTCGCTCAGTAGCCCCCAACGACTGCGTAAGCTTAACTGCGATACTCAATGCACGTACAAACCCTCAACGCATCGCTGCGCAGAGGACCGCAGCGGTGGACTCATCCATGCGAATGAACTTCATGCCGACGCGATAGTGATCTTCAGAGACCTTGGAGCAGTGACACACTCTGCCCACGAGGTGCAGTTCCGCTGTGGCGCCGCAAGCCGCGATCGCTATGTTGAGAGTGCAATCGTGGCCTGCAGCGATGGAGGAAGGGCTGAAGAATCCAATGCCCTCGCGCGACACGTCCGCGGTCTGTCCCGCGAGAATGATTCCACCAGGCAATGTGATCTGAGCCGTCAATCGCAGAATTTTTCGCGTTGCACGACGCTGCTCCTGCAGTCCGACCCGAGGTCGTTCCGTGAGCTCAATATCCTGTTGAGGTATTCCCGTGCTCATGCGTGCCGTACTCCCTGCTCCCTGCGTGAGGGTTAACGGCATTGCATACACGAACTTTAGGCAGCGCTGTCAATTTGCTGCCAGTGCATTCATTTGGGGGTGCGTCTCAGCCGGACGGCCTTTCGGCTTTGCCCGATCGTCAGCCGGTAAACTGATTCTCAGGAGGCGTTTGCGGACCGGCGCCGCCAGTGTCGATCTCGCGCTCGGCCTGTAACCAGTCATCGATCTCGCGTCCGGGCGAAAAGCCCCGAGCTTCCGCAAGTTCGTGGGCTCGCCTCGCGATGCGCGCATGTCGGCCTTCATCGTCGATGGGCGTACGCTGCAGGTCTGTTTTCACGACATCAGGGATCAGCGTCTCCGGAGACAATTCCTCTGCGTTCTGCGGCCGCTGCTTGGCGCGCAATTTGGACCTGGTCTTGGATGTGGCGCCTGGACCCGACGGAGATGCGCCCGACTTGCCGCCTGACGGGTCGGCTCGGTTCTCTTCACTGATGCTCATGCACAACTCCAGAACTTGCGATCAGTGCGTTTCGAGCTTGCCGATCGCGTGACTCAACGCGTGCTCCATTTTCTCGAGCGCTCCGTCGATGGCGAGGTAAAGACTTTCGGCCTGGTGAGTCACTGCAATCGGTTTGAGGCTTCCTAATCGCGCTTCGATCATGCAGCGCTTGTCGGCCCCACCGCCCTTGTCAGCATTCACATCACCGAGATGCATTTCGACGCGCGTAATGCGGTCCGCGAACTGCGACAACGAATCTTCGACTGCTTGCGAGAGCCGCTCTGATGTTTCCTCAGCGATTCGTATGTGATTGTCGTGATTCACTTGTACCTGCATTTCGTCGTCCCCTTGCACCGCGCCCGCGGCCTTAAAGATAGTACTCAGCCGCCATGTAAATGTTCCCCGATCTGCTTCGCTCACAGGGTGCGCGCAGCGGATGACATCGGAGTGACATTGCAACGGCAGCTCCCATCGCAAGATACAAATGGAGCCAAACGAAAAAAACTTCATCGGTACGAATACAGCTTGACGTGCTGGACCTGGAATTTGCGGGATCCAGACGTATGTGCCGGACCTGGTGCCTTTGGATCACAAAATGAGGGACAGAGAGGCACTCACGGCACGCGCTTTTCGTGAACGCTCTTCAATCTTTGTCGACGCAAAGTGCGCCTGCCGAAAACACACATGGAAATCATCGCTGCTCGGCTCCCAAAAAATCAGGATCGATGAATGAGACCGTAAAGCGCACATCAGCGATCATCTTGCTCGCGAAGTGCG
>JBJMWN010000268.1:0-7670 GCA_045810085.1 Povalibacter sp. | reverse complement strand
CCCGCCAAGCTTCTTCTTGTTGTGCGGCGGCGCCATGCCTCCGCAACTCCGTTTGCGTATACGAGCATCAGTTCATCGTGCGCACCCAACGCGTGTGAACCGAACTTCAGAGCGACGGCCCAGTATTCTTCTGGGTGAAAGAAACGCTCTGCGTCTACATCGTATCCGCTGGTTGGCACTTAGCCTAGCTGCGCACGGCGTCCGTTTGCGCATGACCATCGATTTGGCAGATGGGTATGAAGCCTTCGCTCCTCAGTTCACGGTACTTCTCCTCTTTCTTGGTGGATCGGGCCTCGCCGCATTGTGTTGCTCAAAGCGCCCCAAGTAGGATGGCGCGGTGCGTGACGCATTTTTTTACACGCCTTATCTGGGCGGAAGCGACACGCATGTTCACGGTACCCGCCGTGACATCTTCTCCAAGGAGCCCAGCCGGGACATGAATGACTCGACACGTTGGAAGGGCGGCGCCCTCGCAGGCCTGATTTGCGTATCACTGGGAGCCGCCGCGCAAGCAGCTGAAACGGGTGAGCCAAGCGTCGAAGCCGTGGTGGTCACTGGCTCGCGTATCAAAGCGAACGAGTTCGATGCACCGACGCCAACGGTTTCGGTCTCGGCAGAATCGATCGCCACGTCAGGTGTGACGAATCTCACCGAACTGCTGCGCACGCAGCCAGCGCTTGTTGGTTCGACCGACACTTTCCAGAGCACCAATCAATTCATTGGCAGCAACGGCCTGAACCTGCTGAACCTGCGCAATTTAGGTGAGGATCGCACGCTGGTACTGGTCGACGGCCGCCGTCACGTGGCGCAGTTGCCTGACACCGCCTCTGTAGACATCAACACGATTCCGATCGATCTGATCGAGCGTATCGACATCGTGACGGGTGGTGTCTCCGCGGTTTACGGCGCCGATGCAGTTTCCGGTGTCGTGAACTTCGTGATGAAGAAGAAGTTCGAGGGACTGATCGGGCGCGTTCAATACGGAACCGCGCAGGATGGCGAACCGAGCGACGCACAGGCTGCCATCACCGGCGGGTTCAACTTCGCCGAGGGTCGCGGCAATCTCTCGGGCGCGATCGAACACACAAGTGAAGGTCGTCTGCAGGCTTCCGATCGCAGCTATCTGCGCGGCACCAATTACAAAAGAATGGTGCGCAATCCAGACGACGAGGACGACGATCCGAACGTGCCGGATCAGATACCGCTCAATAACATTCGCTTCTACGACAGCTCACGCGAGGGCGGCATCGACAGCGACTTCGATGGTGTTCCCGACTTGCGGCCAGATGGGTCTGCTTATCATGTCGATCGGTTCATCGAGCCGTACTACACGCAAGGTGGGACGGGCACGCTCGCTGCCGACTATATCGGCGATGTACGGAGCAAGAACGAAAACACCATTGGCAGTCTGTTCCTGAACTATGAGCTGAACAGTGCGGCCAATCTGTTTGCTGAAGCCAAGTACGTGCATGGTGCGTCGATCGGCTACTACCAGCCGACGTTCGACTACTACCTCAATTTCACACCCGACAACCCGTTCATCTCGTCTGCGGTCGCTGCGCAGGCACCCGATGGTTTTCTGTTGAACCGCGACAACTTCGATCTCGGTGTGCGTGGCGAAGACATTACGCGTGAGACGTTCCGTGCCGTCACCGGCGTCAACGGTGATCTCGGCGACTATCACTATGAAGTCTCGTATGTCTACGGGCAGAGCGACGTCGAGAGTCTCGCGATCAACAATCGCTACAACGATCGCTTCCTCGCTGCGATCGATGTTGTTACCGATTCCGCAGGAAGACCGACCTGTCGTTCGAACCTCGACCCGACAGCGTTGCCGGATCAGCCCTACCAGGACTTCGATTTCTCCGGTGATCTGTCGTTCGTCCCCGGCGCGGCAAGCGGCTGTCTGCCGCTCAATATCCTGGGTGAAGGCGTAGCAGATCCTGCTGCGATCGATTGGGTGATGCTGAACAGCCGCACTAAATCGCAAATCACGCAGAACGTGTTCAGTGGCTATATTTCAGGACCAGTTCCCGGTTTCGAATTGCCTGCAGGTTCGATCGATGCAGTCGTCGGCACGGAGTGGCGGCGCGAAACCAGTCGCTCAAATCCGCCGCTGGAGGATCAACGCGGCTTTACGTTCGGTAACGTGATCCTTCCTTCAGACGGTGATTTCGACGTGAAGGAAGCGTTCATGGAGTTGCGCGTACCGATTCTCAAAGATCTGCCGTTCGCAGAATTGCTGCAGGTCTCCGGTGCGATTCGACAATCCGACTATTCGACGGTGGGCAGTACGACGACCTGGAATGCGGGAGCATTGTGGGCTCCGGTTAGAGACGTTTCGTTTCGTGGCACCGTCTCAGAATCGGTGCGAGCGCCGAACATCTCCGAGCTGTTCAGTCCGCAAAGCCAGACGTTCGAGTTCATCGATGATCCCTGCGATGAAAGCCGCTTGAACAATGGGACTTCCTATCGCGAGGCCAACTGCGCAGCACTGCTTTCTCCCCTTGGATTCGATCCCGCGACTTTTGTGGATCCGAACTCGGCCAACATTCCGGGGCTGCAGCAGGGCAATGCACAGTTGAGCGAGGAAACCTCACGCAGTTACACATTCGGTGCTGTGCTGCGTCCGCGGTTCGCGCCCAACTTGTCGCTCTCGGTGGATTACTACGACATCAATATCAAGGATGCGATCAGCACGGCAGATGCGCAGGACGTTGCAGACAACTGTGTCGATCAGCCGACGCTCGACAATGTGTTCTGCGATGCATTGAGCCGCGATCCTGCTAATGGCGGCATCGATTCGTTCCTGGTCCAACCGGAGAATGTGGCGTCATTCCGCACCCGAGGTATCGATTTCAATGTGGGTTATTCGCTCGACCCAGCTCAGATGGGTGTGGCGTCAGACATCGGCAAATTCCAGCTCTCGCTCGTCGGCAATCATCTGGATCGCCTGACCACGATACCCACGCCGGGTGCGCAGCAGATCGACAAGCGCACGACCGCTGATGAGGATTTCAAGGCACCAGAATGGCAGACCAGCTTCGATGCAACCTGGTACTTCCATTCGCTCACCGTGAATTACGGTTATAGCTACTTCAGCAAGACGACGCGCTACGACCTGCTGACATTGGAGGGAGATCCCGATACCGCTTCGTCCGCGAACATTTATTACGACGCATTCCAGCAGCACGACATTTCAGTCGCATTCGATTTCAAGGATGCGTATCAGCTGTATGCGGGTGTTCGCAACTTCACAGACCAGCGGCCGGACTACAGCACGTATCTTCCCGCGAATCCGCTGGGTCGATTCGTGTATGGCGGTTTCAAAGTGAGCTTCGGCGCGACGCCGTAAGAATCAGCCGATTCGTCTGTCGGCCGGTATCGAGAACATCGACGACATTCTCGAAGAGCTCGATCACGTGCTCGCAGCGGCACCATCGCGGCAAGGAGCGGCAACGTGCGGCAAAGGATTGCCGTACGGCAAAGGCAACGTTCGGCCGCGAGGCGCGGGATTACGCAGCACGTGTGATTTGCTGCATTTGCGCGGGTGTGCCTCGGGTATTGCCTTATGTATCGAAGGAAGCACTGAGTCGATAGTTCACTTGAGCGCAGCTTTGATCTCGCATGTCGCGAGAGAGCAGCGGATTGAGATTGGAGCTTTCGATGAGTGTCGTTCCCCCGGATCATCTTTCAGGCGTGCAGTTTGTACAGGACTCGCGTAAGTCCGGTCGTGCGGTGGAATCCGATCGGGGTCATACCGTTTGGGAATGGCAGACAGCCACGGGTGTTTTTCAGCGCGATGTCACTGACGATCAGCTTCGCAGGCTCGAAGCACCTCATCTGAAGATTGTAGAGTTCGCGCCCAGCGAAACTCAGCACGTATGGGAGTCGCTGTCGACGGGACGCATGCATGCTCGCACGGCAACCCGATCGCCTGAGCGACGCAGCGCGCTGCGCGGGCTGTGGGAAAAGATTCGCGGCGAGTGAGTCGAAGCTCTCAGCAGCGGTCGTCGCGAACGCGGCTCAATGGGACTGACTGGCGATTCGCTCGAGGATGAGATCGGCCAGTTCTTCGTAAGCACCATCGAAATGGTGACCGCCCGGCAGCGACTGTGCGTACGCACTCGCGGGCGCAAGCTTCGGGCAGAGTGAGTCGTCCTCATCCGATCCGTAGATACACAGTGTGCTCTGCGCGCTGAGCTTCGATGCCTCAGGAAGAATCGGAATCGCGTCCTGATCGCCACCGAGCCAATTTCCCACGTGAAATTCGAAAGAAGCATTTTCTCCCAAACCCATCAGCACCGTGTGAACAACGAGCTGTCTGGATGGGCCGGGTAGGCGGTTCATTACGAACGGCATCACATCAGCTCCCTGTGAATACCCGATCAGGATGACCTTGGGCTTGTGCCAGTGCGTCGCGTAATAACGAATCACTCTGTCAACATCGCTCGCAAGTCCCTGTGGCGTTCGCTTCGACCAGAAATAGCGAAGTGAATCGAGGCCGACGACATCGACACCTTTGCCGGCGAGTGCCGCAGCGACCTTCTTGTCGAGACCTGCCCAACCGCCATCGCCCGAGATGAGGATCGCGAAGGTGTCGCCCGGTGTTTGCGCTCGCACTTCGACGAGCGGCAGATCTGAAAGACTGCTGGGCGGTGGTGGAAGCTCGGCTTGCGTGTTCGCCGTGAGCTGGTCGTACGCATTCAGAAATTGTGGCTGCCATGCGCTGACCGCGGAGTACCAGTGCGCCACGTTCGGTAGCTCGACAAATCGAGCCCCCGGAACTTGAGCGACGAATTTTTTCGCCGCATTCGTTGCACATACGTGGTCACGAGTGCCATGCAAGGCCACCCAGCCCACTCCTAATTTTTTCGCCGGAAGCATGTCCACGCCTTTGCCATCCTTGTGTCGAGTGAAGTGCACGCCTTCGCCTTTGCACAAAGGCTTTGCGAGATCCATGTCGGGACAGAATCCCAGAGACACTGCGCCGAGAAACGTACCCGTGGGAGCCTGCGCGATCATGGCATAGGCCAGCGTTGCGCCTGACGAATAACCCACCAGCAACGGCGTGTGATAGGTCTTGAGTCGCGCGTAACCCTGAATGTAGTGCGCGAGATTCTCGAGATCGCCATCGGGAAAGACGCACTTGCCGCCGTCGGCTTCCAGCGAGGAAAACAGTTGCGGCACACTGACTCCGGCAACCATCGCTCCTTTCTCCGTAAGCATCTGCGCCATGTCGGTCACGACACCATTCCACGCGTTGTCGCCGGAGAGGAAAAGAACGAACTGCTTTACCTCGCCTTTGGGCCGATACAGCGTCACGTCTTCGAAGCGACCATGCGAGATGCGTTCCTGTGCGTTCGCTGGCAGGCACAACGAACAGGCCAGCCAGATCAGGCAAGTGAGCAGCAGTGTTTGCGAGCGGCGGTTAAGCATCGTGAGGGTGGGCGTGGCAGAAGCTCGTGATGAGTGACGAGTTTAGTGCCAATCAGTCGCGTGTGGGGGTCGTCGGTCACATTCGCAGTGGCGAGCACGTGAGGCTCACATTGAGCGAACCACGACGCCGATTTATTTCGCGATCACTCCGCGCAGTCCGCCGCTGATCAGAGCAGCAACGTCTGCGAGCACGAAGATTGGAGTCATGCCACCGGGTGCTGCGAGATATCGAGCCTCCCATTCGGGATTGAACTTCTCTTTGAACGCGCGCAGTCCCTGGAAGTTGTAGAAATTCTCACCATGCGCGAAGAGCAGCCTGCCCAGTCGATGCCAGCCCGGTGCAAGCGGATGCTCGGCCATGCCTGAGAGTGGCGCCATCCCTAATCCAAAGCGCTGATAGCCCTGCGCCTGAAAGTGCAACAGGAGTTTTGCGAAAAGGAAATCCATCGTGCCGTTGGGTGCATCGGGCACATGACGCATCAGATCCACGCTGGCCTCGGTCTGCAGTCCCGTCGTCATCAATGTGGCAAAGGCCACCATCCGATCTCCCATTCGCACCACGGCGATCGGCAATCGTTGAATGTAGTGATCGGTGAACGACCCTAGCGAAAACGATTTCTCCGCCGTCGCATGATCCGCAAGCCAGGCATCCGAAATCGTGCGCAGCTGCGCCAGCAACTCAGGCCCGATGCCCGGCGGCAGCACTTCGATGCTCATGTGCTCGCGCTCGCCGCGATTCAATGCCTGTCGCAAATCGCTGCGTGCTTTGCCTTTCAACGAAAATTCCGGCAGCGGCACGTAGGCGTACTCGCCCAGTTTGAACACGCGCAATCCCGCGTCGAGATAGACGGGCAACGTCTGCGGACGAACCTGATAGAACGATGCTCGCCCTCCTTGTTCGCGAGCGAGTTCCAGAAAGCGCCAGACGAGCTCGGGCCATTCGCTTTGCGGTCCAACGGGATCGAACAGACTCACCCACGATCGAGCACGTCGTCCGTACATCACGAAGGCGTTGCCCGAATCGGAGAACAGGAAATGTTTATCGCCCATCAGGGCCACGCACGGATCAGCGCACGCCTGTTTGCTCACGATCTTCGCGACGTGGTCGAGTTGTTCGCTCGTGGGTTTCGGCAGAGGGGGAGCGGACGGACGCATCAGCTGACGAAGCGCAACCGCAAGCGCCAGCAACGCTACACCGACCAGCGCGCGCAGCGAGCGCGGAGCGTGTCCATCGAATTCGAATTGCCACCACAACTCGCGCGTGTAATCGACATCGCGATAAGCAAAGAGCAACAGACCGGTGAGTCCCGCGATGATGATGGCGACACACAACAGCCAGCCGCCCGTGAAGGGCTGAGCGAGCAGCGATGCGCGGCGCGTGAATTGCTGGTGCGAAAGTGCAAGTGACACGACCAGGCACGAGATCAGAACCGCCTCGGAGATCGCGATTCCTTTGGGCAGCGCAAAGATGAGGCTCGCGATGCTGATGAGCAGGCCTGCCCACCAGGCGGCATCGAGTCGCAATAGCATGCCGCGAGCAACGAAGAGCAATCCAAGACCGGCGATGCTGCCGATGAAATGCGATGCTTCTACGAGCGGCAACGGAACATGCAATGCGAGTAGCTCAGTCGCTTCGTCCGTCGCCGGCGTAACACCGGAGATCAGCAGCATCACACCGACGATGAAGGTGTACGCCGCGAGCAGCATCGGCGCGAGACTCACTGCAGCTTGGGTTACCGCTGTTCCAGTGCCCTGACGCACTTCATGTGTCACCAGTAGTCCAAGCGCCAGGAGCAGCGGCAGCACGTAATAGATGAGTCGATACAGCACCAGCGCTGCCGCGAGCTGTTCTGTGGGTACGTGATCTCGCAGGGCCACCAGCATGATGGCTTCGAAAACGCCGAGACCGCCGGGCACGTGACTCAACACGCCCAGTACGATTGCTATGGCGAAGAAACCCATGAATGCAGCAAAACCGATCGCGCCCGCGGGGAGCAGGAACCACAGCACTGCTGCTGTTGCAGCGATATCGATCGCTGAGAACAGCAGTTGCTGCAATGCCAGCGATGCGGAAGGCAATCGCAGTCGAATTCGCCCGAACAAGCGCCGTTCGCGTCCGTCACGACACAGCACGATGAGCACTGCCGCGGCGATCAACACGAACAGCGCAACTGCCTGGAGGAACTTGGTGGGTAGATGAAAGACTGGTGCAACGGAGGGCGCACCCCATA
>JBJMWN010000267.1:0-8763 GCA_045810085.1 Povalibacter sp. | reverse complement strand
GTGGCGCGCACCGCCTCGCGCCGCAAGTTCTTTTCCGCAAACGCCGTGAATACTTCCCTGTAGGCTCGCTCAAAAACATCCATGTTTTTGAGCGTTGCGAAAAGAACTTCCGACGCAAGTCGGTGGGTCAGTGGCGGATTCGAGGCCCGTGCCTACTTAAGTTCGATTTTGAGATAGGTTCTAGTGGGATGTAACAGCTGCTTGTGACCGCAGCTGTCAGGAGCGACGACTCGGGACGTCCTGTCACGATCGTCTTTGCTCGGGTCAAAAGGCGTGATGTTTGCCCCTCGCTCGCCACTTGGCGAGCGAGGGGCACATCCCTGTGCCGAATACGTGGCCTGACAACCCGTTGTTACAGGCGACTAATCGCCCGGACGGAATGCGTCCGCGCGACCTGCAGGTCGCTCGTTGGTGAAATGCGCGCCTCGTCGGTGACATCTCGAGCAGCGCATTCTGCCGCTGAAATCGCTGATCAGGGCGCGCCAGCCGACCTGTTGAGCAATCAACTGAAGCTGCGGCGCTGCGTACCTTCCACAGTGGTCACACACGACGAACACCGGCATCCCTGACTCGGCATAGGCGCCCAAGGTGCCGGCAAGCGCCGGTCGCTTCGCAGGCACGGACTAAAACGCATCGTAGTCAGGACACGGCGGCGAAGGATTCAACAGATCAGCAGATTCTTGCGTGCGGCGAACTGCGCGCAGCGCGGGCACCAGTTGATCTATGGCCTGACATGCGGCCCGACAGCGCGTGACGTCATCGGTCACCCAGGGCGAAGGATGCTCTTCGATGTGCTGTTCAAATTCACGCTGCAGCAGACGCAGGATCCTGGCGACCTTGTCGATGAGTTCGGCGTTGTCCATGGGAGTGCACCAGTCATTCGGAGAGCTGTTTATATATACAGCCTGGCTGTTCCTGCAAGGGGCCGCTCGCGAGGAAATGCGACAGACAGCGGTTTCGCGCGGGGGGTGCCGGTACGTACTAAAAATCCCGAATCCGACCCGAGCAGCGCTCAGGGAATTCCGCGACGACAGCGCTGGCGTCTCCCGCTGGTCATTGACAGAGCTTCCCTGAGCGATTCAGACTCAAGTGGCTGGATCAATTGGTCAGGCCAATATGGGTATCTGGTCGACCACCGTTGACCGTCGTGTTCGCTTTAGAGCAGAAGCGTGCATGCGCGGCAACGGGACAAGTAACAGAAAAGTGGGGAACGCTCGGGATCCGGTGGGCTCCTCACACCGTGGACTGCGGATTCGAAAGACGCGGCTGCGGATCAATGGTCAACATAGGGGAGAGCGTCGTGAACCATCGAATTCGTGATTCGTTGGCGAGAGTGGGCCTTATCGGGCTCTGGGTGGGAACGGCTGCCGCGCAAGCGCAGACGACATCAACACCGGCCGGTCAAGAGAAAGTCGAGGAAGTCATCGTTACCGGCTTCCGCGGCAGTCTCGAAGCTGCTTTGGAAAATAAGCGCGAGAACGTCACTTTCACCGATTCGATTTCGGCCGAGGACGTCGGCAAGCTGCCTGACAACAATCTGGCCGAAGCCCTGCAACGCGTACCTGGCGTGCAGATCTCCCGAACCAATGGCGAAGGTCAGCAGATCTCGATCCGCGGTCTCGGCCCAAGCTTCGCGCGCGTACTGCTCGATGGCATGCCTGTCTCTGCCGCGGGTGAAGGGAGCGTCGATCAGCAATCGCGCAACCGCGAATTCGACTTCGACCTGCTGCCCTCCGAAATCTTCAGCAAGCTCGAAGTATCCAAAACACCGAGCGCGAGCCTGGTGGAAGGCGGATTGTCAGGCACGATCAATCTGCGCGCGCCGCGTCCTTTCGACTTTGACGGATTCACCGCGAGCTACCAGCTGCAAGGCGCCTATCAGGAAAATTCCGAGAAGGTCGATCCGCGCGCGAGTTTTTTAATCAGCAATACCTGGGGCGACAAGTTCGGCGCACTGCTGAGCGTCTCGATGTCGCAGCGTACGTTCCGCACCGATGGCTGGACTTCACAAGGCTGGACTTCGGGTCTGGTGCCCGGTAATCCGCCTGATGTGGGCTACTCAAAGGGCTTCGATTGGAACCTGCCCAGCGTGACGACGGACCCCGCCACCCGAGCGCCGGGTTTCGTCAACGAATCTGGCCTGACGAATGCAGAGCTTGCGAATGCGCAGGTGCCGCGCCTGGGTCGTCCCGAAACACAGACCGGTGATCGTGATCGCAAGGGTTTCACCGCAGCGTTGCAATGGCGTCCGACCGATTCACTGAGCTTCGACCTGGACGGTCTCTACTCCAAGCTCGATGCGGCATTCGATCGATACACGAACAATCTCGCGGTCAGAAACACCGGCGCGCCCACCGGCACTCCGCCCGTTCCCAACTCGTTCGGTTACATCACGCCGCAGAATTTCGTGCTCGACGAAAACCGTACGCTGCAGAGCGGCCGCCTGCTGAATGCGAGGTTCTGGTCCGAGAACCGAGAGTTCGAGCAGGAAACCGACTTCAAGCATCTCGGACTGACCGCGAACTGGAAGATCCTCGACAGCCTGGGCTTGGAAGCGAAAGTGTCGAAGGACACCTCGGACTTCCGTTGGCGCATGAACACGTATCTGTTCCTCTCGTCACCCGGAACGGTGGACATCACCAGCAACGGCGGCGCTGGAATTCCCACCATTGTTCCCGCCAACGATCTTACGAACGTGGGTTTCTGGAAATTCGACACTGTCCGCGTGCAACCTCGAACGCGCGAGGAGAAGAACGACAACGCAGCGCTCAATCTCACATGGGGAGATACGGACAGAAACCTGAAAGTCGGCGCGCTCTACAACAAGTTCTATCGCGAGCGTCTGACCTACAGCTCCTCTGTCGGCGTCACTCAGGGTGCTGCGTTGACCCCGTTCGGCTATACGGGGCCGAATGATCTTCGTGGTTTCGACATCACCAACTTTGCTCAAGTCGTACCCGTGAGCAACTTCGGCAAATCGTTCAACGACAATCCAGGCTACAACCGCTGGATCGTCTCTGATCTCGACGCTTTTAGCGCCATGATGGATCCGGCGACGCTCGATGCGAATGCAAATCTGGATTTCCAGAATTCCGGCAGCTTCGAAGAGAAGAACTTCTCGTACTACCTTGAAGGCAACATACGCTTCGATCTCGGCGGTCATGACCTGAGAATCAATGCAGGCGCGCGACACATCGACACGAAGCAGGAAATGCTCGGCTTCATTCGCATTCCGACGACGCCACCGGCGGCTGGTAATCTCTTCGGCCTGCGAGAAGACGATTACGGTCGCAGCAAGACAGAAGGTGAGTATTCGAAGTGGCTGCCATCGCTGAACATGGCGTACTCGATCACCGATTCGCTGACGGCGCGTTTTGGTGCTTCGAAGACCATTACACGACCGAATCCAAACGATCTGCAGCCGTTCACCGGCATCAGCACAGCCGGTGTGGTCTCGACCGGAAATCCCGATCTCGATCCTTACTATTCCGACAACCTGGATGGCGGTCTGGAGTGGTATTTCGCGCCGGGCGCGGTACTCGGTGGAAACGTGTTCTACAAGGAGATCACGGGCTTCGTGGTTCGGTCGAACGTGCCACAGCCATTCCGCAACGCGGGTATTCCGCTCGATACGATCACTGATCCAACGATCAAGGCGTTGCTGCCGCAGGGTCTCGATACGATTCTGCTGTTCAATCAGCCGGTCAACAGAGAGGACACTTACTACCTCAATGGCGTGGAGATTCTTTATCAGCAACGCCTCGACGCCATTCTGCAAGGCATGGGCGTGACCCTGAACTTCACGAAACTGGACTCGGGTAGTCATACGATCGTCGGTCTCGCCGAGACCAACTACAACGCGGTTGCTTACTACGAGCCAGGTGCCTACGCACTGCGCCTCTCGTACAACTATCGCGACGACTACGTCGAGTGCGAGATCAACTGCGGTTCAACTTCGCCTGAGGTGGGTTACCGCAAGGCTGCCGGATATCTGGATTTCAACGGCAGTATCGACGTGCCAGCGTTCGGGCACACGTTCACCATTAGCCTCGAGGCACTGAACCTTCTGGACGAAGAAGAGTATTCGTTCTACGGCTACGAAAACCGTACGAACACACTCAATCGTCCGGGCCGTCAGTACATCCTCGGAATCCGCGGACAGTTCTAGTCCACTGCGAGAAACGGGAGGCCAACGGACGGCCTCCCGACTTCAGTATCGATCACCAGATCACGCTGACGGTCAGTCCACCGTACAGCACGTCTCCATCCGTATCGTTTGACGATTGCCCGATCCATGGCGCGATCGCCCAAGCGTTGCCGACCGCGATGTTCGCCGATATTTCCGTCGATCCGGTGACCTCTTCAGTATTGAGCTCGCGATCGCGAATGTACTGAGCCGTAATCGATGCATTGGCGAATCGATAGGTCAGGCCACCACGCAACGTGTCATCCAGAAACGCTTGATCGCGACTGACCCCGCTGATGCGAAGCGCGAGCCGCGGGAATCGGTCGAGAAACGCTGGTCCCCGCACGTCGCTGTCGTAGTCGTAAGCCATCCCCGCGGCAAACATTTGCAACGCCTGCGTCGCATCGAAACGCATGTGCGCACCGATGCCGGTCCCGTCGACAGATTGAGTCGTGCGTATCGAGAGTGGATCGCGACGCCGACGCTCGATACTGGTCACCGTTTCATCTTCGGCGGAGCGATGGAACAGATCGAGCCCGATCGAGCCCCGTGCACCATTCAGCGTGACTGATCCGTGAAGATCCTGCTGTTCGAATGTGTCGCTGTCTTCTCTATAGGAGTACGAGACTTCCACACTGACTCGCTCGGTATCGAATCCGCCGGCGATCGAAGCAAGCGTGGAGTCCACGTCTTCATCAATCATCTTGATCGTCGAACTGCCCACCGCAAGATGCAGCCAACCTGGCTGACCCAACGGCAAACCGAATTCTCCGAGAAGATTGCGCCCATCTGCATCGTCAGTCTCCGTGCTGAGAGCGGCGTAGTAGCCCTTGGTTGGGATTTCCTCCGCTGATGCAAATGCATCGGTGACTTGCCCGAGCAGGGTGAGACAGATCAAACATTTCAGGCAGTATTGTGTGGTGCTGAGCATGGTGATTTGCGCTGAGGATTTATAGTTGAGCGCACACGATCCGGACGCTGCCGTCCGGATCGATCGCTGTTGATTGAACCTGCTTGAGGATCATTCGCCCGAAGCTGGTGATTCGTCGGCGGACTTCGGCGTCCATGATCGCGTCACTTCTTTCGTGGCGGTCGCACCGTTCGGTCTCGTGACAGTCGTGGTGCGTTGAGCGGTTCCTGCTTCGCGATCGATGACGGCATCGGTATGTGCAGTGGTGGTCTGTCCGTTCGGGCCCGTTCTTGTCAGGTCCCGTTGATAGCCGGAGTCGGTGCGAGCAGTGGTCGCGCTCGTCGTCGCCGATTTACCATCCGGACCCGTTGCTACAGTGGATCGGCTCCAGGTCTGTGTGGCTGGGTCATACGTGCCTTCACTGTGACGCGTCGATGTCTCGCCGCTCGGATTCGTATGCGTTACGTCGCGAACGTAGCCGTTATCTGTACGAACAGCGGTCGCGTCTGTTGTCGCTGTTTTCCCGTTCGGGCCGGTTGATTCCGAATGGCGCGTCCACGTTTTGGTTTCCGGATCGTACTGGCCGTTGCTCGTGCGCGTTGCACTACGACCATCAGTGCCGGTCACTGTCGTATTGCTGCTCACCGCATTGCCAACTCGCGCACGTTCAGTTGTGCGATGAGTCTCTCGACCATTGGCGCCTGTGTGAGTGATATCGCGTTCACCGACGCGGTCGCGTGCATCCGCCTGAGCAGACAACACGCTCAGAATGAGCGGCAACGCGGCCGCGGCCGTGGGAAGCAGCGAGCGAACACGATTTGACAGATTCACGTTGATTCCTCCGAGTGACAGAACTTCAGGGCGGCAGCCATGAGGCTCGCCGGCTTTGTCTGTATCAACGCGGATCGGTCATTCGCGTTGACGCGTCACTGCAGGAAGCTCGAACGTGAGCTTTGGAAATGACTTGCGGGCCTTCTCTTTCAGTTGAGGAGCCGGATGCATGCTTCGCGGTGACGCGATTCACCAGGCTCGTGAATCGCGTCGACCGTGCATGCTCACGCGGAGATGACGACGGAGGCGTGCGTCTCGAGCGACTGAATGCCCATCGCGCCAACGGCGAGACTCGCAGTCACGATGACAACAGCCAGCAGCATGCAGACGACATTCTTGGTCAGGGATGATGCGAACATGACGAGATCCTCTTGGTTGACGGTCCACGGCGTGGACGCTCGTCATAGATATTGCAGCTGGCGTGCCAACGTCGACGAAATGTGTGATGCAAGCGGCGGAGCCTGTAAATGCAGGCTTTAGCGCGTATGACATTGCAGATTAATGGCTCTGCGATGCATGGGAAGTGTCCGAATGTGTCCGCAGTCGCGGTATCACACTGTCCGCTGTCCGGCCTCTGCTTGCACGCGGGATCTTGCGACCAGCGATTCACGAGTGGCTAGATCGTTTTCAATCAGTTCATCGATCAACTCGGTGACGCCGCCGCCGTGATCGCGGCTGAGAATGATGTCTGCTTCGGCTTTCAACGCAGGCAGCGCATTAGCTACCGCAGCCGAGCATCCGCAAAGGCGCAGAAACGCATGGTCGTTCTCGGCATCGCCTACGCCTATCGCGCTGCTCGCAACGAGATTCAGTTCATCCAACGCCGCTGTTAGACCCGTTGCTTTATTGATTCCAGTTGGCAGGATCATCACAGCGCCCTTGTTGAAGATGACCTGCAGCTCGAGTCCAAGATCGTGGATCGTTTGCAGCACGATGTGCTCGTACGGTTCCCAGGTCGCGACAATGCGTCGCCCAACACTCAGACGTTCGACACCGCGATGGCGCAGTTCAGCAACGAACTCCGGAGGCGGCGCCTCGCCCAGCAATCGTTCCTCTCGTGTAGCCGGCCGATAGATCATCGCGCCGTTTTCGGCAACGATCAGATCGAACAGAGCCAGAGGCTCGAACACTGTTTGCAGATCGTCGATCTCGCGTCCCGTCACCATCACGAGCTTGCGACCCGACTCGCGCAGACGCTTCAACGCATCGAGCGTGACTTCATCGACTTTCCCATGATGCGCAAGCGTGCCGTCGTAGTCGGTACACAGACAGAGATATCGCATGGCTCGCCCGGGAAGAAAGGATGCATTCGCAACGCAGGCTCTCGAAGACAGTTCCGAATTGATGGCGATCGCGAGACGCACACCCTAGGCATTGGCGACCAGCTTTTTCGGTTCCGGAGGGGCGCTCGCGCGTCGAGTGCGTCGATAACCCAGATGCGAGATGTCGGGAGGAAAGAACATCGCCCAGTTCCACTCGAGGAACAGCCGTGACTTGCGCGCGAGCGTGGGAATTTTGAGCAGGTACACGCCCCGCCAAAGCAGCCACGCCACGAACCCGGAGAGCTTGATGCCGAACATCTCCGCGACGGCCTTGTTGTGACCGATGGTCGAAAGCTGCCCAAGCGGTTTGAACGAAAAGGGTCTCGTGCTGGCGCCACTCATCATCGCTGCAATATTTCGTGCCAGATGCTTCGCCTGTCGATCAGCGAACTGAGCCGTCGGCGGGGAGATCTTGCCGTCGCGCATGTTCGGGACCGCAGCGCAATCCCCGAGCGCCCACACGCCTTCGAATCCTGGCACAGACATGTCGGCGTTCACTTTGATTCTGCCTTTCTCCTTCGGCAGAGGTGATTCGGTCACAAGTGAGTTCGGCATCGTGCCGATAGTGCATACGACCGTGCCTGCCGGAATGATCTCGCCCGAAGTGAGTACGACGCCACGATCATCGATACGGGCTGCGCGTGCCTCGAGTTTCACATCGAGCCCATTCATGTGCATCTTGCGATAGGCGAACTCACCCAGCGATGCAGAGAGCTCGGGCAGCAAACGATTCTGGCTGTGCAACAGAATCACACGCACGTCTTCACGTTTGATGCGTGGATAGTATTTAAGACTGGCCTGCAAGAAATCCACGAGCACGCCCGCCGTTTCCACACCGCTGAAGCCGCCACCAATGATCACAAAGGTCGTGAGCCATCGCTGCGCCTCGCGATCCGGCTGCAGTTCCGCTTGCTCCAGCCGTGAGATCACTCGGTTGCGCAGGAACAGCGCATCTCCCAACGTCTTCAAAGGCAGCGCGTGCTGCGCCATTCCTTTGACCAGATCCAGATTCGCATTCACGCCGCACGCGAGCACGAGTTGGTCGAACTTCAGTTGCCCGCTTCCTTCACCGAGGTAGTGAACGATCTTGTTCTCGTAATCGACTTCGGTGACCTCAGCCATGCAGACGTGGCTGCAATGAATCATCTGTCGATGCGGCGCGATGACATGGCCGGGCAGAATCGATGCGCCGACGACTTCCGGCAGCAGCGGATTGAAGGTGATGAAGTTCTCCTGACTCACGAGCGTGAGCTTCCAGCCGTCCGGCAATTTGTGCTCGAGCTGTTGGGCCAGCGTGATGCCTGCGAAGCCGCCGCCGATGACGACGAGATGTTTGGATGCCGCGGTGTGCATGATGTGGGTTCTCAGGGTGTTTCGAATGGATTCGGCGCCGCGGAGGAGGAGGTCATCGCCTGTTTGCTCTCGTTCAGCATGAGTGCGTGACCATCAGGATCCCGAATTAGCAGACCGGTGGAATCGGTTGCGTATTTCACCGGGCCCGACGAAACGTATCG
>JBJMWN010000266.1:0-20899 GCA_045810085.1 Povalibacter sp. | reverse complement strand
AGACCAGATCGCAGATGAAATCAGCACGGCCCAGTCGAGGTGCAATTTCCACTGCCCCCGACATGGTGACCACTTCAGCCTGGATGTCCCGTTCACGCAGGAATCGCGCGAGGATGTTGGGGTACGTGGTCGCGATGCGTTTGCCGCGCAGCGATGTCGCGTCTTTGTACTCGGTGCCATCTGGCACAGCGATCGACAGGCGGCACTTGCCATAGTCGAGGACCATGACCTGATCGAACAAGGGAGTGACACCACGCGCCTTGAATGCAAGTCGCTTCTCTTCGACGACGTTCAATCCGACGATGCCAAGATCGCAAACGTCCTGCTGCACGAGATCAGGAATATCGTCGTCGCGCACAAACAGCACGTCGAGCGGCATGTTCTCGCCATAGCACATCAACTGATCTTTGCCACGGCTGTACTTGAGACCGCAGCGGACCAGCAGATCCAGTGAGTTCTCGGTAAGACGCCCAGATTTTTGCAGCGCGACTTTCAGGCGCGAAGACTTGTCCATCATTTCCGTTGTCCTCCGGACTAGCCGACGCGGTGTTCTTTGAGACGCTCGGTTGCGACGCGCTCCGCTGCGAGGCGCTCTGAAGCAAGCGAGTAACCGCCATTTCCGTTCGTGAGATAGCGAGCAACTCGACCGATGGTCGTCACGCTGACGCCCGTCTGCTTGTGAATCTCGCGATAGGGCACCCCTTGCTGCAGAAGTCCCACGACAGACCATCGATCTGCGAGGGCCTGCAATTCCGCAGGGGTACACAGATCGCGAAAGAACGAGCGGCATTCCTCGATGTTCTTGAGCGTGAGAACTGCATTGAAAAGCGAGCGCTCCGCCAGCGCTTCCTGGCGCGGCGTAACCAAGCGATGTTCTTTCATGAGCGAGGAGGCGGGTGCGTGATGCTGTAATAATGTGCTAGCACGTTAATACAACCGAGTTCTGCCGTCAATCTCACGAGCGGCATAGGGTGTTTTCGATCGAATTTCAGCCCGGCAAAGCCCGTCCATAGGGGCAACCCAGCACTTCCTTGACCACTATCAGCCTCGTCCCTACACTCCTCGCCGCTCATCGAGACCGGCGGAGGGTAAGGCCCTTGGAAGCCGGGGCAACCGTCGAGACTAACCACCTCGAAAAGGTGCCAACTCCTGCGGTCGCGGCTCTGCCGCCCGACAGATGAGTTGCTGTGAAGCTGTCCTTGCAAGAGGACAGATGGCTCACGGCGACCTGCCTACGGTACTTCCGTGGGGTTTCAGCGATGCGCGAAACCTTCATTCCGGTTCGGTCCGGATTTTCGGGAGTGCTTTTCAGATGATCGGTTCAAACGAGGCTGCACGCAGCGCAACCGCGCCAGCTGCCTCATCCTCCGAAGCAGCAATACATGAGGGCGTTCTCGAACTGCCGGGCGCGTTCAAGCTGCATTTTGGCGGCCAACTCGATGGCGTGCGCGTCGCGTGGCGATTGGTCGGGACTGACGGTCCCATCGTTGCGGCTCTCGGTGGAATTTCTGCAGGGCGCTTTGTCACAGGTCCCGTTCCTCGTGGCTGGTGGAGCGAGATCGTTGCTCCGCGCGCGGCATTGGACACGAATCGTTTTCGAATCCTCGGTTTCGATTTTCTCGGTGGAAGCGGGCAGACAACCGGACCGCATGCGGGTCAGGACAACTTCCCTTCGATCAGCGCTTACGACCAGGCTGCGATTCTCGAGGCTCTCATTCGCCATCTCGGCCTCGCTCCACTGCGAGCGATCGTGGGCGCATCGTACGGCGGCATGGTCGCCCTAGCGTTTGGTGAACGCTGGCCCGAACTCGTGCAAAGCCTCGTTGTCATCAGTGCGGCGGATCGCTCGCATCCGATGGCAACGGCATGGCGCAGCGTGCAACGAGCAACCGTTCGCTACGCTTTGAAAAAGAACGACGGTGCAGACGGCTTGAGACTTGCTAGAGCGCTCGCGATGGCGACCTACCGCACCGCTGGCGAGTTTGCGGTCCGCTTCGATGGCGAGCCGCAAAAGATCGACGGACGCTTTCAGTTCCCGGTCGAAAGTTACTTGCTTGCGCGTGGCGATGCGTATGCCGCTTCATATCTTCCAGAAGCATTTCTATGCCTCTCGGAATCGATCGATCTTCATCGCGTCGATGCAGCGAGTATTCGAGTACAAACGACATTGGTCGCAGTGCGAGAGGATCAACTCGTCCCGCTGGCGGATGTGCAGTCGCTCAAGGAGCGTCTGGGCGATCGTGCAATTCTGGTCGAGATCTCATCGCTCTATGGTCACGATGCATTCTTGAAAGAAGTCGATGCGCTTCGTGAGGTGTTCGAGCGAGCGCTGGAGTCAAACGGATGAGTGATCATTTCCAGGATGCGACCCGCGCCGTACGTGCAGCTCTCGAATCGGATGAGCAGCACGGCGCAGTAGTGCCCCCCATCCATCTCACATCGACCTACGCATTCAAAGCTTTCGGCGAGAAGGGTGCGTACGACTACACACGATCGGGAAATCCAACTCGGGACGCGCTGGGCGACGCGATCGCGACTCTCGAAGGTGCTGCAGGCGCCGTGATCACGTCTTCAGGCTTGGCTGCGGTCACGTTGATCACGCAGCTGCTGGGCCGCGATGATCTCCTCGTTGCGCCGCATGATTGCTACGGGGGTACGTATCGCCTGTTCGACTCGCTTGCGAAACGCGGCGTACTGCAAGTCGAGTTCGTCGATCAGTCGGATGCATCCGCGCTGGATGCAGCCCTGAGTCGAAGTCCAAAACTTGTGTGGGTCGAGACACCCAGCAATCCATTGCTGAGAATCGTGGACATCCGCGACATCGCCAGAAAGGCTCGCGCTAGCGGAGCTTTGCTGCTGGTCGACAACACATTCCTTTCGCCGGTATGGCAGCGGCCAATCGCTCTCGGCGCCGATCTGGTCCTGCATTCAACGACCAAATACCTGAATGGACACAGCGATGTGGTGGGTGGCGCTGTCGCCTCAGCAACTCGCGAACTTCACGACAAGCTTTGCTGGTGGGCCAATTGCATTGGTGTAACTGGAGCACCGTTCGACAGCTATCTGACGCTGAGAGGCATACGCACACTACATGCGCGTTTGAGTGTGCACGGTGACAACGCCGCTCGCGTGGCACAGCTGCTGAGCGAACACCCTCAAGTCAGTCGCGTGTATTACCCGGGTCTTAGCGATCATCCCCAGCATGCACTTGCCAGGGAACAGCAAACGGGATTCGGAGCAATGGTCAGCTTTGAATTGCGAGGAGGCACTGATCAGGTCCGAAGATTTCTCGACGGACTGCGCTGCTTCTCGTTGGCAGAATCTCTGGGCGGAGTGGAAAGCCTTATCGCTCATCCTGCGAGCATGACTCACGCAGGTATGGCTCCAGAAGCGCGACGACGTGCAGGTATCAGCGACTCCTTGCTGCGATTGTCGATCGGCATCGAACACGTGGATGACCTCTCGGCAGATCTCAGTGCCGCACTCGAGCGTGCTTCACAATCCTAGCCACAAGCTTCCTTGCTTCTTCGTTCTACGCTTTGTGAGATGTGATGGTCCGCAAACCACTCGCACAAAAAAATAGGCCGGCTCGCGAGCCGGCCTTGATGTGGCAACTAAGAACTGCTGTCGTGGCGATATCGGTTTGAGCCGTCATCGACCGTGGGGACTAACCCGACACATAGCTCCGTTTCCACCAAAGACACCTCGACCGTAGTGGTCGAGACATGGAGATTTGCCCGAAGGCGGAAACGCCGGACGGAGATCGAAACACCGGCGTTGGCCAAATCATAACCGGCTCGCCCGGGTTTGTGGCAAGAATCTTTGAGGATCTTTTTATGGTGTGATTCTGGTTGGAGAATCAACCGCTTAGCTAATCTATTGCAGGATTTTCCTGACCACCGAGTTGCCAGCTTCGGTCGTGCTGACGGGGGTTCCGCTGGTCGCAATATCGGCGGTCCGAACGCCGGCCTGAATGACGTCCGCTACAGCTTTTTCAACCACTTGCGCCTCTGTCTGCAGCTCGAGCGAATGACGCAGAAGCAGGGCGACGCTCAGAATCGTTCCAAACGGATTGGCAATCCCTTTGCCGGCGATATCTGGGGCTGAGCCATGGATGGGTTCGTAGACGCCCAGCTTGCTTGCGCCCAGCGACGCTGAAGGCAATAAGCCGAGGGATCCCGCGAGCATCGAGGCTTCATCAGTCAGGATGTCGCCGAACATATTTTCTGTGACGATCACATCGAAGCTGGCTGGTTTGCGAATCAGATGCATCGCAGCCGAATCGACGAGCATGTGCTCGAGCTTCACGTCCGGGAATTCTGTCTTCATCACGTGCTCGACCGTGCTGCGCCACAGTCGGGATGTCTCGAGCACGTTTGCTTTGTCAACGGAGACCATCGACTTGCGTCGTTGTTGCGCCAGTCGTCCTGCTACACGCGTGACTCTTTGAATTTCTTCAACGGTGTAAGTGCACAAATCACTTGCCGAATCTGCAGTACGCGTCTTCTCGCCGAAGTAGATGCCACCAGTCAATTCGCGCACGACCATGATGTCGGTGCCCTTGAGTACTTCAGGTTTGATCGTGGACGCATCCAGCATCGCAGGATGAACGCTTACCGGTCGAAGATTTGCAAACAGACCGAGACCTTTTCGCAAAGCGAGAAGTCCTTGTTCAGGACGTACCGATGCATTGGGATCTGACCACTTGGGGCCACCGACTGCGCCGAGAAGCACAGCATCAGCCGTACCGCACGCGGACAAGGTCGAGGCGGGCAGAGGCGACTGTGTCGCATCGATAGCCGCGCCACCAATCAGGTGAGCTTCGAACTTGAAATCATGACCAAAGCGGCTCGCCACTGCTTCGAGTACGCGAACGCCTTCGTGAGTGACCTCGGGGCCAATTCCATCACCGGCGAGAATGACGATGCTGGCCTTCATGCGCGTGTCTGCTCGAATTGCGAAATTGCTTCTGCCTTTTGCAACAGAAATCCGAGCTCATCGGTTCCGTTCAGCAGGCAATAGCGGGCGAACCGCTCAATCGAGAAGCTCACTTGCGCTCCTGTTGGCAGAGAGACCGTGTTCGTTTCCAGATCGATGCGCAAGTTTGCGCCAGGATGTTCGATCAACCACTGATGCGTGGTCTCATCGACTACGATCGGCAGCAAACCGTTCTTGAGCGAATTGCTACGAAAGATGTCGGCGATCTCGGTGCTGATCACCGCACGAAAACCGTAGTCGAGCAATGCCCACGGCGCATGCTCGCGAGAAGATCCACATCCGAAGTTGCGGCCACCGACGAGAATCGAGCAGTCAGCCGCTTCCGGTTGATTCAGGATGAAATCAGATTTCGGTGATCCGGCTGCATCGTAACGCCAGTCAGCAAACGCCAGCTTGCCCAGACCTTCTTTCGTCGTGGTTGTCAGGAAGCGGGCAGGGATGATCTGGTCCGTATCGATGTTCGTGTACGGAAGGACGACAGTGCGGGAGTCAATGATGCGAATGGGCGGCATGTTTGCTTCAGGAATGAACGACTGATTTCACTTCAGCCAGAAAATCTCGCGGGTCAGTCACGCGTCCGGTGATGGCGGCAGCAGCGGCCGTGGCCGGGCTTGCGAGAAGCGTGCGTGCACCTGTGCCTTGTCTGCCTTCGAAGTTGCGATTGCTCGTGCTCACGGCGTACTGGCCTTTGTCGACCAGATCACCGTTCATGCCGATGCACATCGAGCAGCCAGACTCGCGCCACTCCGCGCCCGCGTCCGTGAAGATTTTTGCGAGACCCAACGCTTCAGCTTCGCGCTTGATTTGCTGCGAACCCGGAACGATCAACGCACGCACGCCACGAGCCACCTTGCGGCCTTGCATCACGCGCGCGGCAAGTTGCAGATCCGAAAGTCGTCCGTTCGTACAGCTGCCTACAAACACCACTTGAATGGGTTTACCGACGAGCCGCTCGCCCGCGCGCAGTCCCATGTATGCAAGTGACTTATCGAACACAGCATCGTTCTGGCGAACCGGTACCGAACCAGTAATCGGCACCACCATTCCTGGATGAGTGCCGTAGGTGATCATCGGCTCCAGTGCACTGGCGTCGATGTCGATCTCGCGATCGAACTTCGCGCCCAGGTCTGACTTCAGCTCGCGCCATTTCGCGACTGCTCGATCCCAATCGGCGCCTTGAGGCGCGAAGCGGCGACCTTTCAGATAGGCGAATGTCGTTTCATCCGGAGCGATCATGCCCGCGCGAGCACCGGCTTCGATCGACATGTTGCAGACGGTCATGCGCTCATCCATGGAGAGCGCTTCGATCGCTGGGCCACGATATTCGATTACGTGACCCGTTCCGCCCGACACACCGATCTTGCCAATGATTGCGAGGATCAAATCCTTTGCGGTCACGCCCTCGGCGAGTTTGCCACTGACGTTGATCGCCAGTGTTTTAGGGCGACGTTGCAGCACACACTGTGTCGCAAGAACGTGACCCACTTCAGTGGTGCCGATGCCGAAGGCGAGAGCACCGAAAGCGCCGTGTGTAGCCGTGTGGCTATCTCCACAAACGATGGTCTTGCCGGGCTGCGTCGCACCAAGTTCAGGACCGATCACATGCACGATGCCGCGTTGATCACTGCCGAGGCCGAGAAGTTCGACGCCAAACTCCAGGCAATTCTTGTCGAGCTCTTTCACCTGACGCGCCGCCGACTCGACCTTGATCGGGACGCGACCGAACACTTCATTGGGATCCGTCGGCGTCGAATGATCCATCGTGGCCAGAGTGCGATCCGTACGCCGCACTTTGAGTCCCTTCGACCGCAGCAGGCTGAACGCCTGCGGTGAAGTGACTTCGTGTACGAGATGCAGGTCGATGTAGAGCACTGCAGGTGTATCTGCAGTCTCCGGAACAACTTCGTGCTGTTCCCAAACCTTTTCGAAGAGTGTCTTAGGGTTCATTGTCGAAGACATAAGCGTTTGAGGCGACTGACAGCATCTCAGTTCACCTCTGCGCATGGGTTGATGATTCGTCAGTCAGTCATCGCACTCGGAGATGGGGAACGAGTGCTCAGCAGATCTCTGAAGCGGTGCATTCCGAAGTGAGTTACATCTGTGATGACGTTCGTTCAAAGTCTTCAGGTGCCAACGGCAGCATTCTTCTTGTCAGATCCGCAAGCCTCGAGCCAACCCCAGCGATCTGGCGTCTTGCCGTTGAACAGACCGAAGAACGCTGACTGGAGGGCTTCCGTGACCGGACCGCGCTTACCTGCGCCGATCTGAATATGATCCACTGAGCGAACCGGCGTGATCTCGGCCGCAGTGCCCGTCAGGAAGATTTCATCGGCGAGATAGAGCAACTCGCGCGGAATGGCCTGCTCGCGAATCTCGAAGCCGTGTGCGCGTGCAAGCTTGACGACGGTGTCACGCGTAATGCCCTGCAGAATCGAATCCGCAAGGGCGGGCGTGTAGATCACGCCATCACGAATCAGGAAAAGATTTTCACCTGCACCTTCACTGACGGTCCCATCGGTGCTGAGACCGATGCCTTCAGCAAAGCCGAGACGCTTCGCTTCCATGCTGATGAGCTGACTCGAGAGATAATTTCCGGCCGCTTTACCAAGTGCCGGAATTGTGTTCGGCGCGAGCCGTTGCCACGAGGACACGCAGACATCGATGCCGTTCTCCAGCCCTTCTGCGCCCAGGTAAGCCCCCCATTCGAACGCCGCCACGACTGTGTCGATGGGCGGTGAGACCTTTGGTGCGACGCCGATCTCGCCATAGCTGCGGAACGCGAACGGCCGCATGTAGGCGCCCTTGTTCAGCTCGTTGCTGACGATCACCTGCTTGCAGGCTGCGTTGATTTCAGCAGGCGAATAAGGAATGTCGATGCGATAGATCTTCGCTGAGTCGAACAACCTGCGCGTGTGATCCGAGAGGCGAAAGATGATCGGGCCTTGCGCCGTGCCGTATGAGCGCACGCCCTCGAACACCGTTGAACCGTAGTGCAATGCATGCGCGAGTACGTGAACCGTCGCGCTCTCCCAGGGCACGAGCTTGCCGTTGTACCAGATGTGCTTGGCGGCATTGATAGGCATGGGAGAGAACTCCTGTCACCTGCGGATGCGAAACACCCGATGCAAGTTGCCATCGGGTGTCCGGTTCCGTCCTGTTATGCGTTTTCCTGCAGCCAGGGCATACGCTCGCGCAGTTTCACGCCGACCTTTTCGATCTTGTGTTTCAGATCCTGGTTCATGAGCTTGTTGTATTTCTTGCGACCGCTCTTGTTCTCGCTCATCCACTGACGCGCGAACTTTCCCTGCTGGATTTCCTGCAGGACCTTCTTCATCTCTTTCTTCGTGCCCTTGTTCACGATGCGCGGGCCGCGGGTGAGATCGCCGTACTTCGCCGTCTCGGAGATGAACTTATGCATCTTCGCGAGACCACCTTCGTGCAGCAGATCGACGATGAGCTTCAATTCGTGCAGCACTTCGTAGTAAGCGACTTCGGGCTGATAGCCAGCTTCGACCAGTGTTTCAAAGCCTTTGACCACGAGCTCAGTCGTACCGCCGCAGAGCACAACCTGTTCGCCGAACAGATCGGTCTCAGTCTCTTCTGCGAAGGTCGTCTTGAGCACGCCACCGCGCGTACCACCGATGCCGTGTGCATAGGCGAGGGCGTTGTCCTTCGCCTTGCGAGCCGCATTTTGATAAATGGCCAACAGGCAAGGAACACCGCGACCCTGCTCATACTGGCGACGTACCAGACCGCCCGGGCCTTTCGGTGCGATAAGTACCACGTCGAGATCTTTGCGAGGCTTGATCAAGCCGAAGTGCACGTTGAAGCCGTGCGCAAACAGGATCGTTGCGCCCTTGGCAATGCCGCCGATGACATCTTTGTAGAGATCCTTCTGGGAAAGATCAGGCGTAAGGAACGCGACGAGCGCCGCACCTTGCACTGCATCTACGGGTTCAGCGACCTGCAGACCATCCTTCTTCGCATTGCCCCAGCTCGCGCCGCTCTTGCGTACGCCTACGACGACGTCAAAACCGCTATCTTTCAAATTCAATGCATGCGCGCGGCCCTGACTGCCGTAGCCGAGAATCGCGATGCGTGCGCCCTTCAGCGCCTTCTTGTTGACGTCCTTCTGCGAATAGATCTGCATTTGCGCTCCTGAAAGCGTGTCGAAACAACAATAAAAGAACCCCGCCTCGGCGTGCCGGTGCGGGGTTCGTTTTGCGAATGGGTGTCCTGATCCGACGTTAAGACTCGTCCGACGTCTTAAGCCGCAGGTCCCGCTGGCATTTTGCCACCTGCACTGGCTTTCGCTTCACGATGCTTTGGCTACAAAGAGCCTGCCGACATGAACAGCGGGAAAGCAAGACGGTCTGATAAATCAGGCGGATAGCACCATATGGCTGCGCAGCTTGTCAACCCCTTGTACACAATCGAAACGTGGCAGCCACGTTGCTACGCTTTCTAATCCGAGGGCCGTCAGTCCGTGGCCGTGGCTGCCCAAGCAAGCCTGATATCCTTTGAGCACTCCTTCTCGTTCTGCCCGTTACAGTCGCCATCTCATGCTCACCCGCGAAGCGCAGGCCGGCTCGGTTCCTATTCATCTGGTCTATGAAGACGAGTTTGAAAATTGGCGCCGTACGCAGGACGACGTCACCTCGAATTGGCTCAACGCCAATGCGTTCAAGGGCGAGCGCAACAAGGTCGTCCTAATTCCAAAGCTAGACGGCAAGCCCGGTCGCGTCATCGCCGGGATGGGCAAACGCACCGCTGAGTTCAGCTGCTGGAGTGCGGCGGGAATTTCAGATCGTCTCCCGGATGGCGCATATCACTTGACCGATTCGTTATCGGCTTCAGCAGCTACAGCCTTTGCATTCGGCTGGGCCTATGGGGAATATCGGTTCGAACGTTATCGCCGCGCGGCAGCGAAATCAGTTTCGCTGCGATTGCCAGAAGGCGCCGATCTTGCAGAAGTCGAACGGCTGCGCTCGGCCACGACACTCGCACGCAACCTCATCAACACGCCTGCGAATGATCTAACGCCAGAAGCCTTGGCCGAGGCCGCATCGACGTTGGCCAAGCGATTCGGCGCTCAACATCGGATCGTGGTCGGTGATGCTTTGCTCGAACAAAAATTTCCTGCTGTCCATGCGGTCGGCCGGGCAAGCGCCGTTGCGCCACGATTGATCGACCTGCAGTGGGGCGATAACTCGCATCCTAAAGTGACGCTCGTAGGCAAAGGTGTCTGCTTCGATTCGGGCGGGCTGGATATCAAGCCGGGCGCGTCGATGCTGCTGATGAAAAAAGACATGGGCGGAGCAGCGGCCGTGCTTGCGCTCGCTGAGCTCATCATGGATGCAAAGCTGCCCGTGCGCCTGCGCGTCATCGTTCCCGCAGTCGAGAACGCGATTTCCGCGAATGCATTCCGGCCAGGCGACGTATTGGCCACACGGAAAGGACTCACGGTCGAAATTGGCAACACTGATGCCGAAGGGCGTTTGATCTTGTGTGACGCGCTTGCACTCGCCGATGAAGAGAAACCTGAGCTGCTGATCGACATGGCTACGCTGACTGGCGCAGCGCGGGTGGCACTCGGCCCGGAACTGCCAGCGCTCTTTTCGAACGATGAACGCACGGCTAGCGAATTGGTCGCAATCGGCCTGGCAGAAGCCGATCCGCTTTGGCACATGCCGCTCTGGGCCGGCTATGACGACGAACTGTCGAGCAAGATTGCGGATCTGAACAATGTCTCCGCTTCCGGATTTTCCGGCGCCATCATCGCGGCGCTATTTCTCAAGCGCTTCGTTAATGAAGCCCGTACCTGGCTCCATATCGACATGTACGCATGGAACAGCAAGGACAGACCCGGCCGCCCCGTCGGCGGCGAGGCGCAATGCATTCGCGCACTTTATGCATTCCTGAAGTCTCGCTATCGCGCTGACGTTTCGGGCTGACATTCTGAGCTGACCTTTGGCACAACCCGTCGCCACTGTCGCCGCTCGCCAGGACTCTGCAACGCTGGGCGGACGTGACCTCGCCTTTCTGATCGGCATCAACCTGATCTGGGGTCTCAATCTCATCGCATCGAAGATCGGCGTCGGGCAGTTCCCACCGGTGTTCTTCACGGCTTTGCGCTTCGGCTCCGTGGCTGCACTGGTGATTCCGTTCCTCAAGATTCATCGCGGCCAGATGAGGAATCTGATCGCTGCAGCTTTCTTGACGGGACCAGGCGCGTTCGCGTTGCTCTTTGAAGGCGTGCGCCACGTACAGGATGCTTCGATGGTGGCAATCGCGAGTCAGATGAGCGTGCCGTTCTCTACGCTGCTTTCAGTGTGGCTGTTGGGCGAAACGATTCGCTGGCGTCGACGTCTCGGTATCGTGCTCGCATTTGGTGGCATTGTGATCATTGGGTTCGATGCACGGGCCTTTCAGTACTGGGAAGGATTGATGCTCGTGATCTTCTCGTGTCTGGTCAGTTCACTCGGGCTGATTTACTTGAAGAGGCTGAAAGGCATCAAGCCTCTGGAGCTGCAAGCGTGGATCGCAGTTCTCGGAGGACCGGTCCTGTTGGCCGTGAGCTTTGGTATCGAAAGCGGACAATTGGACGCAGTCAGGAACGCAAGCTGGAGCGGGTGGGGTGCACTTGCTTTCACGACTTTACTGTCGAGTCTCGTCGCTCACACAGGCTGGTACTACCTGATCAGCCGCTATCCTGTGACGAGCTTGTCGCCGCTTACATTGCTCTCGCCTCTGTTCGGCGTGTTCTTCGGTGTGACTCTGCTTCACGATCAACTCACCTGGCGAATGTTGATCGGTGGCGCGATTACACTCGTGGGCGTTCTTATCGTGCTCATGCGCGAGCATCGCCTCGTAGACACGGGAACCTGAGGATCGCTTGCACTGCTGGGTAGACGTACCTGCATACAGGCGTGTAGAAAGCCTTTCCCGATCGATTTCATTTCTCAATCAACGCTCTTGATCATGGCCAAACGCAACGTCAGCACTCGAACCCGCATTCCCCGCAGCAAAGATTCCAGTCGTCGCTATTCGAGCGTCGTCGTAGATGGCTACGCGCAGGCACCGAGTCGCGCAATGTTGCGTGCCGTTGGTTACAAGGATGCCGACTTCAGCAAGCCTGCGATTGGTATTGCCTCCACCTGGAGCAATCTCACGCCTTGCAATATGCATATCGACAAACTCGCCAAGGCCGCTGCTGCTGCAGTCGACAAGGCGGGTGGCAAGAGCACGGTGTTCGGAACGATCACTGTGTCGGATGGAATTTCGAACGGCACACCTGGAATGCGTTACTCGCTCGTATCGCGCGAGGTGATTGCGGATTCAATCGAAACGGTGTCGGGCGCTCAAGGCTTCGATGGCATTGTCGCGATCGGCGGCTGCGACAAGAACATGCCGGGATGCATGATGGCGCTCGCTCGTTTGGATCGGCCTGCCATCTTTGTTTACGGCGGGACGATCAAGCCTGGAAAGAAACGTCGCGACATCATTTCGGTGTTCGAGGCCGTCGGCGCACGAGCAGCCGGCAAGATCGGCGATGAAGAACTTCTGGAGATCGAACGCACATCGATTCCCGGTCCCGGCAGCTGCGGTGGCATGTACACGGCGAACACGATGGCTTCGGTTATCGAAGCCCTAGGGATGAGCCTTCCGAACAGCTCTGCACAGGAAGCCGTCTCTGGCAACAAACTGGATGACTGCCGCAACGCTGCAAAGGCGGTGATTCAGCTCGCGAAAGCCGATGTGCGTCCGTCACAGATTCTCACGCGCAAGGCATTTGAAAATGCGATCACAGTCGCGATCGCGCTCGGCGGCTCAACGAATGTGGTGCTGCATCTTCTCGCGATCGCGCATGCGGCGAATGTGAAGCTCGAGCTCGATGACTTCACTGAGATCGGCAAACGCGTGCCAGTACTCGCCGATCTGCGCCCGAGCGGAAAATACGCGATGTCGGAACTCATCAAGATCGGAGGCATTCAGCCTTTGATGAAGATGCTGCTGAACCAGGGTTTGCTGCACGGCGATTCTTTGACGGTTACCGGAAAAACGCTTGCGCAGAATCTCAAACCCGTGAAGCCCTATCCGAAGAACCAAGACATCGTTCACGCGTTCAACAATCCAATCAAGCCTGACAGTCATCTCGTTATTCTGTATGGAAACGTCGCGCCCGACGGCGCCGTGGCCAAGATCACAGGCAAAGAAGGTCTCTCGTTCACCGGTCGCGCGCGAGTGTTCGACGGTGAGGAGAAAGCGCTCCAGGCAATCCTCGACGGCGCTGTGGTCGAAGGCGATGTAGTGGTCATTCGTTTCGAAGGTCCAAAAGGTGGCCCTGGCATGCGCGAGATGTTGAGTCCGACCAGTGCGATCGCAGGCCGTGGACTCGCCGGCAAAGTCGCGTTGATCACCGATGGACGCTTCTCAGGTGGCAGTCGCGGATTCGTGGTGGGCCACATTGCACCCGAAGCTGCCGTGGGTGGACCGATCGGTCTGATCGCGGACGGCGATGAAATCACGATCGATGCGGTGAAGCGTGAAATCAGAATGAGTGTTACAGACTCAGTGCTCGCGGATCGTCGCAAGAAGTGGAGCGCTCCCGAACCGTACGCACGCCGTGGCGTGTTGGCCAAATATGCGCGAAGCGTCAGCAGTGCGTCCTTGGGTGCAGTGACCGATTCCGACGAATGACCCACGGCACCATTATCCTGAATCAAAGCGAGGTCATCGCCGCGCTCGACATGCGTGGCGCACTTTCAGCGGTGGATGAGGTTTTTCGATTGCATGGACGACGTCAGGTTCAGATGCCACCCAAGGTGTATCTGGATTTGCCCGGTGGGGATGTGCGAGCAATGCCGGCCTACGCGGCACCGCTGGGTTTCGCAGCGGTGAAAAACATCAACATGCATCCCGGCAATCGCGGCATACCGTCCATCATCGGCACGCTGACGTTGTTCGAGCCGCAGACGGGCTTTCCCCTGGCAATCATGGATGCGACCGCGATCACACGCATGCGGACGGGCGCAGCTTCCGGCGTAGCGACGCGATTGCTCGCACGTGCCGATGCTTCGGTGTTGTCCGTCATTGGTGCCGGCAATCAGGCTTACACCCAGGTGGAAGCGATTCTGCTTGTGCGACCACGGATCGAGCACGTCCTCGTTCACGACGTTGATACGGAGCGAGCCAATGCGTTCGCGCGTGCAGCGACCGATCGTTTCGGGGTCGTGGTTCGCATCGCAGCCACGGCGGAGGAGGCGGTGCGAGCTGCCGACATTCTCACCACGATCACGCCAGCCCGTGTACCTATCGTTCAACGCGACTGGGTCAAGCCGGGCACTCACATCAATGCGATCGGCGCGGATGCCGCTGGCAAGCAGGAGCTCGCTTCTGCATTGACGGCTGCGGCGCGAGTCGTGGTGGATGATCTGGAACAGGCCACGCACAGCGGCGAGATCAACGTGCCTCTCACTCAGAGACTGTTCAGCGAAAGTGATATTTATGCAGAGCTCGGCCACGTTGTCGCTGGCGTTAAACCAGGCCGTCAGAACAGCACCGACATCACGATCTTCGACTCGACCGGCCTTGCTCTCCAGGACTTAGCGTGTGCGGCACATGTCTATCGGAAGATCACGAGTTCAGGTCAGGAACTGCGGCGCTTCGATTTCCTCCAATAGCACTCTGACTCCACAGCAATGGTGATCTGATGCCCTCCGTGGAAATCGTCGAAGTCGGCCCGCGTGATGGATTGCAGAGTGAAGCCGACGTCTTGCCGACAGAGCTCAAGCTCGAGCTCATACGCAAGCTCACCGATGCAGGTATCCGGCGCGTCGAAGTCGCCAGTTTCGTGAATCCGAAACGCGTGCCTCAGATGGCTGATGCGGAAGCCGTGCTCGCAGGGCTCAAGAAAGAGGGCAACGTGCGGTACGTTGGGCTCGTGTTGAATCGCAGGGGCTTCGATCGCGCACAAGCCGCAGGCTGCAGTGAAATCGGAATGGTCACCGCGGCGACCGAAAGTTTCGCCCAGCGAAATCAGGGAGCGCCGATTGAAGACACGCTGCGCGCCTGGGAGGAGATCGCTCCATTGGCTGCTGCTGCGGGCATTCGCGCGCAGGTCACCATATCTGTTGCATTCGGATGTCCGTTCGAAGGTGAGGTCGCGCCTCAGCAGGTGGTCGATATCGCACGCCGACTCGCTGCGTCGAATCCTGTTGAAATCGCGATAGCGGATACCATCGGCGTTGCCGTACCAACCCAAGTCACTGAGCTCGTAGCCCGCACTCAGGAAGTCATTGGGTCGATTCCGCTGCGCTGTCACTTTCACAACACTCGCAATACAGCGGTGGCAAACGCTTTTGCTGCGGTCTCCGCAGGCGTCGCGACGCTGGATTCAAGTGTCGGCGGAATAGGGGGCTGTCCTTTTGCTCCGAATGCAACGGGCAACGTGGCCACTGAAGACCTCGTGTACATGCTCTCGCGGGCGGGATTCGACACGGGTATCGACTTGTACAAGTTGATCGAAGTCGCCCATTGGCTGGAACGGATTAGGGCAAAACCCGTGCCGGGTATGGTTTCCAAAGCAGGCGGCTTTCCCCGCAAACTCTGAGACTTAGCGGACGTTCTGAACGTAGTTCTGCAGTCAAATCTGCAGCCCGGAATCGGGCGCCGTGCAGGTATTCGCGGCCACCGGTGTCACTTGCGGTGTGCAACGCTGTCCGGGCGGTATTCCGCCCGTATACACTGCGCCATCGGGCCCACAGGGCTCTCTCAAAATTCGAAGGAATCCCATGGCTAAAGCAGTGGATAAGGCCTATCAAACGGTGCGCGAGCGCATCGTACGCGGCGTCTATCCGGCCTCCTCGCGAATCACTGAACAGGAAGTCGCAGCAGCAGCGGGTGTCAGCAGAACACCTGTCCGCGAAGCGCTACGCAAGCTGCATGCTGAAGGACTGCTCGAGTTCGTTCCGCATCAGGGTGCGATTGTCACGGAATGGACCAGCGAAGATCGCGACGATGTATTCGAGTTGCGTGCACTGCTGGAAGCCTACGGTGCGGCTCGCGCCGCGCGTCGCATGACCACTGAGGGCATCACTGAACTGCGTCAGCTTGCCGAAGATCAGTATCACGAGACGTTGAGCAAGCGCGAAGGCTATCTCGAGCGCATCGGCGAGCTGAACAGTCAGTTTCATCGCCGGATCCAGGAATGCTCGGGCAGCTCTCGCCTGGCGAATGCACTGTCGTCCTTGATCGAAGCACAAATGATGATGAAGACGTTCGAGACTTATCAGGACGAGGATCTGATTCGCAGCGCCTCGCATCATCTTGAAATCGTACGAGCGCTGGAAGCTCGCGATCCGGACTGGGCTGCCGCACTCATGCGCTCCCATATTCTGGGTGCTCGCGGAGCCTTGCGATTGCTGTAAGACTCAGGCTGTCCCGTCCTGGACAACCCGATCGGATCTCTGCGCAAGTGGAGATCCGATTTTTATTTGGGACGTCGATCCGGCTGGCTTTGTAACGCTCGATTGACGCATCCTTCGCAGCCCAGCGAAGCACTTCGCTTCATCATGAGGATGCAACCATGACTATCAAAGTCGGCGACAAGATGCCGAGCGGTACGCTCACGCTCGTTACCAAAGACGGACCGCAGAAGGTGAGTGCAGACGAATACTTCCAGGGCAAGAAAGTCGTGTTGTTCTCGGTCCCGGGCGCCTTCACGCCCACGTGCGATGCCAAGCATCTGCCAGGCTTCGTCGAGCAGGCTGCTCAGCTCAAAGCGAAAGGCGTCGACAAGATCGCGTGCCTCGCTGTGAACGATGCGTTCGTCATGAAGGCTTGGGGCAAGGCGCAGAACACCGACAGCAAGGTCGACATGCTTGCTGACGGGAACGCTGATTACACCAAGGCACTCGGTCTGGAACTGGATGCGACGGGCTTCGGAATGGGCACTCGCGGCCAGCGGTTCGCGCTCGTAGTCGACAATGGCGTCGTCAAGAACGTGAACGTCGAGGCGAAGGGTGAATTCCGGGTATCAAGCGCAGAGTACGTGCTCGAGCAGCTCTGAGCTGCAAACACCATCAAGCCGAGTCGAAACCAAACAGCTGAGCCTCTAGCCGCTCAGCTGTTTTTCGAGCTCGGGAAGGATGGTGAACAAATCGCCCACGAGACCGATATCGGCTACTTCGAAAATCGGGGCTTCCGGATCTTTATTGATGGCCACGATGGTTCGAGCATCTTTGATGCCGGTGAGATGCTGAATCGCACCCGAGATCCCGACCGCCACGTACAGCTCCGGCGCGATGATCTTGCCGGTTTGCCCGACCTGAAGATCATTGGCTGCGTAACCCGCATCGACTGCCGCACGAGAAGCGCCCACGGCAGCGCCGAGTTTATCGGCGAGCGCGACAATGACTTTGAAGTTCTCAGCACTGCCAACTGCGCGGCCGCCTGACACCACACGTGTTGCTGTCTGCAAATCCGGACGACCGCTCGTCGCAGCCGACCGTTCTACGAAGCGCGTATGAGTCGGAATTTCAGCAGTCGAGGTCACTGATTCGATGGTGGCATTACCTCCGCTCGCCGCCGCCTGGAAGGATGCGACGCGGACGGTCGCAACAACTTTCTTGTCCGATGACGCTTCGACCGTCACGATGGCGTTGCCTGCGTACACGGGACGACGAAAGCGATAGGGCGATTCGACAGCCATGATGTCGCTCAGCTGTCCGACACCGAGAAGTGCTGCGACTCGGGGCATGAGGTCCTTGCCGAACGTCGTCGACGGACCGAACACATGTGTGTAATCGGCTGCGACCGACACGATCTGAGGCGCAAAGATCGCGGCAACCGGCTCAGCATTGCCGCCATTCTCGAGTTTCAGAACCTTCTTCACACCCTGGATCGCAGCAGCTTGGGTCGCGACGTCGCTCGCATTCGCAGCGAGCACCAGCACGTCGATATCGGCACCGATGGCTGCTGCGCACGTGACGCATTTGGATGTCGCAGGATTCAGTTTGCCGTTTGCGTGCTCGGCAACGATGAGAACTCTGCTCATTGAATCAGCCCCTTCTGACGCAGCGCTGCGACCAGTTCACTTACGTCCTTCACCATCACGCCTTTGGTCCGGCCCGCCGGCGGTTCGAACTTGACCGTCTTGAACTGCTGCGTGGTATCGACACCGAGATCGCTGACGGGTGTGGTTTCCAAAGGCTTTTTCTTGGCCTTCATGATGTCCGGAAGTTTCACGTAGCGCGGTTCGTTCAGACGCAGATCGGTGGTGATCACGGCCGGCAAATCGATCTCGAGGGTTTCAAGTCCTGCATCGACTTCGCGTGTAACCCGTGCTTTATCGCCGCTCAATTCAACCTTGGATGCGAAGGTCGCTTGCGGTCGGTTCCACAACGCCGCCAGCATCTGTCCGGTCTGATTGTTATCGTCGTCGATGCCCTGTTTGCCGAGCAGCACGATCTGAGGTGATTCCTTCTCGATCAGTTTGAGAAAGATCTTCGCGGCTGCAAGCGGTTCTACGGCGACATCACTCTGAACGAGGATGGCTCGATCGGCGCCCATTGCCAGACCCGTACGCAACTGCTGTTGCGTGTCTGCCGGTCCGATACTGACCACGATCACTTCAGTGGCGCCGCCTTTCTCACGAATACGCAACGCCTCTTCGAGCGCAATCTCATCGAAGGGATTGATGCTCATCTTGACGCCTTCGGTGACGATCCCCGAGCCATCAGGTTTCACACGCACGCGGACGTTGTAATCAACGACGCGTTTTAGGCCGACCAGAATCTTGCTCACACAGCGCTCCAGTGAGGTGACTGCGAATCGCGGAGCCCGTACCGATGCGGTCGGGCAGGGGCCGGGCAAACTACTGGAAGGCTGGGATGGAGTCAAACCGCCGGGCAAGTAGCGGAACTGTCGAATAATGCTTGATAAACCGGCAATTCCGAACATCGGAACCAATTGAGAAACAGCACCGGCAACGCCGCCACTGAGTCGTTAGACTCTCACGCCCGAGAACGAGACTTCGAGTCAATCCATGCCTGATGCTCTGGCTTCGCGACTGAAGATTGGTGTCATCACTCCAGCGACGAACACCGTCGTGCAGCCGGAGCTTGATGCCATGCGGCCGCGTGGCGTCACCAATCAGCTGACCCGTGTGGTGATCCCAGACACACCCGTGGGAACTGAAGAAGAGTTCGCACGCATGATGAGCGACGTCCGGGGCGCCGTGGAAACCTCGATCGATGCGGTCATGGCGTGTGGACCCACATCGGTGATCATGGCAATGACGGCTGAGACTTTTTGGGAAGGCACCCTGGAAGCACCAGCGCTGCAGACGCATCTGGAGTCGCGGGCACACGTCAAGGTGGTGCTCGGCAGCCAAGCCTGCCAAGCCGCTATCCAACGGTATGGTGGCATCCGGCGCATTGCACTGATCACTCCCTACATGCCGTCGGGAGATGCACAGGTGCGCCGCTCTTTCACCGACAGCGGCTTCGAGGTGGTGAATTTGCTCGGGCTCAAGAGCAACAGCCCGCTGTTGATGGCTCATGAATCACCGGAACGCCTGCGCCGCGCCGTCCGGGAAGTGGACGATCCGAGCGTCGAACTGATCCTGCAGGTCGGGACGAATCTCGCATTCGCCCAGGTCGCCGCTGAAGCCGAACGCTGGCTTGGCAAGCCGGTCCTCGCCGTGAACACGTGCACCTACTGGCATGCTCTTCGCGGCGCGGGCATCGAAGACAAGATCGATGGGTTCGGATCGCTGTTGATGGAGCACTGAAAGCTGCTGGTTGCTGGCGACTGGCAGGCGACCGGAAGGCATAAGTGACTGTGATGCTGGCCACAGTCGTTGGCTGTGCAGACGTGCATATTCAGTATTCTGTTATCTTTCTGACCAGTCGCCGTTGTCCGCAGCAAGCAGTTGTTGAAACCCATGCGCACCATCCGCCCCAGCTCGAGCCTTGCCAACGTTCGCTATGAAATTCGCGGCGATCTGGCTCGGCGCGCCAATGAAATGGAGCGGATGGGTCACGACATCATTCCGCTGAACATCGGCAATCCCGGTGTCTTCGGATTCCGTACGCCTGAGACCATGCGGCTCGCGATGATTGAGAACATGCGAGCGAGCGAAGCCTATTGCCATCAGAAGGGGATTTTCCCGGCGCGCGAAGCGGTGGTGATGCAGCAGCAAAGTCGCGGTGTTCGTGGCGTGACGGCTGAAGAAGTCTACATGGGCAATGGCGTGAGCGAGCTCATCGATCTCGTGCTGCGCGCATTGCTTTGCACCGATGACGAAGTGCTCGTGCCCAGCCCGGACTATCCGCTGTGGACCGCAGCTGTCACTTTGAATCGTGGACGCGCTGTTCATTATCCGTGTCGTCCGGAGAACGGCTTCGAGCCGATTCCCGACGACATCGAAGCGCTGATCACGAGCCGCACGCGTGCCATCGTAGTCATCAATCCGAACAACCCCACGGGTGCCGTTTATTCGCGTGCCACGCTCGAAGCCATCGCTCGCATCGCGGAGAAGCATCACCTCGTGGTGTTCTGTGATGAGATCTACGATCAGATTCTGTACGACGGTGCCGAGTTCGTTCCGATGGCATCGCTCGTCCACGGCACGCTGTGCGCAACGCTCTCGGGTTTGTCGAAGGTCTATCGCGCGTGTGGTTATCGCGTCGGCTGGGCAGTGTTTTCAGGCGAAGTTGAACCGGCTCGCGAGTATCTGAATGCGCTCGATAAGCTCTCCTCACTGCGTCTGTGCAGCAATGTCACCGGACAATGGGCCGTGCAGACCGCGCTCGGCGGTTATCAGAGCATCTACGAGCTGACTCGTCCCGGCGGCCGCGTGTATCAGTCTCGTCAGGCCATTCTCGATGGAGTCGCG
>JBJMWN010000265.1:0-6576 GCA_045810085.1 Povalibacter sp. | reverse complement strand
CGAAACGCTCGACCTACGCTGCGTCTGCCTGTGCAATCAGGCCGCGCGACTCATTCAGCACTCGATTGCGAATCGCGACGAGTTCGACATCGCGCAACAGCACGTCTGCTTCTGCGGCGCGCTGCTGAGCATTCTTGACGTCGTTACGCTCGAGCGCGGCGGTCGCTTCTCTGAAACGCTCGTCCGCCTTCAGCCATTGCTCAGCGGCCAGCTTTGGAGCTGCTGCATTGATGGCATCGCTACGCGTCGTTACGACCGAGCGCAACGTTTCGCGTGCGCTCGCAGCAGCGGCATTGGCTTTTTGGATCGCCGCCATGCCGCTATTGAGAGTCGTCTTGACGCGATCGGGGTTACGTCCTTTCTCCGCATCTCGGGTTGCGGACTGGAGCGCGTCGAAGGCCGACCGGAAGCTTGCGGGTGCGAGCGCATCGACTTGGGACTGTCGAGCCTGATCGATGGCCGTCGACAAGCTCGCGAACAATGGATCGCGAGTCGCTTGCGCAAACACCGCGCTTACGCACAGTACAAACAGACCCAGGGCCGTGACGAGTTTTTTTGGTTTTGACATGCGATGAACCGGCTGCGAATGCAGCGCGAGTATAGGCGATGGGCCCTGCACGATTTTGTGAGCCAGGCCCCGTAGCCAGCATCGCTGACTCAAGGACGTAACTGTCCAGTCCCTCTCACCACGTATTTGTAGCTCGTGAGCTGCTCGACACCAACGGGTCCACGCGCATGGAATTTATCCGTCGAGATGCCGATCTCCGCACCCATGCCAAATTCGCCGCCGTCCGCAAACTGCGTCGATGCGTTATGCAGCACGATGGCACTGTCCACGCCGTTCAGAAACGTTTCGGCAGTCGATGCATTGTTCGTGATGATGGATTCGGTGTGCGCCGATCCATAGTGGGTAATGTGTTCGATCGCGCCCTGCACGCCATCGACCACTTTCGCAGCGATGATCGCGTCGAGATATTCGGCGTACCAATCTTCTTCGCTTGCACTCTTCGTGCGTGGATCCACTGCGCGGACAGCCTCGTCGCCGCGAACTTCACATCCGGCATCGAGCAGCGCTTTGATTAACGGTTGCAGATGCGTGCTCGCACTGGCGCGATCGACCAGCAGCGTCTCCGCCGCTCCGCAGATACCGGTGCGACGCAGTTTCGCGTTCAGCACGATGTCCCGAGCCATATCCAGAGCAGCATCGCGGTCGACGTAAACGTGACACACGCCTTCGAGATGTCCGATGACAGGCACACGAGCTTCCTGCTGCACGCGAGCGACCAGGCTCTTGCCGCCACGAGGCACGATCACATCGATGAAATCGGTCATTGAAGAAAGCATGTAGCCCACTGCAGCACGATCAGTCACTGGCACGAGCTGAATGGCAGCTTCTGGCAAACCCGCCGATCGCAAGCCGGCGAGCAGGCACTCATGAATGGCACGGCTCGAGTGTGTGCTTTCCGAACCGCCGCGCAGGATGACTGCATTGCCAGACTTCAGACACAGCGCGCCGGCATCGGCCGTCACGTTTGGGCGACTCTCGTAGATGATCCCGATCACACCGAGCGGCACGCGCACGCGTTGAATGCGCAGACCATTGGGCCGTGTCCAATCCGCGATCACCGTCCCCAGCGGATCCGTCAACGCTGCGATGTCTTCGATGCCCTTGGCCATCGACTCGATACGCTTATCGTCCAGCAGCAAACGATCCATCAACGCGGCAGAAACCCCGGCAGTGCGCGCCTGCTGCGCATCGACCCGATTGGCCTCCTGGATCGCCGCTCGATTCTGTCGAATCGCTGCCGCAGCAGCGTGGAGCGCGGCATTCCGCGTCGCAGTATCGGATTGCGCGAGCACGCGCGCGGCATCCACCGCAGCGCGTCCCATGGGTTCCATCACGGCGGGAATGTGGTCAATCGACGGCGTCACAGCGTTCATGACCCGATTCTAGCCCGAGGCCCGGCCCGCAAGAATCGCAAAATGAGCAACGATGGGTTGCAGCACGGGGGCGGCGTTGAGCACACTGCCTGCCCGTCACGCTGGATCGACTTCGTGCCCCAGATCAACGCTAACGGTCTTACCTTCGAATACGAATCGCTCGGCTCGCTCTCGGATCCTGCACTGGTGCTGATCATGGGCTTGGGCGCGCAATTGGTGCGCTGGCCGTTGCCACTGTGCGAAAAACTCGTCGCGCGAGGATTTCGCGTCATTCGCTTCGACAATCGCGATATCGGCTTATCGAGCAAACTGGAAGACGAGCCGGTCCCGCTGGTGGCAACGTTGATGGCGCAGCGCATGGCAGGGCTTCCCATGAGCGTGCCCTACACGCTTCAAGACATGGCCTCGGATACGGTGGGACTGCTCGATGCATTGCACATTGGCAGCGCTCATCTCGTCGGAGCATCGATGGGCGGAATGATTGCGCAGATCATCGCAGCCGATTACCCGCAGCGAGTGCTGTCACTGACGTCGATCATGTCTACGAGTGGCAACCTTGCTCTGCCTCCACCGACGTCCGCAGCCTCGGCGATGGTCATGTCACGCGCGCCGCATCCGAGCACGCTTGAGCCTTACGTGCAGCATGCGCTCGCAGCCATGCGCGTACTTGGAAGTCCTGCCGCGCCGTTCGACGATGCGCGTGCACGCGAGCGCGTCATCGGTGAGGTCACGCGCAGCTACTGTCCTGCCGGATTCGGGCGACAGATGGCTGCGGTCATTGCCAGTGGGGATCGACGCGCCAGCTTGCGTCGCATCAAGGCACCGACCATGGTTGTTCACGGCGCGGATGATCCTCTGATCCTTCCAGCGTGCGGGCGCGACACTGCAAGCAATATTCCCGGCGCTGAGCTTCGAATCATTCCCGGCATGGGTCACGATCTGCCGCCGATGTTCCATGACGCGCTCGTCGAGGCCATCGTGAACGTCGCCCAACGCGCCTCGAAAGCCGCTTAGTCGCAGCAGGGCGCGGCCGCATTGAATGTTCGTCTCTCCGACGAGGTCGCCATGCAAAGACTCGCAGGTAAAACCGCGCTGATCACCGGAGCAGCGAGTGGCATTGGGCGTGCGAGCGCGCTGGTATTCGCCGCGCAAGGCGCGAAGGTCCTGCTGGCCGATCGCGATACCTCTGTCCAAGAAACAGCAGACGCAGTTCGCACCGCTGGCGGTGAGGCGCTCGCCCGCATCTGTGACTGTTCCGAAGAGGCGAACGTTGCGGCAGCTATCGCCGCAGCACTCGAGCATTTCGGCTCACTGGATATCTGTTACGCCAATGCGGGCATCAGTGGTGGTTTGATTCCGCTGCAAGAGCAGACACTGGAGCATTGGATGGAGGTGCTCAAGGTGAATCTGATCGGTGCGTTCCTGATCGTGAAGCACGCTGCTCGTGTCATGACAGCCCAGGGTCGCGGCTCGATCATTTGTACGGCATCAGTCGCTGGGTTGCGCTCGGGTGCGGGTGGATCGCCGTACAGCGCCAGCAAGGCGGGCATCATCAGTCTCGTTCAGACGACTGCGTGGCAACTCAGCGGCACCGGCGTACGGATCAACGCGATCTGTCCGGGCCTGATCGAAACGGGCATGACGCGTTTCATTTTCGACCAGGCTCGCGCGCGTGGCACGGAGAAAAAGATCGGTCAGCTCAACGCTCTGCGGCGCCATGGTACGGCGGAAGAAATTGCGTCGATGGCGCTGTTCCTGGCCTCTGACGAATCCTCGTACGTCACGGGCCAGGCGTTCGCAGTGGATGGCGGGCTTTCAAGCTCGCACCCGATCGTGCCTCCGCGCGGTTGAATCCGAAGAAGGATCCCTCTGCTTCCAGGCTCGCGACCGCCTCTGATCTGAGGTTGCGCAGCAAGCGAGACGGTGCTGGCCGGAACTCTTCGAATGACCATTCATTCATCCTGAGCCGCGCGACCACATGCGCCCGATCATTCATCCACGCCTGGGGAGCTTATGCGCAGATCATCTGCTTTGGACCTTGTCGAAAAATTGGCGCTGCTGGGAGCGCTCGGATTGATCCTGTCGCCAGCATTGCGTGGAATCGGCTCTCGCTGGCACAAGAAAAGGCCCACGGCGTTAAAGGATGCCGCTGTCGATGATTCGATTAAAGATACGTTTCCGGCGAGCGATCCACCGGCAAGCCGCTACTTCGACATTCCCGTGAACCGGCGTTAGCGCGCCTTTGAACAACTGAGCGCTACGCCTCCACCGTGATGACGAGATCGTCACGGTGAATGACTTCGTCGCGGCCGCGGTATCCGAGAAGCGCTTCGATTTCCGCCGACTTGCGACCTTGCAGCTGCTGCATGTCATCGCTTGAATATGCCGACAAGCCGCGCGCGATCTCCAGTCCTTCAGCGTCCCTGACGATCAACGCATCGCCGCGCTCGAAGCGACCCACCACGTTGGTGACACCCGCCGGCAGCAGACTCTTGCCTGCACGCAGCGCCACAGCCGCGCCTGCATCGACGCAAACCTCACCCGCAGGTTTAAGCGTGCCAGCAATCCATTGTTTGCGAACGGTCGCAGGCGTCGCTGCTGGATAGAACCAGCTGCAACGTGCGCCTTCCTCGATTCTTCGCAGGGCATGGGTTTCGCGACCTGCCGCCACGCACATGTGACAACCAGCGGTGACGGCGATCTTGGCCGCCGCGATCTTCGTGGCCATGCCGCCCGAGCCCACCGAGGAAGACGCACCTCCGGCCATACGCTCGATCTCAGGCGTGATTCGACGCACCTCCGGGATGAACTGCGCCGAGGCGTCCCGCGTGGGATCTGCGGTGTACAGGCCATCCACGTCCGACAACAGCACCAGGCAGTCGGCGCTCATCATCTGTGCGACGCGTGCGGCCAGACGGTCGTTGTCGCCGTAGCGAATCTCGGAAGTGGCGACCGTATCGTTCTCATTGATGACGGGGATCGCTCCCAGCCGGAGCAGCGTTCCCAACGTGCTGCGCGCATTCAAATAGCGGCGGCGCTCTTCGGTATCGCCGAACGTCAACAGAATCTGCGCCACCTTCAGCCCGTGCTGTTCCAGCACATCTTTCCAGGCATGTGCCAGACGAATCTGCCCCACGGCGGCCGCAGCCTGACTTTCCTCAAGCCTGAGACGACCGGGTTCCAGACCCAAATGGCGACGACCCAGTGCAATCGCCCCGGAGGACACGAGCAGAACATCCTGACCCCGCGCACGTAATGCATGCACGTCCGAGGCGAGTGTCTCGAGCCATGAACGATTGAGCTGACCGCTGGTGGAATCGACCAGTAACGCCGATCCGACTTTGATGACGACTCGGCGAGCCTGGGTCAAAGGTGAGGGTGCCGCAGTGATTCCCGCGCTCATTGCGAATCGCCTGCGACCGGATTTGAAAAGATGACGCTCATGGTTATCGTGGTGGCCTGGTGCGAGGTGGTCTGCCCCGCAACCGAGCAGGGAACGCAAAGGCGCGGCAGTCTAGCAGCTGTCCTCGAACTCCTTCGACCACGCCGTCGTTGTTGCACTGCTGCCGGCGATTCTGCCTGCCGATCTTTTCCCTCACACAGCGGGCGTGGAGTGAAGCAGATCACGAGCGCCACAGTTTGTTCTGTTGCCTGTCACGGGGCGGACCCCCTAATATTCCGCGGCCGGTCGACCTGCGGTTTCCTGGCGCCGCTCTATCGCCGATTTCTTTTCGTTTGAGGTGTCACGTGGGAAGAGACTACGACCCGATCAAAGGGCAGTGGTTTGAAGATCTGGAAGAGAACGAGATCTTTCAGGTGGTATCTGTCGATCCCGATGAGGAACTCATCGAGATCCAATACGAGAACGGCGACATCGAGGAGATCGACCTCGATACCTGGCACGAGCTGGATCTGGAGCGCTCGGCCCAGCCCGAAGGTTGGGTCAGTGACGCGCCTGCCGCTGAGGGCGAGGAAGCAGCGGCAGAAGTCGAAGAAGAGGACGAAGACTGGGACGAAGACGAGGACGATGACGACTGGGATGATGATGAGGACGACGAAGACCTCGACGATGACTACAGCGATCGCGACGACGGCTGATTTTTCTCCTCTCTGCTGAGTTCTTTTCCGACCGGGGAGCCGAGTTCTTCGACTCCCCAACGCTCTGGGACCAGAGCACCTCCAGAACTTTCTCAGATGTGACTCGCCGATCGCTCCGCGATCCTGAGAGTCGCTGTTTCAAGCTTGAAACCATCCGCTGCGAGCCTCAGTTAAGCCCGTAGTCCGCCAGCGCGGACGACAATCACGGGCCGGTCATGAAGCGAATTCTTCTGTTCGTCGCCACGAACGTGGCCATCCTTCTGGTGCTCAGCGTCACGCTGCGCCTGCTGGGCGTCGATCGTATTCTGGATGAGCAAGGTGTCGGCCTGGACATGGGCAACCTGCTCGTCTTTTCCGCCGTTCTTGGCTTCAGCGGTTCCTTGTTGTCGCTGGCGATTTCGAAGTGGTCAGCGAAGCGCTCGATGGGCGTCCAGGTGATCGAACAGGCGCGCACCGCTGATGAGCACTGGCTGGTCGAAACAGTACGTCGTCATGCCCAAGCTGCAGGGATCGGAATGCCTGAAGTGGGCGTATTCA
>JBJMWN010000264.1:0-21332 GCA_045810085.1 Povalibacter sp. | reverse complement strand
CCAGCAGCAGAAGACCCCCTGTCACCATCAGCACAGATCGTCGCTGAAACGTTTCTCGGATCCGATCGAAGATGCGATGCGTGCCAGCCAGCATCCCCAAGACGAATATCAACTGCCATGCCAGCGGATTGAAGCTTCGCGTGGCGGCCAGATGCGGCGTGATGGAATCTGCAAGATCCAGCTGTACGAGCGCCCACAGAGCAACAGACGCTGCAAGTACGACCATGCTGTTGAATCGTGCAGCGAGCAGAATCGCCGGGGCCAAGAGCAACAGCACCACATACAGCCCAAGAATTTCGAAGAAGAATGGCGCGAACCGCAGTTCCAGAAATGCCATCAGACTGGAAGCCGCGCGATAGTCGAAGAGGTTGTCGATCTCAGTAATCCGGGCAAGCTGTGCGTTAGAAAACCCAGGCACATGCAGCACTGCGAAGACAGCGCACAACGTCAGCAGGTTAACCACATAGATGTGCCATGACCGCTGCCCCGCACGTGCCCACATCATCCCAGGTCCATGGACCTGCAGTGTCTTCGCGTAGACCAGGCCCGTGAGATACCCCGAAAAGAACACGAAGAACTCCGCGGCACTCGACCAGCCGATGCGGATCCAGGTGATGAACGGGTTGATGAAATCAGGTGTGTTGAACTTCTCGGCCAGATAGGCGAGATGATCCACCGCAATCATGAGAATGCCGGCACCGCGCACGAAGTCGATCGCGCCGTCACGTCGCACAGTGTCATTGCTCACCGGAAACCTCCGGTGACGTTGAGGTCTTCCTGGCCGGCGGATACGGCGAAGGCCACAGCAGCAGCGTTGCCGCAAATCCTGTGATCGTCGGCGAGTACGCACCGTTCATGAAGTAAGCGACCAGGAGCCCCGCTCTCACAACAAGAGGGGCTCGCGTGCGCAGTAGACAATGGAAAATGAAAGCGAAGTACAACAGCGCGCCAAGAATGCCGAACTCGAAAATGATCTTGGCGTGCGCCATCTCACCCGCTTTGTAGCCCGCCGCGGCATCGAAAAACGATCCCGAGCCGTAGCCGAACATCGCCCGCACAGGCGAGGTCCACATCTTGTCTGCGAACAATTCCGTCCAGCCGACGAATCGCTGGAAGGCGCTCGAGCCCGTTGAATTGAACTCACCCGCACGACTCAGAGTAACGGTCAGATTGAGTGGCTCGGCAAGCAAGGCCAACACAGCGACCAGCAACAGTCCGCGCAGCAGCAGATCCCAGCGGCCATGCATCACGACCAACATGGGAAGCGTCACCGCGAGAATGAGCAGGCCTGTCCCTGAATACGACACGACGATTGCCGCGGAGTAGCTGGCCAATCGCCATCCGCGACTCCTGGTCGCGAGCTCAGCGGTGAGACCCAGCGCGCAAAGCTGACAGAAGACCGAAGGCTCCAGCATGACGAAGCCGGTCGCCTTATAGATGTGCGATCCGTACCTGAGCACGGCCATGTCGTTGTATCCGTGCGTACGCAGGGCATCAGGAACGAAGTGCTCGATCGGGAAAGCAATCTCCGGCCCCGCGACAAATTGCAGCGCGAACTGGAGAATTCCCGCCAGTGCGATCGCGAAGCTCAGGTTGCAGAAGAAGTTCATTGCATCTTCTGTAGTGACCGAGTCGTCATGCACTGCAGGAACGTAGGCGAGTCCGAGCAGCGCCATCATTGCCAGCGACCCGTAAGAGAAGGCCTCGCCCCTCCACACCTGCACCAGCACGAGTACCGACAGCATCAAGAGGTAAAGCGCCAGTCGCGTCGGCACGAAACGCAGACGATTGCTCAGCAGACCGATCGCCAGGGTCATCAGCACGACCGGAAAAAGCATGCCGATATTGGGGAACAGAGCTCCGGCCGGCGAGAACTTCGCGAACACGGTCGCGAACAAGAGGGGCGTGTAGACGATCAGCCGCGATGGCCATCGCGAGCGCGACACCTGCGAAGCATGTGCGGGGCGAAAGCCCGACATGAATCCGGAATCGCTGAGTTGGGCGGTGGCCATCATCGCTGACGTCAATCGTTCACGATTGCGCCGAGCAGTGCAGCGCCCGAGGGCGCGAGCCGTTCCTGGACCGCAGCGATGTCTGCCAGGCGCGTACGATTGCGACGCGTGACCAACACGTATCCGCCCGCTCGCGATGCGATCATCTGTGCGTCCGCGTACTCGAGCACGGGCGGCGCATCGATGATGACGATGTCGTAAATCTCCTTGGCGAGCTCGAGCAGATACTGCATCGCCCGACTGCTGAGCAGCTCATGCGGATTAGGTGGGATCGGACCCGCGCACAGCACCGCGAGACCATTCAGCTGTGCGATTGAAACGATCGATTTATCTACGCTCGAACGGCCGAGCAGCACATCGGCCAGGCCGGTCTCCGCGGACATGCCGAACAGGTTGTGTTGCGAAGGACTGCGGAAGTTTGCGTCGAGCAGCAGTGTTCGCTCGCCCAGCTGAGCAAAGCTCACCGCGAGATTCGCAGACAGCGTGCTGCATCCAGTGCCGCTGCGAGGAGCGCCCACGGCGAGCACCTTCTTGCCCTTGTCGAACCAGCGGAGCATGAGCTGGCTGCGCAACATGCGGAACGCCTCGGCGCCGGCGCCGAAGGGTTGATAGGCACTGATCAGCATCGGATGCAGTCCCGATTCCCCGCGACGAATGTACGGATAGCTGAACTGTCGCGACAACGCCTGCTGAATGTCTTCCGCAGTCACCAGACCGAGGCTGCGAGCAGCTTCGCCGAAACGCAGACCGCGCTTGCGTTGATGTGCGAGCACGCGCTTTACGTCGTGCTCTGTGAGCAGGCCTGACTCGGCCAGCAATTCACCGATCGCTTGGTGCGGTCTGTGGACGTCCGACGGTACCGGGTTGATTGCCATAGATTCCCTTTCAGCAGCCTTGATATATCGACCAGATGTGCTCATCGGCTCGGCGTCCATGCAACTTCAGGCAGCGCCGCCTTCGAGAACCGCGCGCGTGCCGCGCACCAGCGGTGTTTTCTGTGGCTTGAAGCTGGCGCGCAGACGCGGCACCTCTCCAAGGACTTCGATACCCGCAACGCTCACCAACTCATCGCCGTCCCGAATACGGCGGTCCAGCATTTCCATCATCAACGCGAGCGCCGAGCCGAGGATGAAACCGAAGATCAAAGAGAGCACCGAGCTGATGATCAATCCCAGGCCAGCCGGGCTCGTGGGCGCAATCGCCGAATCGAGAATGGACACGCTGGTCTGGTTGAGCTGACTTTCGAGGCGCAACTGGCTCGCGCGTTGCAAAGCCGCGTCATAGGCCGCCTGCGCGTTCTGCACTTCGCGTTCCTGCACCGAGACTTCATCGCGTTGACGGCTGAGCTCGAGGATGTGCGCCTTCTGTTGGTCGAACGCGCGCTGCAGATCCGCAACCTGACGCTGTGCGATCTGCGAGGACTGCTCGATAGAACCCTTCGCGCTGGAGACTTCTGCCGCGATCTTCTGGCGCAGCGACTGAACCTCGGCAGCAGCACTGATGTACTGCGGATGATTGCGATCGTAGCGCTCGCTGATCTGCGCGAGCTTGGCTTCCGCGCGAACCAGATCGCCCTTCAATGACTGCAGCAGACCATTCGCCATGATCTCCGGCACTTCGTTCAACCGATCTCCATTGGTCGCGTTCTGGGCCTGACGTAGCCGCGCATTTGAACCTTGAGCATTGCGTTGTGCCTCGAGCAACTGACGCGAGATCTCATCCAGCCTTGCGTTCTCGACGTCGATACGCTCCCCTGTCGCAACGATTCCGTGGGCACGCTGATACTGAGAGAGTTTTTCGCGCCGATCCTCAACTGCAGCGCGGAGGTTCTGTAACTGCTCTTCGAACCATTGGCTCTGGCGCTTCGCTGGATCCAGACGCAGATCCAGGTTGGTTTCCATGTACGCATGGGCGAAGGCGTTTGCCACGTCAGCAGCAAATTTTGGATCTGGATCTTCGAACTTGATTCGAACGACGTTACTTTCCGACACAGGCTTGACCGTCAAACGCTGCAGCAGCTCCCAAGCCCATCCTTCGCGAGTGTGCATGTCCAGCCCCATGCGCTCTGCGTTTGCTTCATCCGTGGGCAGCTTCAGTCCATCGACCACTTTGAGCGCCACTGCACGACTGGTAATGACATCGATCTGCGTCGCCATGACGGAAGTCGTGGAGGGCAGATTGGGTGATGAACCCGTGAGTGGATCCGCTGCTCGCGCATTGATGACCATCGAAGTCGTGCCGACGTAAGTCTTCGGCATGACCAGGTACGCGATGAAAGCAAGCGCGACGGCCGTGATGGTCGTCAACAGCACGAGGCGGCGGCGCGCCCACAGGATTCGGATCAGCTGCGTAAAACTCATGCGAACTCTCCAGCGCTGTCTAGAACAGGCTTTCCTTGATCACGAGAATGTCATCGGGCTGCAAGATGTCGGTGCTGCGCGCCGTGTACTCCTTTTCCTTGCCATCGGCATCGCGACGTTTGACGATGGGCCGACGTTCAGTGCCACGTGTGGTCAAACCGCCGCTCGCAGAAATCGCGCGAGCCACCGTCATGTTGCGCTCGAGCTTGTACATGCCCGGGCGCTGCACTTGCCCGTACACATAGAACTGATCGGCGCGCGGCACATAGAGTCGATCGCCACCGGTTACTGCGTAGTTCTGGGAAGGATCGCCATCGAACAACTTTTCCAGATCGATCTCGGCTTTGCTGCCGTCCGCCCGAGTAAGCACGGCATGATCCGCGGCCGATGCAGCGAGCACTCCGCCCGCCTCCGCCAACACATCCAGCACATGACCACTCGCTCGCAGCGAGTACTGTCCTGGCTTGGTGACATGACCGAGCACTGAGATCTTCTGGCTCTGATACTCCATCACCAGAACTGCGAGCTGCGGCTGCTTGAGATAACCGCCCGCCGAGTATCGGCCAGCAAGCAGCTGCTCAACTTGCGAAGTCGACAGACCCGCCACTTGAACGGCGCCGAGCAAAGGGACTGTGATCGCACCCGATTGAGCGACACGCACTTCGCTCGACATTTCAGGTGCGCCGAACACTGCGATGCGAATGAGATCTCCCGGTCCGAGCCGGTAGTCATCCGTGCCGTCGGCCCACGCAAGATTAGTCAGCAGCGCGCATAGAAGAGTCGCGAGGAGCACTAACTGAAGATTAGAGATTTTTGAGTTTGTTTTAATACGCATGTCGATCGTTCCAAACCATCGAAGCCGTCTTTAGCATGATGATCAGGTCAAGCCCGACCGACCAATGGCGCAGGTACTCGAGATCGAGCGTGATGCGCATGGTCATGGAGTCGAGATCGTCGCCACCGCGATACCCGTTCACCTGAGCCCAACCGGTAATACCGGGTTTGACCTTGTGGCGAACCATGTAGCCAGGAATCTGGCGACGATATTGTTCGTTGACGGCCACTGCATGCGGACGCGGGCCGACGATGCTCATGTCACCGCGCAGAACATTGAAGAGCTGCGGCAACTCATCGAGCGATGTTTTGCGTATGAACGCGCCAAAGCGCGTCACGCGAGAATCGTTGCGCCCCACCTGCGTGTAACTCGTCGCGCCGTCCTCCACGACACTGAGTGAGCGGAATTTGAAAACGATGATTTCCTTGCCATCGAGGCCATAGCGACGCTGCTTGTAAATAATCGGTCCCGGCGAGCTCAGTCGCACGCCGAGCGCGCACGCAAGCAAAATGGGAGACAGCGCGATCAGCGCTACTGAAGAGATCGCGATGTCGCTCAACCGCTTGACCAGGCCGCGAACGCCGTAATACGGCGACTCGCAGACTGCAATGACGGGAATGCCGTCGACGAGATCAAAGCGTGGCTGCACCAGCTCGAAGACTTTCAGATCGGGGACGAAATAAATCGAAGCAGTCGAGTCCCGCAAGGAACTGAGCAGATCGATGATGCGAGGGTGCGGAGCCATGGGCAGTGTGATGTACACGATGTCCACGTTGTTCCGAGTGACGTAGTCGCTCAGCTCCTTCAACTGGCCGAGGATGCGGCCGACGCATTCGGAGGGCAGTCGCGGAACGCTTCGATCTTCGAAGTAGCCCTCTACGTTGATCTGCAGTGTGGCTCTTCCGGCGATGTTCTGTTCCAGCTGGACGCCAAGGCTGGTCGCACCGACGATCACTGCCTTGCGCATGCGACGCGAGCGCGAATTACTTCTCTGCAACAGGTGTTGAGCGCCGAGCTCACCGATCCATAAAGCAAAAGGCGTGACCACCGCCCACCAGTTCAACACCGAGGGGCTGAACACCAGGCCGAGACGCGACAGGCGCAGCAATGCCCACAGAAAGATCATGAGCATGCCCCAGCGGAACCAGATGTCGATCAAGGAGCGAAGGGCCATGACCGACGCAGGCGTAATGCGAATCGGAACCACATCGAGAAGATCAGCAACGCCCAGGAATGCCAGCACTGCGATGAGCAGGTATGGCCCATACAGAGGCTGATGGAAATAGAACAGGCAGGCGATCAGCGTCACCACCGGAATGATGGGATAGAGCAGCGACTTCAGTGCGAACACCGTGACGGGCTCGCTCGCACTGACGTCGCCTGAACGGTCGCGCCACCTCCGCTGCCCGATCACGGGAACAGCTGGGCGTTCCGAATACCCCGTACTACTCATAAGCGGTCAGACCCGCGACGATCAAAGAGTGAACGGTTGCGGTCGCAGCAGCCTGTGCTTGCGGAACAGCTGATAGGCAATCAGCGTGAGTCCGAGCAGGGCCAGCAGCAAGGAGTCCTCGAACGAACGCGGCGCTGCCGCGGCGGCCGGTAAGGACACACTGCGTGCATTCCGCGTCATCTGTGTATTCAGCAAGATCGGTCCGGCATGAGCCAGCTCGACCTGCTGGGAGAAATCCAGATAAGAGTTGTAGTTGGGTGAACGCACGAACTGCGGCGATGCAGTCGAGCCGAACGTATGGGGTCCGGCATTGGCGAGCATGATCACCTTGCCGGAACCTGAACCTGAATCTGCATTGGCCAGGGTGCTGACCGAAGTCAGACCTGCAAGACCAAAGACGAAAACTCGAATCAAACTTTTGGCGCGCATACGGGCTCCACTTAAACATCCAACGCTCGCTTGCCGTCCTTTGCTTGCGAACGCGCACGCCCCCGATCCCACTTCGAACACCTGCCCGGTGTCTCTTCTAGCAATTACCGTTCCGTCGGGTCCGCATGTTTCCAACAGCAGACAACTCAAGCCCGACCGTGAGTGATTTGTAATTCTTGTGCTGACAAACTTATTCCACACGTCAAATACGCAGCGCGAACAGAACAACATTTCGTGCTCATGCATGATGCGCCCAAACTCGCTCTGCCCCAAGTTGATACGTCATCACGTTTCAACTCTCGCATCCATCCGCGAATCGTAGCGTCGGTGCGCAAGGACACGGCATGCATCTGATGCGAATCAATCGATCAGCACAGACCTCACTCGCGGTGAACAAGTATTAACCACAGAGTTTTGTTCCCGCGCGCTAGATGAATCACGCGAGTGTCACGAGTAGCAGCGCGAGGCTTGGCACTCGAATGTGTGAGCATCACTGCTTCGGGATGCTTTCGATGCGTGGTCGCGACGAATCACAGTGGGCCGGACACGCTTATGTGTGCAACTGGCGACAGCCAATGATGTTCCGATCCGAAGCATTAAATTGGTCACGGCTCGGATGCAGCACCGTGACCGGGCGACGGAAACACTTCAGTTCGATGAATGCTTGCTTGAGAACACCTGCTGGCTCAAGAGCCCGGTGCTGAGATCGTCTGCGCTCAGGACAAACACATTCACATATATATGTGAGTCAGATCGAATCAGAGCGCATCAATGAGTCTCGCACTTCAGCCGCCAGTTCATACGACCTGAGGCGCGCTTCGTGGTCAAAAACACCGCACGCTACGATCAACTCGTCTGCACGAGTACGCTGGATGAACTCGCGAACCTTCTCGCGAACGGTCGCTACTGAGCCGATCGCAGAACACGACAGCACTTCACTCAGAAGCGCACGTTCAGACGTGCCGAGCTGATCGAGATAGCCTGGAACAGGCGGGGGTAACTGACCCGGTCTGCCCGTTCGCAAATTCACAAAGGCCTGCTGCATCGAAGTCGCAATGAGCTTTGCCTGTTCGTCTGTCTCGGCAGCGAAGATGTTGAACCCGAGCATCACGTAAGGACGATCGAGTTGCGCGGACGGACGAAAGGCATCTCGGTAGAGCTGAATGGCCTGCATCATCTGCGCAGGCGCGAAATGAGAAGCGAATGCATAAGGCAATCCGAACGCAGCCGCTACCTGAGCACCATAGAGACTCGAACCGAGAATCCACAGCGGAATATTCGCTCCCGCACCCGGAATCGCGCGCACACGCAGACCCGGTGGGTCCTGGAAGTAAGTCTGGAGTTCAACGATGTCCTGCGGAAACTCGTCGGGATCCGAGGTCAATGTTCGACGGAGCGCGCGTGCCGTGAGTTGATCGGAACCGGGAGCGCGCCCGAGCCCAAGATCGATGCGGCCCGGAAACAATGCCTCCAGCGTCCCGAACTGTTCAGCGATCACCAGCGGTGAATGGTTGGGCAGCATGATGCCGCCGGCACCGACGCGAATGGTTTCAGTTCCGGCAGCCACGTGCCCGATGACCACTGCGGTGGCAGCGCTCGCGATGCCCGCCATGCCGTGATGTTCTGCGAGCCAGAAGCGCTTGTAGCCCCAACGCTCTGCGTGTCGCGCGAGGTCAAGCGTATTGCGAAACGAGCTGGAAGGATTCGAGCCCGCAACGATGGGAGAGAGATCGAGGACAGAGAACGTGGGCATGACTGCGCCTGGCTGCTCGTATACGGATCAGAGTGGGTAGGCACAAGCCGTTTTCAAGTTCTCCCACCTGGACTGACTGCGTTGATGGCCGCATGCAGACGAGAGAGTCCTGCGAATCGTCACAACCTGGCAGCGGGTCTGTCGCGTACCTTGAGGCTGGACTAAAGCTCCAGTACCCAGTTATCCCACACACCATCCACACTTCCGCGGAAGCTTCGATAAAACCGCGCAGCTGCGTCGTTGGACGGCAGGACTTGCCAGCGAAGCAATCGTGCTTTCTTGCCTCGGCCATGTTCGAGCACTGATGCGAAGAGCATGTGCCCGATGCCCGCCCCTCTATGCTCGGTGCTGACGAAGAACTCCTTGAGCACGAGTGTTGGCCGAAGATCGAACGTAAACGGAATGAGGTACGTCAAGGCATAGCCGATCAATTGCCCCGCAGTCTCCGCGACGCTGATATGAAACTGCGGCTCGCGAGTTGAGTCGTATCCACGCTTCAGCAAGTCATCGACCGTAACGGCGAATCGATCCAGATAGCCCTCGAACTCTGCCAGTTGACGCATGAGTTGCAGCACGGCCTCTGCATCGCCGGCCTGTGCGTCTCGAATGGTCACTCGTGAGCGCATGTGCGCCGGATCATTCATCGCGCCCGGGAGCACTGACGCTTCGTGCATCGCCGCGCCGCTGTGCTGCTGCTTGCAAGAAAGCCTTCATTAACGGGTCGGTCGGCAAGAGCGACGGGAACCGTGCATCGTGAAACTCGGGATGCCATTGAACTCCAACAATGAATCGATGCTTGTCGTGACGCACGGCCTCAATGACTCCATCGGGTGAGGTTGCGTCGACGCGCAGTCCATCGCCGAGCCGCCGAATTCCCTGATGATGGATCGATGTGACCTGGGTTTTGTCGACACCGCTATAGATGTTCTGCAACCAACCATCACGGACAAGCTCAATCTCGTGCGCGTGCTCGTCATACAGTTCGAGCACTCGGTGCGCCGCTTTCGCGACGCCGGCGGCCTGCAGATCCTGATACAACGTTCCGCCGAACGCGACGTTGATCAGTTGCATCCCGCGGCACACACCCAGCACAGGCTTGTCGGCGCTCGCGAACGCTTGAAGCAGTTCGAGCTCGAACTGATCACGCACTGCATCAGTGGGACCCAACACATCGGTGCGCTGCTCGCCATAGACGACAGGATCGATGTCAGCCCCGCCCTGCAGGATCAATCCATCGAGCTCGCCTACGTAATCCTCAGTCGTCACTTCCCAGCGACTGGTGTCACTGGAATGCTCCACGGTGGGAATCATCACGGCAACGGCGCCGAGACGCATCACACAATGCGCCATTGACTGCTCGAGATACTGAAGTGTCTTGTCACGAAACCCGAGCTCGCGCGGCACCTGGCGCAGAATTCTTGGCGACAAACCGATGATGACTTTTCGCTTTCGCTCGCTCATGAGATTGAAGTGGCACCGTCTGGCTTTGCGATCGTCGCGTCAATGAGCCAGCGCACGACTTCCCGTAACGCCCCATCGCTGCTCGCGCCGTTCGCGCGACTCTCATTATAGATGCGAAGTTGTGCGTGCGCGCTCGTGCCATCCTGCAGGATGTTGGGGATGTGCGCCAACTCGGACGAGCAGCCCAGCCGCTCAGCCTGTTCGCCTACGAGAGTGAGCAATTCGTCGATGGCCTGACGTGCTGGAATTGCCATCTGTCGCGACTCATCGACAATGGTGGAATCTATTCCGTCGCGCTTGCATCGCCATCGATTCTCATCGATGAGTCTTCGGGTATGTGAGGAGTGATGCACGTTGAGCTGCGGCTGCTCGACCAGGGTCGCGACTAGGCAGCGAAACAGACTTGCGAGCGCGATGCCATCTTCCAGGCGCGTGCAGACATCAGCGATGCGCAGCTCCAAGGTGGGATATCTCAATGCCGGTCGAATCGCCCACCACAGGAAGCTCGCATCCTTGATGGCATCTGCCTTCTGCAGCAGCTCGACGAACGCATCGTAGTCGCGCTGATCCTGAAAGAAATCCGGAATGCCACTGCGCGGCCATTCATCGTAGATCGCTTGCCGATAGCTCATGAGCCCCGTCAGCCTGCCATCCCAGAAAGGAGAGGACGTGCTCAACGCGAGAAATAGTGGCAGCCACGCCATGGCGCGATTCATGAGCTGCACTCGATCCACACCTGTGGGTACGGCGACGTGCACGTGCATTCCGCAGACCAGATTGCGCTCGCCGATGATGCGGAAATCAGAGAGCACTTTGTCGTAGCGGCGCTGCTCGGTTACCAGCTGCTCGCGCCAGGCGCCCAGCGGATGCGTGCTGGCTGCGACCAGGCGCAGCTGTTCTTCCTCAAGCATCGCGTTCAATCGAGTACGCAGCATGAACATCGTTTCGCGCGCCTGCCCCACGTCGTGGAAGATAGGCGAAGCCACTTCTATCTGTGACTGCAACAGCTCGGAGGTGACGCTTTCGCCGAGTTCCTCTCGTGCCCGCTTGCGTATTTGTTCTGGTATCTGCGCCGCGAGGCCCGCGTCGTCAGCCTGAGCCGCGAAATATTCTTCCTCAATGCCGAACGTGTATTCGAACGAACTCATGCGCACCACTGAACTGGAATAGTTCGGCAGGAACTCTGTCGAATCCATTGCAGTTCCGTGGACAGCTCAGCGCGCTGCGCTACGAGCTGAGCATTCGATGCAGCAAGGCGAACGCCTCACTCATTTCAATATGCGTCTCTATGGGGCAGACGGAGTCAATCGCGGAGCCGAATGCCAATTGATTACATGATAGGTCGCGGGACCATCGCCGACGTTGCGCAGTGCGTGCCACTCATTGGATGCATTGAAAATCACTGAACCTGGCCCGACGCGCTTCCATTCACCGTGCACCAAGGCTTCGACCGTGCCCTCTTTGATGATCACGAGTTCCTCGTTCGGATGCTGATGCGGCGGGTGTGAGGCTTCGCCCGCTGCGAGCGTTGTGACATGCAACTCGAGCTCATCGAGCGTCGCCGTGGGAGCCTGAAAGAATTGACGCAGAATTCGCACGTCGGCTTTCTTCGCGGGCACTTCATTCCAATCGATCACAGTGGAATGCATGATCGCTGCACGATTCCACTCGAGTGCGGCCGCGTCCAGTGTCTGCGGCGTCCAGGCAGCCGGCTGAAGCGCGATGCGATAGCGCAACTTCCATTGAGCATGGGGCGAGAGCTTGCGTACCGCAGGCGCCAGTATCGCGGCACAGATGAACCGCATCTGGTCCGCTGAATTGACGACGTACCACGGTGCATGCTCGCTGAGGTTCGATGGATCGTTGAAGATGGCGAGCGAGCCAATGCTGCGTCCATCGCGAGTAAAGTTCGCACCGATTGCCAACGCGTTCGGCCGCGCGCGATCACTTTCGTACTTGCCGATCGTTCCCTGAGGTGTCACCACTGTCATTTCAGCCGGTTTGGAAGAAAGCCGTGCACTCAGTCCTGCATAGCCACCATTCACCTTGCCATCGGACTCTCCTGGCATCGGTGTTCGTCCCAGTTCAGCACCGTCATTTCCCGCTGTGAACGTCGAAGCCCAATCAATCGTGTAGCCGCCGTTGCCCGCTGGCGCCGAGACCTTGAGCACTCGCGTCTCGGTGAGATCCACTTTTCCTGAAGGCCGCGCGTAGGTGAGATCCATTTGAATCTCTGCACTTCCATCGGCATGTGGATCGATACGAACGTTGCTCCAGCGAGTGGCTCCTTCCGCGTGTCCGCTCTGGCGATCTTCCTCCCAGTAATTCACTCCATTGATGTACTTCCATGAGAACCAGAGCCCGTAGTGCCACGGATGGTCTTCCGGTTTGAAGTTGGTGAGGCTTTCTGATCCGGCCGTCAGAGGGTGAAAGAACGGCTTACCTTTCGCTGGATCGAAAGTGAACTTCCACACATCGTGGCCGCTACGTTGCCAGGCGATGGAGTTCTCATCTCTGACCCACTCAGCTTTTGCAGCCGTTCCCGTTAGCAACGCGGCGACACAAAGCAGCACTTGCAGTTCGCGACCGGCAAAGTGGCGAAGGTTCATAGTCGAAATCCTGGAGTTGGAAGAGAAGCTCGGCACTTGCTTGCACGAGTATGAGAACGCGGCAAGCTGGAACCGATCCGGCGTGCCGCAGCCCATACCCGGAGATCGGGCAACGCAGTGGTCGATGGATCAGCGATGCTTCGCGAGCAGGTTGCCAATCCCGTAAGGCGCACGTTCAGCCCGGGTCAGCATTGCGTTCGCCTGCGGATCATTGAGGAAGCTTTCTGTTTTTACGTCCCACGTCACGGGCCGTCCAAGTTTCATCGCAATCCAACTCACGACACATGCGCTATTGCTTCGATGCGCAATGGCAGCAGGAGCGAGCGGCTGTTTGCGCGACAGCACGGACTCGAGCCAGTTTGTGTGATGTTCGCTACTACGCGGCAACTGTACTTTGAGTCCCTTCTCATCCAGCAAGCGTGGATCGCTGGCATCCAGTGGCGGAAGCTTCTGACCTGGCGTAACTGGATCGCTCGAAGTCGTCGTGCCTTCGCGCGTCACCCAAATCCATCCTTCGTCGCCAATGAACTTCAGACCATTGGGGTTCTTATCCGATACGTGCACCTTGACCGAGCCTGGGTACGTGAGCTCGATGTCGTACGCTCCATGCACGTTCCAGATCTTGTTGGTCGGGAAATCTGCTTTTCCTTCCACGCGCGAAGGACCACTCAGTTCAGTATCGAGTGCCCAATGCATCGTGTCGTAATGATGCGAGCCCCAGCCGGTGATCATGCCTAAGCAATAAGACTCGTTGCGCAGCCAGCCTGGGCGGCTGTAATCAGCCTGCGGATGCACTCGCTGCTCCGTGTAATACACCTTCGGTGTGCTGCCGAGCCAACGCTCGTAATCGAGATTGGACGGCACGGGTTGCTGCGGATCGTCCGGCTTGGTCGGATCGATCGGCAATCCGATCTCGACGCGCTGAACGTGACCGATGCGACCTGAGCGAACCACTTCACAAGCTTGGCGGAACTGAGGTGTCGAGCGCTGCTGGCTTCCAACCTGCAGGATGCGCCCGGACTTTGCCACTGCGTCACGCAGTTGCTTGCCTTCAGCGACCGTCATCGTGAACGGCTTCTGCAGATAGACATCTTTTCCTGCGATCACTGCCGCAAGCGCCGGCTCCGCATGCCAATGGTCCGGTGTGCTGATGACGACGGCATCGAGATCCGGCATCTGCAACAGTTCTTCATAGTGCGAGAAGACGCGCACGTCGGGAGCGGGTGTGCCTTTCTCTCGATGGAAAGTCTCGATGAGTTTTTTCGCATCGGCAGCGCGTTTCGAATCCAGGTCGCAAACGGCAACGATGTCGGCCAGCCCTGAATTCAGAACACCGGGCATGTCGTGGCCTTGAGCGATGCGGCCACAGCCGATCTGTCCCACACGAACGCGCTTGCTTGGCGCATCAGCACCAAACACTCGAGCGGGAAGAATCAACGGTAAGGACGTGGCTGCAGTGGTTGCAGCAGCACTCAAGACGAACTGACGACGGGAAAAATAGAAGCGATCAGAAGAGCGTTTCATTGCGCACCCGATTAAAGAGGGGAAGGAGACGAGGAGCTCGCCTCCTTCCCACATGCCCTCACGACTCGCCGCTGTTTGGGGGTCAGCTAACGAGTTTGCCGTGAGGACACCCTCTGCTCTGTCGACTCTGCGGATCGCCGGGAGCTTCGCCATACGGCTGAACCCCTGATCGCCCGCGTGTCTCTAATTCTTCCTACGCTCGGGTGTCGCGCAGTCTGATATCGCTACCATACGGTCGCCAGACAATACGCCAAGTGCGGGGTTAATCGCAATGCGCGAGCGCGTGCTGCAACTCGCTTTTTTGACCTTCACGCGGCTCGGCTACGCCTCACCGTTCCCCCAAACTCGACGGCCGGCAGTTGTGCTGCCACCCGGACGAGCCACTTTCGTTCCGCAGAGGGATGGTTTTCCTCAACATTCCGAAGTGGCCAGTCCACTTGATTCTGGATGGAGCTCGTTCGGGTTGTCAATCAGCATCTCAGCAGATCTAGGACCTGTCGAGGTTCACTGATGACTCGTCCACAGTCTTCCTCAACACATTCCGACGCTTGGTTTGACGTCGGGATTGAGAGGGCTAACAGAATCCTCCAGGTGGTTGCGTATGCAAAGCGCGGCCCAGCATAATTGGCCTGACCAACCCCGATTGCTGACAAGGGCCGGACGTGAATACTCCGGCAGTGACGCGTGCCACACAGAAAAACTCGAGACATCGGTCCGCACAACGCGCCGAAGCTTTATCAAAAAGTGGCGAACTCGATCATTGCCTCCATTCGCAGCGGCACCTATTCACCGGGAACTCGCCTTCCGCCGGAAAGAGAACTGGCTGAAGAGTTCGACGTCAGCCGAGCGACTATTCGGGAGGCGATGATTGCCCTTGAGATGCACGGGGTGGCGGAAGCGAAACGTGGATCGGGCATCTACGTCATCGCGGCACCTCTCCCGGAGGCTTCCACCGAGGATGTCGATATTGGCCCATTCGAGGTGACTGAGGCTCGCCGCCTGTTCGAGGGTGAATCTGCCGCTCTCGCCGCTGCGATCATCACTGATGAGGAAATAGAGAAGCTCTCCAGGCTCCTGAAGGAGCTCGCCGCCAATCACGATAACGAAGCTGGCGAACAGGCCGATCGCAAGTTCCACATCACGATTGCAGAGGCGACTGGCAATTCCGCCATCGCGAGCGTCGTCGAGACGCTATGGGACATGCGCTACAAGTCACCCATGTGCCGCAAGATGTTCGATCGCGCCAGAGACGCTGGCGTGCAGCCACGCCATGACGATCACATGCGCATCTTTAAGGCTTTGCAGGGTCGCGACCCGAAAGCAGCTCGCAAAGCAATGCACGAACACCTGGATCGCGTGATCAACTCGATGTTGGCCGCAACCGAGACGGATGCGGTTGAAAAGGCGCGTTCCGAAATTGCCTCGAAGCGTAAGGAAATGGCGCGACGGCTGGCAATCTGATGCATAGGATCGCTGCGTGGTAGTGCCACGCGGCTGGTAGCGTTAACACAGCCGGGACGCCGTGAAGGCGAGCGTCCCATCGGATTTGGGGGATAGCGATGAACGGTTTGCTCGCCTGTGAGCATGGCAGCGCAATGCTGTCGTGCCCGAATTCTTCGTCTTTCGCCAGGACACATTCCGGAGGTGCACAGTGAGTGCCGCTCTGGTCTCCACGCCCGCCAAGGTCGGCAACTATCGCTGGGTCGTCTGCCTCCTGCTCTTCTTTTCGACCACGATCAACTACATCGATCGCAACGCGTTGTCTGTTCTCAAGACGACGCTGCAATCCCATTTGGGATGGACCGACGTCGACTATGGCTGGGTCACGTTCGCGTTCACCGTCGCCTACGCGACCTTCCCTTCAATCACGGGTCGGTTGATCGACCGATACGGCGTCAAGAAGAGCCTGGCCGCCGCGCTGATTCTCTGGTCCGTGATGGCGGCTGCACATGGACTGGTCGGAACTGTCGTGGGCTTCGCGATGGTTCGCTTCTTCCTTGGCGTTGCCGAAGCGGCAAATTTTCCAGCCTCGATCAAAGCCGTCGCAATGTGGTTTCCACAGCGCGAACGCGCCCTCGCGACCGGCTGGTTCAACTCAGGTACGAACGTCGGCGTGATCGTTTCGTTCGTGACTGTCTGGCTCGCAGTGACTTTCGGCTGGCAGTCGGCGTTTGTTGCCATCGGCGCCATCGGTCTGGTCTGGCTGATTTTTTGGCAGCGATTTTTCTTTGCGCCGGAAGATCATCCCAAGCTGAGCAAAGAAGAACTCGACTACATCCGCAAGGATCAGCCAGCGCGCCAGGAAGCGATCAGGCTCCCGTGGACGCAGCTGCTGCGCTACCGACAGATCTGGCCGTTCCTGCTCGGCAAACTGCTCACAGATCCGGTGTGGTGGTTCTTCCTTTTCTGGCTTCCCTCTTATCTCGAGCGTGAACGCGGACAGAATCCGTTACGCAGCGCCTCACTCCTCGCACTGATCTACACAGGCGCAACGTTCGGATCGATTGCAGGCGGATGGCTTTCCGGTCACCTGATCAAGCGCGGCTGGCACGTAGGCAAGGCGCGCCTCACGACCATGATGATCGCTGCGGCATGCATGCCTGGCTCGATCATCGCTTACTACACGGACAGCTTCGCCGTGAGCGTCGCATTCATCACGCTTGCGACTGCATGTCATCAAGCGTGGTCAGCGAATATTTTCACCTCGGCGACTGATCTCTTTCCGGCGAAAGTCTCGGGATCGGTCGTGGGCTTGGGCGCAACCACCGGCGGCATCGGCGGAATGTTCATGACCCTGCTCGCGGCGCTGGCGGTTCAATGGACGGGCAATCAGCAGATCGTCTTCGTCGTCGCTGGCCTCATGCATCCAATATCGCTGCTGATTTTCTACATCTGGCTGCGCGGTCGATTCGATCAGGTCGACATCTCGAAAGGCGCCGATCTTTCGCGAACCCATCAGCCACTTCTGCTCGCAGGTATCGGTGTCGTGGTGCTCGGCATCGCGTTCATCGCGTTGATCTGGACGAATTGGCAAGTCTGCGTTGCAGCCGCAACGCTTTCGGGCGCTGCCACTGCGTTGACAGCCGCAGTTGGAGTCGCACTGATCGGCATCGCATTGCTCTATGCAGGCCTGCCTCAGAAGCAGACCGCGATCTCGATCTAATATTTTTGGCAGGCGTGCGCGCTCGACTCGTGGGTCGTGCGCTACCTGCTCATTTCGGTATCGGGGCTTGCGCGAGGGCCACCTGCGACCGCAGGAGCCCTCTTCTTTTACGCCGGCGGAACCAATACCTGACGCAATCCGTCGAACCGACGTTGGCCGTGTGCCTGCAATCCTCAAGGGAGACTGGAATGACTACACGTCGGGAATTTGTCCGCGATTCATCGCTCGCTGCGGCCTCAGTCCTGTTGAGTTCACAATTCGGCTGGCTGTCTCTCGCCAACGCCGCACAGAGCGGTCAGATGCTGAAGCGCAAGATTCCGTCCACGGGCGAATGGGTCCCCGCCATCGGCATGGGCACCTCGGGCAGTTTCGAAGTGGCATCCGGCAGTGAGGAGTACGAGGCACTGCGCGAAGTGTTGAAGCGGTTTTTCGCGGGCGGCGCGAGCCTGATCGATACTGCGCCGACCTATAGCAATGCAGAAGACAATCTCGGCCCATTGCTCAGCGAACTCGGGGCACGAGGCAAGGCCTTCATTGCGACGAAACTCTCCGGTGTTACGGGTCGTGAAGAAGGCATGGCTCAGTTCAACAACACGCTGAAGCGTCTACGCACCGACAAAGTGGAATTGCTTCAGGTCCACAATCTGCGTGACTGGAAAACACAGCTTGAAGTCGCGCGCGAACTGAAGAAGCAAGGCAAGGTGAAATACGTCGGCGTGACGCATTACGTCGACTCAGCGCACGATGAGATCGCTGATGTCGTTCAGCAGAGCAAGCCCGACTTTCTGCAGATCAATCATTCAGTGACGCATCGAGGCATCGAGAAGCGCGTGCTGCCGCTCGCCAAGGATCTCGGCGTTGCCGTGCTCACGAATCGAAACTTCGACGATGGAGCACTTTTTGGACGCGTCAAAGACAAAGCACTTCCCGGTTGGGCCGCGGAAGCTGGCATCAGCTCATGGGCGCAGATGTTCTTGAAGTATTCGCTCAGTCACGATGCGGTGACGGCTGTGATTCCCGCCACCGGTAAACCAGACCGTCAAAGCGACAATCTGAAAGCTGGCTTTGGTCCTTTGCTCACAGCGGCACAACAAAAGGAAGTGATCGAACTCGTGGCATAGCGATCAGCCGGGCCGCAGCGCTGGTGATGCTTCTCTCGTTCAACGCTCGCTGCGCGCATACGGACCAACGGTCGCGCCCACGAATCCACCTGCGACCTTGGTGCTCAGGATTGATCCGTCCTGATGCTCGCCGAGCGCGTGCCAGCCTTTGCCGTCCGCGTCGTAGAAGAATGCGTAGTCGTCTGCGTTGCCCGAGATCCTCAACTTCAGTTGCGAGCCGGGTTGAATGAGCTGAGACGAGACCGTTTCGACTTGCTTCCCCGCGTCCTTCTCAAGAAAGACCTGCAGACCGTCCTTCGTGCGGCGCGCGCCGAGGAAGTACCAGTAGTTTTCGTTCTGAAAAGCTGCGAGACCTGCAGCGACATTTGCACCGGGCACATCGAGTTGAGCCGTTGCATCGAACGATGTGTGCTGTTGTCTGCGACCGAGATAGGAAGGATTCACCTTGTCTTCCAGCCGCACTGGTAGCGCTTTGATGGACAACGCACCTTTCTTGCTGCGCAGATCGAACCATTGCTGCTTCGGCACGCGAGCCTGTACCCATTCCGATTTGAGTGCCGGCCCGTCGAATTCATCGCGCCAGGTGAAGTTGCCGGTCAATGGCGCTTGTGTGCCCGGACTCATGAACTTCGGTCCCTTCACTGCGAAAGGAATCGATTTACCCTGCCCGAGAATGACGGGCCAGCCGTCCTTCCATTCGACCGGCAGCAGAAATGTCTCGCGTCCGGTGTTGTAGAGACCTTTGCCATACGCTCGAGAGGCAAGGAACGTTGCCCACCATGACCCATCAGGCGCCTGGACGAGATCAGCATGTCCTGAGTTGGTGATCGGATTCGTGCGATCTGCCGAGAGGTCGCGCTGAGTGAGAATCGGATTGGCTGCATAGGGCTCGAAAGGTCCCCATGGCGAATGGCTGCGAAAGATCACTTCAGAGTGATTCACTTCCGTGCCGCCCTCGGCGCACATCAGGTAATACCAGTTTTCGCGTTTATATAAGTGCGGGCCTTCGATCCATACCGGCTTGTCGGCGAGCTTCACTCCGCCATTGACGATCAATTTGCGCGGGCCCACTAGTTTGCGAGTCGCAACGTCAAATTCCTGAATCCAGATTGCGCGATGGCCTTCGTACAGCGGCTTGCCTTCCGGCACGCCGTTGTTGACGACGTAAGCCTTGCCATCGCTGTCGAAGAAGAATGACGGGTCGATGCCATCGATCTGCGGTAACCATTGCGGATCCGACCATGGACCCGCTGGATTCGTCGCGGTCGCAAAGAAATTGCCGCCGCTGTCGACGGCCGTGTTGATGACGTAGAAAACACCGTCGTGAAATTCGATGGCTGGAGCGAAGACGCCACGCGACATGCCCAATCCATCGAAATTTAGTTGCGATGGTCGATCGATCACGTGACCGATGAGTTTCCAGTGAACCAGGTCTGTGCTCTCGAACACCGGAATGCCCGGAAAGTAAGAGAACGTGGAATTCACCAGATAAAATTTGTTTCCCGCACGCGTGATGCTGGGATCGGGATAGAAGCCCGCGAGGATCGGATTGCGATATTGGTCAGCGCCGATCGGAGAGTCGAAGACTCGATCGTGACCGACGTATTCGAACCAGTCGAACGCAACTGATTGGGCCTGGGCGCCGGTGGCAAAAAGACACAACAGCAAGCCGATCCGCAGAGTTCGCAGCATGCACACTCCTTCATCGCTATGGATTCGCAAGTCGCACCGATTGCCGCCATCGCTTCCTGCGCTTGCAACTTCCGAAGAACGGCGGCGCTCCACACTGACGCGCCGAGATTTGAGACCGACCGGCGCTTCCAGGAGCAAACGTCATCGAGCCGATCTTAAAGTTTGTAAGCTTCTTTCGGCAGTCGATAAGCGAGATCGGATGCGACCTGCGCTGCTTCGTCTTCTGGCAGGCGATGCTCCGTCACCAGACGCGCGAGAAACGCGCAATCCACTCGTCGCGCAACGTCATGTCGCGCTGGAATTGAGAGGAATGCTCGAGTGTCGTCGTTGAAGCCCACCGTGTTGTAGAACCCAGCAGTCTCTGTGGTCTGCTCGCGAAAACGCATCATGCCTTCGGGACTATCGTGGAACCACCACGCTGGACCCAGCTTCATCGATGGATAGTGACCTGCCAATGGCGCAAGTTCGCGTGCGTAGCTGGTTTCATCCAGGGTGAAGACGATCATGGAAAGTTTCGGATCATTGCCGAAACGATTCAGCAAGGGTTTCAGCGCATGAACGTAGTTGGTCGAGGTCGGAATATCTGCACCGACATTCGGCCCGAAGCGCTCGAACAGAATCGGATTGTGATTGCGACAAGAGCCCGGATGAATCTGCAGCACAAGTCCGTCATCGAGACTCATGCGTGCCATTTCAGTCAGCATCTGACCACGGAATCGCTCGGCATCGCCCGGTTGCATTGCGCCGCGAACGATACGATCGAACAACGTCGCCGCTTCGGCGGAACTCAGATCTTCTGTATGTGCGCTGGGATGACCGTGATCCGTCGAGGTCGCACCCATCGAGGCAAAAAACTCGCGGCGCTTACGATGAGCCGACAGATAGCCGCGCCAGCTTAGAGCATCCTCGCCCGAAATCTC
>JBJMWN010000263.1:0-23071 GCA_045810085.1 Povalibacter sp. | reverse complement strand
CGCGTGATCCCTCGCGGTTATGACCTGCTGACAGATCGCATGAGCGATGCAGATCTTGATCGGCTCCTGAACTCCATCCGCTCCGGTGTAGACGTCACCGCTGAATCGATGCCATCGCACGAGAGTTTCATCCGTCAATACTGCCCTGCCGAACCCCCAGCGTCGCCAAGGGGAATGGCGACGTGAGCAACGAAGTTCGCAAGGTCGTCGTCGTCGGTGCGGATGCAACAGCATGGCTTGCAGCTGCTGCTGTGAAGAAGGCTTTCCTTCATCGCTCGATCGAGGTGCTCGTCCTGGTGCCCGAGAAGCACAGACCCAGCTTGCTGGGTTTGTGGACCCTGCCCTCCTTGCGCGGTCTTCACAGCATGGTCGGCATTCGCGAGTCCGACGTCCTGCGACGAACAGGTGCGACGTTTCGTCTGGGCAGCGAGCATCTGCACTGGCAGGGAAATGGAAGTCACTCTCTGCATGCGCATGGCGATATCGGCACCTCGCTCAAAGGCATTCCGTTCTACAAGTATTTGCTCATGCAAGCACTGGCTGGCCGACCTGAGCGTCTCAGCGATTATTCATTGGCAGCGACCGCCGCGCAGATGGGTCGCTTCGCACGTCCCATGTCGACGAACGCATTGACCTCGAGCTTCACTTACGGATTTCACATCGATCCCTCTGCACACACTGCACTGGCGCGCGAGCATGCGACGAAGTTGGGCGTCGGCAGCGCAATGGGCGATGTCGTTGGGATCGAGCGTACTGAGGATGGCCGCATCTCTTGTCTGATCTCACAGCAAGGAGAGCGGATTGCAGGAGATCTGTTTCTGGATTGCTCCGGACCCACCGGCGCACTCATGGATCGTATCTCCGATGAACCACGCGAGGACTGGAGCGCATGGCTGATCAACGATCGGATCCTGTGTGCCACTGCTCCTGCAGCGAATGATCCGCCGGCGATTACACGCACGATCGCGGGCAGCATGGGATGGTCCTGGCAGATTCCGCTGGCGAACTCGACGGTCGTTGGACATGTCTACCGCAGCGACTTCGCAAACGACACTCAAGTCGCCGAGCGACTGAGATCGGCCACGGGCTGCGATGAACCGGTTGTCATCTCGCTTGCGCAAGGCCGTCGTCGCGCCAACTGGGTAGGTAACTGCATCGCGATCGGCGAGGCGGCAGTCGAACTCGAACCTTTGGCCGGCGCAGCTTTGCACGTCGCGGAACTTGGAATCGCGATGCTCATCGAGCTTTTCCCTCTCGATACCACGAGCCGACTTGAAGCCATCGAGTACAACCGCATCATGGGTGAACACGCGGATGCACTGCGCGATTTCACCATCGCTCACTACCGTGCGGGAGCACCGCGAGAAGAGGAATACTGGCGCGCCACTCGCACACACACAGCGCCGGAGCGCTTCAACAATCGTATGGATCTGTTTCATGCGAGCGGACGATTGCAAATGCTCGACAACGAGTCATTCGAAGAAACCGATTGGGCTTGGCTGCTGCTCGGCGCCCACTGCCTGCCCGAGTCACTCGAACTGCATGTGCGCGCAAACCTGGCGGGCGTGACACCGGATGCGTTCGAATCGCTGCGGTCTTCGATCCAGAGATTGGTCGCTTCGATGCCCCGACACGCCGAGTACCTGCGGCATCAAATGAACGCTGCAACGCCTCGCACATGAAGATTCAAAAAATTGTGGTCGTTGGCGGCGGCACTGCGGGTTGGATGGCCGCAGCCGCGATCTCCGAAATGACACGAGGCGGATCACACTCGGTCGAGGTCGTCGAGTCCGACGAGATCGGTACCGTCGGTGTGGGCGAAGCCACGATACCGCCGATCACAACGTTCAATCGGACGTTGCGTATCGATGAGGCGGAATTCATGCGCGCTACCCAGGCGACCTTCAAGCTGGGCATCGAGTTCATCGACTGGACTCGCCTGGACCACCGCTACTTCCATCCTTTCGGACCGTTCGGCGTGGAAATGCAAGGCATTCATTTCCATCATTTCTGGTTGAGACATCGGGCAGAGGGCGGTCAGTACAGTCAGGATGACTTCAACTCCTCCAGCATTGCTGCACGAGCAGAGCGCTTCGCGCGACCTTCACCTGCGGAACGCTCGCCCCTTCCACCGCTTGCGTACGCCTATCACTTTGACGCCGGTCTCTATGCGGCCTTCCTTCGCAAGTACGCCGAAGCACGAGGCGCAGTTCGCCACGAAGGTCGTGTGGTGAATGTCGAGCTGTTTCCTGAAAACGGTTTCATTCGCCATCTCACTCTCGCCGACGGTCGGACGATCGCGGGTGATCTGTTCATCGACTGCTCTGGATTTCGCGGTCTTCTGATTGAGCAGACGCTGCATGCAGGCTATGAGGATTGGAGTCAGTGGCTGCCTTGCGACCGCGCCGTTGCGGTTCCGTGCGAACGCGTGGCAACGACCACGCCTTACACGCGATCGACTGCGCGCGAGGCCGGTTGGCAATGGCGCATTCCGTTGCAGCATCGGACCGGCAACGGATACGTTTACTGCAGTCAGTTTTTGTCGGAGGACGAAGCTTCGGAGCGCTTGATCTCTCATCTCGATGCTCCCGCGAAGGCGCAACCGAGACCTCTCAGATTCGTGGCGGGCCGTCGACGCGAGGTGTGGAAAAAGAACTGTGTCGCTCTGGGGCTTGCGAGTGGCTTTCTCGAACCGCTCGAGTCCACCAGTATTCATCTGGTGCAGTCGGCGCTTGCACGCCTGCTCTTCTTTCTGCCCGGATCGACATTCGACCCGGGCGTCATTGCGAAATACAACGAACTTGCGCGGCTCGAGATGGAAGAGGTTCGGGATTTTCTGCTGCTCCACTACAAGGCCACCGAACGCAGCGATACGCCGTTCTGGCGTCATTGTCAGTCCATTCCACTCACCGAGTCGCTTCAGCAACGTTGGGAGATGTACCGTGAGAACGGCCACATTTTCACCGTGCCGGGCGATCTCTTCAGAGACTCGAGTTGGTTCGCAGTGTTTACCGGTCAGGGCGTCACGCCCCGTTCCTATCACCCGATTGCAGACGTGCCCGCGAGTGAGGAGTTGCAGCGCCGCCTGAATCTGATCCGAGGCGATGTCGAGAAACGTGCACAGTCGTTTCCGACGCATGATGAATACATACGACAGTACTGCGCGGCCACGGAGAATTCGCGGTGAACGCGCCCACTCGCTTATTGCGTATAGATGGTCGCGACATTGCAGTCTTCGACGGATTGCTCGCTGCCGATGAAGCTCAGCGTTACGCCGTGACGATCAAACACGCAGCGTTCACCCGAACTGAGATGGCGCGCCCCGACAACGTCGAGGTGCGGCACTGGGTGTGCGAGATGCCGCTCGAGAACTTGCCTCGAACCAGTCTCTGGCCTGCGACGATGCAAGCCGTGTCCGCGATCAGAGCAAGTGAGCAGTACGCGCCCTATCGTTGCTACACCAACTTCGCCTCGTATGGAGACGTATTGCTCAGTCACGTGGATGCCCTGCCCGATCGCCGTGAGCTCACTGCGTTGTGGTTCCTGTGCGAACAATGGGATATCGAATGGGGCGGAGAAACACTGTTCTTCGACAACAGCGGTGAAGCGCAGATTGCTGTTGCTCCGCGCCCGGGCAGGCTACTGCTGTTCGATGGCGCGATTCGACATGCTGGTCGTCCGCCGAATCGAAATTGTCCGGTGTCGCGTTACACCTTCGCGATCAAACTGCGCCTCAACGCGTGAACGCCAGTCACCTAGATTTTCAGAATCCAGCGCTTGCGATGACAGATCACGAGCAGCATAAAAATCAGCAGCAGGCAGCACAAACCGAACAGGAATGACGCTGCGTTCGGTGACAGTACCTGCCCGAACCACAATTGGCCCGCATTGCGCAACGAGATCGGTATTTCGCTGCTTCCAATCCAGGGCAGATCCAGCAAAGGGCCGATCAGCCAACTGACGACGTACGCGAGCAGCGGGTTCTCGCCAAAAATGCGAGCAGGTTGCAAGACGCTGTCTGCGACAGGCTGCCGAGAAATCGGCATCAGCACACCGAGCAGCGTCAGCGAGATGCCACCGCTCAAAAGCGCGAAACTGCTGGTCCAGAGATTCTTGATGATCGGACACACACCGCGCGCGAGGATCGCGAGCACGATCAGTCCGATACCGGTGATCACGGCGACCGCGGCCGGCTGCTGGATTTTGCGACTCGAATACGCCCAGCCGACGAGCACACCTAACACCACGTTGAAGCAGGCGGGATAGGTCGAGACGATTCCTTCGGGATCAAACGTGACCTGGCCATTCACCGGCCAGAACTTGAACATGTGATTCGTGCCGATGACGGCTCGATCGATCACGGCAGGCCAGCTACCGACCGGATCGAATCGCGGCGCGGCGGATCCAAGCACCGGAACTGCGTAGAGCAATATCCAGTAGGACACGAGAATGAACACCGCAATGCTCGCGAGCAGTACAGGTCGGATGACAAGTGATCCACTCACACGCACTCGCGCGGTGGCAATGACGATTGCGCCGACGATTCCATAGCAAAGTCCGATTCGCTGCAGAACTCCTGGCACTCGGAAATGATCGAAATCGAAGTCGGGATACAGGTTCAGAAACACGCCGAGCGCAACCAGTATCAGGCTGCGGGTTGCCACGTGAGCGAGCAACTGCTTGCGGGAAGCTCCCTTCGCGAAACGACGCTGCAGTGACAACGGCAGCGCCGCGCCAACACAGAACAGAAATGCCGGTGCGACCATATCGATGAGCGTCCAGCCTTCCCAGCGCGCATGCACCAGCCAGCTGTAGTTGTGCTCCCAGGATCCGGGATTCAGATTGAGCAGCATGCCGATGATGCTCAATCCGCGCAGCACGTCGAGTGCGTCCCAGCGAAGTGCAGTGTTCGAATTGTTATTCAATGGTTGTGAACGATCTGCGAAGAAGCGTGCTCAGGCTTCAACTCTCGTCGGGCTGTTTACCCTCGTAGCCTTCGATTACCAACAACTCCATGGTTGAGACGGGCTTTCGAAGTTTGATCGCTGCCTGATACTCGGGCGAGTTCCAGCAGTCCAGTGCCGCCTGGTAAGTTGGGAATTCGATGACTGCATTGCGAGCGCGGGCGTTGCCCTCAACGCTTTCGCTTCGTCCTGCACGAACCAGAAATCGCGCGCCGTACTTTCGCAGCGGCTCCGCATTCGCGTTCACATAGAGCTGATACTGCTCTGGGTTTTCAATATCGACCCGGACGATCCAGTATCCCTTCGGCATTGCGTTCTCTCTTTACTCGGCGCGCGCGCCGCCACCCAGCACTTGGTACAGCGAAATCAGATTGCTCGATTCGGCAAGACGCGTCGTGAGCAGCGTCTGTTGAGCGGCGTAATGCGTGCGTTGCGCATCGAGCACCTGCAGATAGCTGTCCTGACCGACGTCTTTGCGAGCTTGCGACAGTTCGTAAACTCGCCGCGTGGCTGCGACCAGTCGCTCGCGAGCGGCGCGCTCACGTGAAAGTGCACCCGTCAGCGACAATGCATCATTCACTTCCCGAAAGCCGGTTTGAATGGCCTGCTCATAACGTGCAACTGCGATATCGCGATCGACATGAGCCACGTCCGCATTCGCACGCAGTCGTCCGCCCTGAAAAATCGGCAATGACACAGCCGGCGAGAAGCTCCAGGTATCGTTCTGTGAACCAAACAGACCCGACAATTCGGGGCTGATGTATCCCTGCGATCCGGTCAACGAAATCGTGGGGAAAAATGCGGCGCGTGCCGCACCGATGTTTGCGTTGGCTGCTCGCAACCCATGTTCTGCTGCGACGATGTCAGGGCGCTCGAGCAGCACTTGCGAAGGCAAGCCCACGGGAATCGGCGAGAGAAGTGGCGTCTGCACCTCGTTCGCGTCCGGCATCAGGTCTTGCGGGAGGCTGGATCCCACGAGGAACGTGAGCGCATCGATGTCCTGAGCAATGCTGCCTTCATAGCGAGCAACATCGGCACGTGCGCTCTCCACGGTGGTCTCTGATTGACTGAGTTCCAGAGACGACACGGCACCGAGGCGATGGCGCTCCTGCGTCAGTGAGAACCAATCGCTCTGAGCTTTTTCCGTGTCTATCGCGAGCTGATGCAGCGCCTGATCGACAGCGAGCGTGATGTACGCCTGTGCGATCTGACCGATGAGACTGATGCGAACACTGCGTTGTGTCGACTCCTGAGCGAAGTAACTCTCCAGCGCAGCCTGGCTGAGATTGTGGATACGACCAAACAGATCGAGTTCAAACGATGCGCCGACCGATGCGGTGTAGGTTTGCGATATACCTGCGCTGGACGCTAAAAAAGCATCGGGCAAGCGTTCTCGACGAAGGGCAACGGAAGCATCGACATTGGGTACGCGCTCAGCACGCTGGATTCGATACAGAGCCTGAGTGCGCTCGACGTTGAGCGCTGCGATGCGCAGATCGCGGTTGTTCTGGAGCGCAAGATCGATCACGCCCCGCAGCTTTTCCGATTGAAAGAACTCTCGCCACGCAAGCGTCGCGGCTGCATTGCCTTCCTGCTGTTGCGCGCCTGGCGTCTCCGAAGACGAATGCCATTCCGGTTCGACGGGCATGTCAGGGCGCTGATAGCGCGGAGCGAGATTGATGCAACCCGAAGCCGCCAGGGCGAGCGTCGCGATGACCGCCGAACGCACGGCTCTGCTGTTGAGCACGCGCCTCTCAAACATGCGCCGAACCTCCGTCCAGGGCCGGATCGTCGTGGTGAATATGATGCCGGCGTTCTTTCAAGACCAGTCGCAGCACCATCACGAAGAACAAAGGCACAAAGAAAATGCCGAGGAACGTGCCGGCCAACATTCCGCCGACGACACCTGTACCGATGGCACGCTGTGCGCCTGCACCGGCACCCGTCGAAACCGCAAGCGGCATCACGCCCAATCCGAATGCCATCGACGTCATCATGATCGGCCGCAGACGATCGCGGATCGCGTGCATCACGCTTTCCACCAGGTTCATGCCCTTCTCGAGATTTCCTTTCGCGAACTCGACAATGAGCACCGCGTTCTTACTCGCAAGGCCGATAGTGGTCAGCATCGCCACCTGGAAATAGACGTCACGCTGCAATCCCGCAAGCGTGGTCGTAACCACTGCGCCCACAATACCGAGCGGCACGACCAGCATGACCGCAGCCGGAATCGCCCAGCTTTCATAAAGCGCTGCAAGGCAGAGGAACACTACGAGAATCGACAGTGTGTAGAGCAGCGGTGTCTGCGAGCCCGCAGCGCGTTCCTGATAGGACGCGCCACTCCACGCCACGGTGTAACCCGGCAATTGCGAGACCAGGCGTTCGACTTCCATCATTGCATCGCCCGAGCTCACGCCCTCGGCGGGCTGTCCGTTGATCTCGGTCGCCGGCAATCCGTTGAATCGTTCCAATCGAGGCGAACCGAATTCCCAATGCGAACTCGCGAACGCTGAGAACGGCACCATTTCGCCATCCTGATTGCGCACGTACCAGCGATCGAAGTCTTCCGGCGACATGCGAAATGGCGCATCGGACTGCACATAAACGCGCTTCACGCGACCCCGATCGAGGAAGTCATCGATGTATTGGCCACCCCAGGCAATCGAGAGGGTCTGATTGACATCCGCAATCGACAACCCGTGCGAGCCCGCCTTCTGTGCGTCGATGGTCAAGCGAAATTGCGGTGTGTCTTCCTGACCGTTCGGACGCACGTTCGCCAGCAGTTTGCTTTGGCGAGCCGCGCCGAGAAACTGATTGCGAGCGGCGACGAGTGCATCGTGACCTTGAGACGTCGAGTCCTGCAGGAAGAACGAAAAGCCCTGGCTTCGACCGAGCTCCGGCAAGGGCGGCGGTGGGAACGCGAACACCATCGCATCCTTGATTTGCATCAGCGCGCCCATTGCTCGTCCGGCGATGGACTGCACGCCCAGCTTCTTGTCTGTGCGCTCCTCCCAATCTTTGAGTTTTACGAATGCGATCGCGTTGTTCTGCCCGCCACCGCCGAAGCTGAATCCCAACACTGAAAACATGGACTCAACAGACTCCTTTTCATTCTGCAGAAAGTGATCCTCCACCTTCTGAATGACGGATAGCGTTCGACTCTGCGTCGCACCGACCGGCGCCTGCACCTGCACGAACATCACACCCTGATCTTCCTCAGGCAGGAATGAGGTGGGCAGGTGAATAAAGAGCACCAGCATGATTGCGCAGATGCCGACGTACACGAGCAGGGAGCGACCGGTACGCCGGATCATCCTCGACACCAGCGACTGGTACTTCTCGCTGCTGCGCTCGAACGTGCGATTGAACCAGCCGAAGAATCCACGGCGCGCCTCATGTTCGGTAGCGGAGATCGGTTTCAGCAGCGTCGCGCACAATGCAGGCGTCAACACGAGAGCCACCAGCACTGATAGCGCCATTGCCGAAACGATCGTGATCGAGAACTGCCGATAGATCACGCCCGTCGATCCGCTCAGGAATGCCATCGGCAGGAAGACTGCTGAGAGCACCATCGCGATACCGACGAGCGCGCCAGTAATCTGATCCATCGATTTTCGCGTCGCCTCGAGCGGAGACAACCCTTCCTCGCGCATGACGCGCTCGACGTTCTCCACCACAACGATGGCATCGTCGACCAGCAAGCCGATGGCCAGCACCATCGCGAACATGGTCAGCATGTTGATCGACATCCCGGCGGCCGCAAGGACGCCGAAGGTGCCGAGCAGCACGACAGGCACTGCGATTGTTGGAATCAGTGTGGCTCTGAAGTTCTGCAGGAACAGCCACATGACAAGGAAGACCAGGAAAATGGCTTCGGCGAGCGTTTTCACGACCTCGTGAATGGAGACGCGCACGAAAGGTGTCGTATCGAAAGGAATGACCGTACGCAGCCCGTGCGGGAACGTCGGCTCCATTTTATTGATCATGTCGCGAACAGCATCGGCCGTACTGAGCGCATTCGCATCTGTCGCCAGAATGATGGCGAGACCCGCCGCTGATTTTCTGTTGAAGCGACTGATGAAGTTGTAGTCGGCTGATCCCATCTCCACGCGCGCAACGTCAGACATTCGCAATGCAGATCCGTCTACATTGCTGCGCAGAATGATGGCTTTGAACTCTTCCGGTGTTTGCAGTCGGCCTTGCGAGGTGACTGTGGCGTTGAGCTGCTGGCCCGCACTCGAAGGCAAGGCACCGAGCTGACCGACAGAAACTTGAGCGTTCTGCGCGCGAATCGCAGCGATGACATCAGTGGGAGTCAGCTTGTACGTGTTCAGCTTGTCGGGATCGAGCCAGATACGCATGGCGTATTCGGATCCGAATACCTGCACGTTGCCCACACCTGGAACGCGGCTCAGAGGCTCAACCAGGCGCGAGCTCGCGAAGTCGGAAATATCCGTTCTATCCATGCTGTTGTCGTCCGAGACCAGACCGACGACCATCAGAAAGCTTTGATTGGACTTATTGACGTTGACGCCCTGCTGCTGAACGATCTGCGGCAGTAGCGGCATCGCCTGCTGCACTTTGTTTTGCACCTGCACCTGGGCGATGTCCGGATCGGTACCGCTGGCAAACGTCAGCGTCACATTTGCACCGCCGCTCGCATCGCTCGAGCTCGACATGTACAGCAAGCCATCGAGGCCCTGCATGCGCTGCTCGATGATCTGCGTCACCGAATCCTGAACCGTTTGAGCCGCCGCGCCCGGATAGGAGGCGCTGACCGAAACTGCGGGTGGCGCAATGATCGGATAGCGCGAGATCGGCAGCGTCGTGATGGAGAGCGCGCCCGCCAGCATGATGATGATTGCGATCACCCACGCAAACACGGGGCGATCGATAAAAAATCGAGCCATGGTGATCCTCTACTTCGCGCTTGCCGGCCCGGGGGCAGCGGCATTGGCCTGCGCGGACGGCGCTTCGACGGGCTTGACCGTCATTCCGGGTTGAACTTTCTGCAGACCTTCGATGATCACGCGATCGCCGGCATCAAGGCCTTGATCGATGAGCCAGTTATCACCGACGGTGCGAACCGTCTTGACGTTGCGCTGTTCGACTTTGTTGTTTGCGTCCACAACCATTGCGAGTCCATTGCCTTTCGGATCGCGTGTGATCGCGCGCTGCGGAGCGAGCACTGCGTTCGCGCGCTGACCACGCTCGAGCGTCGCGCGGACGTACATGCCAGGCAACAGCAAACGATCGGGGTTCGGCACCACTGCACGCAGCGCGAAACTTCCCGTCTGTGGATCGACAGTGACATCCGCGAACTTCAGCTCGCCAGGATGCGCATAGCGACTGCCATCCTCGAGCACGATTGCGACGGGAGCGACTTCCGACAGTTTGGTTCCGCCGAACTCCTGACGAAGTCTCAGCAGCTCGCTGCTCGACTGGGTGAGATCGACATAGATCGGATCGAGCTGTTGAACGGTTGTGAGCGGCTGCTCCTGATTCGCCGTGACCAGCGCGCCTTTGGTGAACGCAGACTTGCCCACACGCCCAGCAATCGGTGAGGTGATGCGTGCATAGGCCAAACTCACATTCGCACTCTGAAGTGCAGCTTCTGCGGACGCGAGATCAGCTTCACCCTGTTTGAATGCTGCAGTTGCCGCTTCCAGTTCGGACGCACTGACGGCATCGATCCTCGCGAGCTCCGCCGTGCGTTTCTCGGTGAGACGTGCTGCGTCGAGCGTTGCCTTGGCGCGCTGCACTTCGGCTTGCCGGCTCGCCTGTTCTGCCCGATAGATGCGATCGTCGAGCTGATAAAGCGGTTGTCCCGCCTTTACCAGGCTGCCTTCTTCGAACAATCGACTCTCGATGATGCCAGTCACCTGCGGTCGAACCTCGGCAATCAGGTAGGCTGACGTTCGACCGGGAAGAGTCCGAACATCGGTGACCGTCTGCTTCTGCAGTGTCATGACGGTCACTTCCGGCGGAGGCGGCGCAGCCTGCTGCTGCTTGCCTCCACAGGCCGCAACCAACAAAAGACAGACAGGGGCCATGGCCCAACGAGAAAATCGCATGAGGTCTCCGCCGAAGGTCGTCGGCACGAAAACAGTCATTCTACCAACGGCCGCAGGTCACAGGCTCCCCGAACGCCGTCATCCATCAGGTTCACGCGCTGGCCAGTTCAATTGCTCATGAGAACCGAGCACATAACCGTTTTTTCATGTCGACGAGACACGAGGCCGCCGGTTCTTAGCCAGTGGCAGGCAGGCGAAGTTCCACAGACTCACGATTGATTACAAGAATCCCGATGCAAATGCTGTGATCAGGCAGCACAGAGGAACTACATCTATATGTAGGGCGCGAGGTGACTGGGTCTCGTACCGATGGGTCCAGACGGAACTCTGATGCAGGTGCGCGGGCTCAGATCTGCAGACGCAGTCTCACCACGACGTCCCCGAAAGGTGACTGCATCTGGACTGTTGCCATGCACAGTCCGGCAAATCTGCGCCGACGGTCGGCTCTGTCCGATCGGTGATTGATCGGGTCGCCATTGCCAGTAGTCCGATGCGCCCTGCACATAGCTCGCGACCGATTGGAGCAATGCCCCGCTAACGACGGTAGGGATACCGGAAAAAATCGATGGCAGGCAAGACTTCATTATCGTGGCGGAAATCGAAGAACGTCGCGTTCTCCCACCCTGAACCTTGTCCCCATCGCGTGCGACATCGAGTCGAAATCCAGCCGGGTTCCCAGTAAACGACGCCGATGCCGCCGCTATCGATCACGGTTTGCGTGATGTCGATGAGATAGCGTTTCTGACCTTCAGGCGTGGCTGGATACGCCGCGATCAACGAATCCTCGCCGAGCACATTCGTCATCTCGTCGACGTTATCGAGCGTCCAGGGATATGCGGTCTCGACCAGTACGACCTGCGCCTTGTATGTCGCACGCAACCGTCGAATTGCAGATGCGAGCCCCGCGATCGGTTCGCGGGACCATTTGGCGTAGTAGCTGATGCCGATCAGATCAAAGTCAGTAACGCCTGCTTTGCTTGCCGCGGCGAACCAGGGTTCGAGATTTTCCGGCTGCGCGATGTGCAACATGACACGTGGAGATCCGTGCGCCGCCTTTCCTGCATCGCGCACGGCGCGAATTCCTGCGTTGAACAACTTCGCGTTGCGCTGCCAGTCGATCGGTCGCTCCTTGCCCCACTCCTTGCGTCCCAGTATTTCTCCGTTCGTCTCGTTGCCGACCTGCACCCAGTCAGGCATGAGTCCGTCTTTCGCAAGTGTTGTGAGCGTCGCGTAGGTGAAGTCATAGAGCGCCTTCGATAGCACTTCCACATCCGCGATGTCCTTCCACGCTTCGGGGATGATCTGCTTGTCGCCGTCGGCCCAATCATCGGAATAGTGAAAATCCAGCAGCGTGTGCATACCAGCGTTGCGTGCCCGACGCAGCGTCTTACGAACATCGTCCAGATTGCTGTATTGCGTCCATGTCGCGTTGTTCCACAATCGGACTCGCACGATGTTCGCGCCATGCTCGTGAAACAGCTCGAATACATCGCGTGGCTTGCCGTGCTCGCGAACGATGCCACCGCAATCTTCCATCTCGTTCATGAACGAGAGATCAGCGCCTAGGTAGAGCTCAGGCTTCTTCTCGACGTTCGCTGCCTCGGCCAGCCACGGACAGAGCAGCGCGACGAGCAATACTCGAAGGATCATGTTGACCGGTTCCCCTGATACTTTCCGCCGTCGGCCATTGTCATACAGATCATTGAATGATCCTACCAATGGATGCCATGGGACGGGCAGGCGTTGCAGAGGCAACAGCTAGCTAGCCGCGTACTGAGCAAAGAACGCGAATCAGGCGACGCCCATTCGCGGTCTGAATGTGAAGGTCAGTTGCGGAAGCAGTTTCGATCGGCCGCCGACGTTGCGGGCGACCCCATCGCCCGCGCAGCAGGATTGGAGGATGAGCGCGTCAGAAAGACGCGCTGCAGAAAGTAATCAAGCAATCAGCCAACGACACTCAACAGAGAGCCGCGCTTCTTGCCTGCGACGGCGCGAGGATCTGGCGCTTGTGGTTGTGCAATTGGCGCTGCCGCTTGATGTGCGCGAGCGACACGTGCGGGAGGTTGCACGGCTGGCGGCGCGGCATCGCGTGCGCGACTACCATGCAATCGAATCAGAAGTTCTGCTTCGTGACGAGTGATGCCGCAGTTGGCGACCAGCTCCTCGATGCTCGACCCATTCTTCGCAAGTCGTTGCGCAACGTCGTAACCGCGCTGTGAGCCTGCAGGTGCGAGTCGTGAATCGATTTCAGAGCGTTCGCTCAAGGCATCGATGCGAGCACTCATGACACTTACCGTTTCATGCAGGCTGCGCAACTCGATGAATGAACGCTCGAGCTGTGCGTGCAAGGCGGCCGTTGCACGTTCGTCAGAACGGCGCCAGCGGATGAAAGCCAGGGCGAAGATCCAGAACGCGCCCCCCAGCAGCATCACACGCGCCGCGACCATCAAAGTCTCTAAAGAGGGATTGGGAAGAATCTCGAACATCGCTCCACTCCTGTGACCGCAGTCACACTTCGCATCGCGGCAACCTTCAGCGTCAAATCGCTGACGGTATCGATGCGTCTCATGGAGTAACGAAGCAGGATCTATGCCAGCAACATCGCGCCGGATGAGCGTCAGTGCACAGTCACTGAGGTTGGCGATTCCAGATTCTGAACTGTTGTCTGCGCAGGCACATCAGCACGAACTGGGTCAGCGGGAGCTGTATCAGCCGGAGCACTTTCCGCGGGTTGCGAAGCGGGTGCTCCTTCGGAATTCAAAGCTGGAGCTTCGTCGGGCTTGCCGCGATCCTGTGCGTAGTTGCCTTCCGGCGGTTTGTCGCCGCTGAGAATGACCAGCACAACACGTCGATTGGCGTTGCGGCCTTCGGGCGTATCGTTGCTTTGCGAGGGCCGGAACTCTCCCAGACCAATGACTGCCAGGCGCGCGGGCGCGAGCCCGTCTTCCGTGAACAGATGAACAACACTTGCCGCACGCGCGGACGACAGCTCCCAGTTCGAGGGAAAGATTCGCGTATTGATCGGACGGTTGTCGGTATGACCTTCGACGCGAATCGGATTCGGAAACGGTTTCAGAGTCAGAGCCAATTGCCGCAGGATGTCCACGGCCGCGGGCGATAACGTCGAGACGCCGCTTGGAAACAGAATGTCCGCACGGATTTCAACTTCCACCCACAGGCCATGACGTCGCACAGTCACGAGTTTCTGATCCACCAGACTCGACATCGCCTGCTCGACTTCCTGCGCAACAGATTCGAGCTGCTCTACGGCTTCCGCCGTCTGCGTGGTTTCTGAATCGTACGTGGAGCCTTGATGCTTGGGCCCACTCTGAGGATCAGTGACATTGATCGGGCTCGGCTCGAGCATCGAACGCGGCTGCCCTTCCAATATCGCCTGTTGCACGATCGTCATGTGAATGTCAGCACCCGAACCCACCGCCTTCTCACCGACTTGCACCGGCTGCAATGTTCGTGGCGATCCGCGGAACGCGGCGAACAACGAGTCCGAGAGCACGCGATACTTGCCTTCGTTCACCGATGAGATCGCGTACATCACGACAAAGAACGCAAGCAGCAATGTCACCAGATCGCCATAGGGAATCGCCCAGGCTTCGTGGTTGACGTGATCTTCGTGCTTGTGTTTGTGACGACGGCGGGACATGGCGGACGAGAGCTACTGGCGACTGGCTGCTGGCTGCTGGCCAGATCTACAAACCGCGAGTACCGAGATGACTTCTTCTGGCCGATCGCAAGTGGCCAGCAGCCAGTGGCCAGCCATCAATGCAAATACCCCTGCAGCTTCGATTCAATCGCTCTCGGGTTCTCACCTTCGGCGATGGAGATCATGCCTTCGATGATCATTTCGCGTGCTTCGGTCTGCTTCGCGATGGCAACCTTGAGCTTGCTTGCCACCGGTAGAAAAAACAGGTTTGCGAGGCCGATGCCGTAGATGGTTGCAGTAAATGCGGCAGCGATGCCGTGACCGAGCTTGCTTGGATCAGCGAGATTCTGCAGCACCGCCATCAGACCCAGCACCGCGCCGATGATGCCGAGCGTCGGTGAATAGATTCCCATGCCTTCGAACACTTTGGCCGCACGTGTGTCGCTCTGCTCTCGCAGGTGAAGATCGACTTCGAGGATGTTGCGAATGATGTCGGGCTCGCTGCCGTCCACGACGAGCTGCAGGCCCTTGCGCACGAACATATCGGTTTCGCGTTCGATGAGCGGTTCGAGCCCGAGCAATCCCTGCTTGCGGGCGATGTTGCTCCACTCCACCATTTTCTTGATCAGCTCGGCGCGGCGATTGGCCGGCGGACGAAAGAGCCACGGCAGGATTCGCCCGGCGTCTTTCATCACCGAGAGCGGTGTTTGAATACAGATGGCCGCGATGGTACCCACGATCACGATCATGAAAGCGGCCGACGAGACCAGCGCTGCAAGGCCCGCGCCCTTCAGCACTGCGCCAACCATGATGGCGCAGACTGCGAGCAGAAGACCTACGATGCTGAGAATATCCATGCTTACGAATCAGCGTGAGTTGTGCGAATGGCCAGAACGGATGCACCCGAAGTTCGTGCTGCCAACATCGTTGCGGACATCACCTCACCGGCTTCAAAGAGCACGTGGCTCTCTGCCGTGAGTTGCTGTCCTGGCGCCGGGCCTCGACAGCGACACATCGTCACATTCCCAATCCCGATAACAGGGCGTCGACGTCCTGTTGTCCGCTGACGGCTGGACCATGATCCACGCCAGGAACGGCTGGCCCGAAGCCGCGACCTGCGGGCTCAGCGGACGCAGCTTCCTTCGAGTTCTTCGTACCTTTCTTCGAGAGACGAACGAGTTCGACCAGTGCGCTTTCGAGCTCAGACACGAGCTTCATGACGCCGCGAATGATCTGACCGGTCAGATCCTGATAGCCCTGCGTCAGCAACACTTCAGCGAGATTGCTGCGGACCGTACCCATGTCCACGTACGCAGCCGTGAGAAAGCCATCCATGCGCGTGACCAGGTCGCGAAATTCTTCGACTGCGATGTTGCGTGCACGGAATCTTTTCCAGAGATCGAGAATTTCTTCCGCTCCCTTCGCCGTGCGATCTGCCAGCGGACCGGACTGTTCGACCAGATCCATCGTGCGATGCGCCGCCTCGTCAGTGAGCTTCAGCACATGATCCAGGCGCAATCGCGCATCTGGCACTTCCTTCTCTGCGAGATCCACCAGTCGTGAGTCGATGCTGAAGCGCACCAGCGCGGACTGCAGATCCGATGTCAGTTTGCGCAGCTCTCCGAACAATCCACGCTCGCGACGCTCGACCAGCGAGTCGAGCTCATCGAAGAAACGCTGCTCGTCGCCTGCGGCGAGCGCTCCTGCAAGCGCCGCAATCGTCGGGCCGTATTCTTCCTGGAGGCTGCTGGACGTCATGAACTTTCCTTTGGCTGCTGGCGACTGGCAATTCGCCAGATCTGAAAGCCTGCCCGTGGCCTGGCTTCCAGCGGCCTTTGGTTATGCCGCGTTCGCGCGCGCCTCGAGAATCTTGTCGATCTTTTCTTTCAGGGTGACCGCGGTGAAGGGTTTGATCACATAACCGTTCACGCCCGCCTGTGCTGCTTCGATGATCTGTTCGCGCTTGGCTTCTGCAGTGAGCATCAGCACCGGCATCTTGGACAGTCGTGCATCGGCACGCACTGCCTTCAGCAGATCCAGACCAGGCATGCCAGGCATGTTCCAGTCCGTGATCAGGAAATCGAAACTGCCTGCCTGCAACATCGGCAATGCAGTCTGACCGTCGTCCGCCTCGGTTACGTTCGCATAACCGAGATCGATGAGAAGGTTCTTGATGATACGGCGCATGGTCGAGAAGTCGTCCACCACCAGAAACTTCATGTCTTTGCTCACAACCCAATCTCCTGCAAGTCGTTATCTCTGACCAAAGCCGCCGCTCCCGCTTGGGCCATCCATCAACCTTTCGGCGCGCGATCCCGCCAGTCCACGAGACGTGCTTTCAGTCTCACGAGCGCCTGACCATGCAACTGACACACGCGCGATTCCGTCACTTTCAACACCGCGCCGATCTCTTTCAGATTCAGCTCATCGTCGTAGTACAACGACATCACCAGTCGTTCGCGCTCCGGCAGTTCTTTGATCGCACCTGCCAGTGCTGTACGAAAACCCTGCTCCGTCGCATCGAGAAACGGATCCGCGCCGTCATGCTCGAGTCGACCGATCAACGCATCCTCATCGCCGTTCGTCTCGTCCAGGCTTGCAACGCGACAACTCGCGGCGTCCTGCGCGATCTTGTGATAGTCCGTCAGCGATACGCCCATGCGCTCGGCGATCTCGCTGTCACGAGCTTCACGACCAAACTCCGCTTCAAGCTCACGCACGGCTGCAGCCGCTGCGCGCGCTTTGCGATGCACTGAACGCGGCGCCCAGTCGAGCTTGCGCAGTGCATCGAGCATCGCACCGCGTATGCGGATGCCTGCATACGTCTCGAAGCTCGCACCGCGATCGGCTGTGTAATGAGCCGCCGCTTCCAGCAGGCCGAGCATTCCGGCCTGAATCAAATCCGAAACTTCCACCGACGCAGGCAACCGCCCCGCCAGGTGATAAGCAATGCGCTTCACCAACTCGGCGTGGCGCATGACCATTGCATCGGTCTCCCGATTGCTCCGTCCTGCCTTGTAAGCTGCGACGCCGCTCATCGGACTACCTCCAACCGCGTCTGCGGCCGGGGTACCAGTCGTTCAACGAAGAACTCGAGGTTCCCCCTCGGGCCCTCGGGTACAGGCCATTTATCGGCTTTCAGCGCGAGTTTCTTGAATGCGCGAGTGGACGGACTTGACGGAAATGCGCCAACGACGGGACGCTGTTCACGTATTGCACGCCGCAGGTACGGGTCTTCAGGGATTTCCCCGACGTACTCGAGAGTGACATCCAGGAACTTGGATGTGACGCGCTGCAGCTTTTCGAAGAGGATCTCGCCGTCACCCGGTGCACGCGCCATGTTGGCGAGCACCCGGAACCGCGTCACATTGTGATTGCGACTTAATACTTTCACGAGCGCGTAGGCATCGGTCATCGACGCAGGCTCATCGGTCACCACGAGCAACACGTGCTGCGCCGCTTGCGAGAACTGCACGACGCTATGCGAGATGCCTGCCGAGGTATCGACGATCATCACATCGACGCGAGCACTCAGTGAACTGAATGCCTGCACCAGATTCAGATGACCGGCCGCGGACAGATTCGCCAGATCGGCGACGCCCGAAGCACCGGGTACGACCTGCACACCGTGTGGCGACTCGACGATGATCTCCTCGAGCGAGCGCTCGCCGGAGAGCACGTGAGCCATCGTGTGACGCGGCGATAAGCCGAGGAACACATCGACGTTCGCGAGTCCCAGATCGCCATCGAGCAGCATTACTTTGCGGCCGGTCGTCGCGAGTGCCGTTGCCAGATTCACGGCGACACTGGTTTTCCCAACTCCGCCTTTGCCGCCGGTCACCGCGATGACCTGCACCGGACCCGGATTCGCCGCCCTTCTCAGGCCCGCTGTTTGCATTGATTCCATGTATCAACCTGTTATGTAGATCTAGTGAGCAGCACCGCTCTCACTCTTATGCCAACACTCTCGCGACCGAACCGAATCGACGCTGCAGCAGATCTTCATCTGCCATAGCGCCCGCCTTGCGGGAGAGCTCCACTGCGCGAGCGATCAATTGATGTGCTCTTGCCGCGGACAGATCTTCGGGAACTCGTTGACCATCGCTGAGATACGCGACCGGCAAGCCGGTGCGAATCAACGTGGAAATCGCGCCGCCCAGACTCGTTGCTTCATCGAGCTTCGTGAGAACACAGCTCGTGGCCTGCGCAGGCGCGAATCGAACGACCGATTCTTCGATGGCTCCAGCCTGCGCCGCTGCCGAGAGCACGAGCGTCGTTTCCAATTTGTCATGTGCGGCAGCGAGCGTTGTGAGTTCACTGACGAGTCGTGCATCGCGTTGACTGAGCCCTGCCGTGTCGATCAGCACCAGACGACGATCCGCCAGTCGATCGAGCAGTTCGGGCAATTCGTGAACACCTTCGATGCCGTACGCTGGAACACCCAGCAGTCGACCCAACGTGTGAATCTGTTCCTGCGCACCGATGCGCACCGCGTCCGCGGAGATCAATGCCAACGAGCGTGGGCCGTGGCGCATCACCCAGCGTGCAGCAAGCTTGGCAATCAAAGTCGTCTTGCCGACACCTGTTGGTCCGACCATCGCAACGAAGCCGCCTTTGTCGAGCCATCGCTCTTCGATGCAGGTGATCCGCCGCGACAACTGTGCGAGCGCCATCCGATGCGCTTCAGGCAGTTCGAACTTGGAGGGCAACGTTGCAACCAGCTCGCCAGCGAGATCACTCGCGATCCCAAGCTGAGTGAGCTGTTTGAGCAACTCAGTCTGTAATGGCGAACGTCGCGACAGATCATTCCAGGCCAGCGTCGCCAATTGTGTTTCGAGCATCTGCCGCAAGGTGCGCAGCTCTTCGCTCATTGCCGAAGACTCGCCTTCAGTCGGCAGCTCTCGTTCCTGGCTGCGGCTTGCAGGCACGCGATCAGCAGTTGTCCTCGTCGCACGCTGAATAGGTGCGGATGCTGCGGCTCGCAACTGCCGTGGCGTGAGCATCGGTTCTTCATCCGGCTCGTACGAACCAGCGAAGCTTGCATAGGAGACTCGACGCTCTTCTTCGTTCGGATAGGACTCAGGCGTGTCCGGCAGTCCGCGCGCCGCGAGACTTTCCTGCGCATAGGTATCGACGCCCGAGTCCTCGACTTCGAAGTCGATGGCAGCCACCACTTCGACTCCGCCCGCAATCTTGCGACTGGAGAGAATGACGGCATCCGCACCCTGCGCTTCACGCACCTGCTGCAAAGCGCGACGCATGTCGGGTGCACGGTAGTGCTTCATTTTCATGGTGCGACTCCGTAGCGCACGGCTACTGGCCAATGGCTACTGGCAGCTGGCCAGAGTGAGTTGTCGATCGTATGCATGTCTCTACTCATGATTCCTTCACCCATTGCATCGCTGCTTCGGGCTCTAGCCCGTAGCTGATCGCCTCGATTCGCGTTCACCGCCCCACCGCCGTCACCAGTCTCACCTTCCGGTTATCCGGAATCTCATTCCATGCAAGTACGTGCATGCTCGGCACTACGCTGCGCACGAAGCGCGCGAGTGTCTGGCGCAATTGCGGCGGGACGAGCAGTACGGCGGGTTCACCGGTCATCTCTTGACGCTGCGCGGCTTCCGCGAGGCGTCGTTGCATTCTTTCTGCGAGGCCTGGCTCCAGGCCCGGCGTTGCAGCGGCGGCGCCGCCGAGCGAGTTGCTCAGCAACTGTTCGAGATCGGGTTCGAGTGTGATGACCGGCAGCTCGGTCGACATGCCTGCGATGTCCTGCACGATCTGCCGTCCGAGTGCGACGCGAACCATGGCCTGGAGCTGAGCCGGATCCTGGATTCGCGATGCATGCTCTGCGAGTGTCTCGACGATCGTGCGCATGTTACGAATCGGCACGCGCTCGTTGAGCAAGCCTTGCAGCACACGAACCACGGAGCCCAGCGGCAGCAGGCGTGGCGTGAGATCTTCGACGAGCTTCGGCGCGGTCTTGGCCAGCGCCGTGAGCAACTGCTGCACTTCCTCGTGACCCAGCAGTTCGTGCGCATGAGTCTGAATCACGTGACTCAAATGCGTCGCGATGACGGTGCTCGCATCGACGACGGTGTAACCCAGCGTTTGCGCGTGATCGCGCAGGTTCGGCTCGATCCACACAGCTTCCATACCAAAGGCTGGATCTCGTGTGGCGAGACCGTTTAACTGACCGAATACTTTTCCGGGATTGATCGCGAGCTCGCGCTCCGGATAAATCACGCCCTCGCCCACCGGCACGCCGGCGAGATTGATGCGATAGGCATTCGGTGACAGATCCAGGTTGTCGCGGATGTGAACCGCCTGCACGAGGAAACCAAGATCCTGCGTGAGCTTGCGCCGCACACCCTTGATACGTGCGAGCAGATCGCCGCCTTGTGACTTATCCACCAGCGGCACGAGCCGGTAGCCGACTTCCAGACCGATGATGTCGACAGGCTGCACGTCATCCCACGTGAGCTCGCGCGCATCTGCTGATGGAACAGGTGCTGGCGCAACTTCGACGGGAGCAGGAGGTGCTTTGAGCGACTTCTTATGAAGAGCCCAGGCGCCCCAGCCACACAACGCCGCCATCAGCAGGAACGGCACATTCGGCATACCAGGAATCAAACCCATGACGCCGAGCAGACCCGCAGCAACAGCCAATGCTCGCGGATGACCGAGCAGCTGCTTCTGCAACTCACCGCCCATGTCCTGCGCGCCTGACATGCGCGTGACGATGATGGCAACCGCCGTCGAGAGCAGCAGTGCAGGAATCTGTGCGACCAGACCGTCACCGATGGTGAGCAGCGTGTACGTGCGCGCCGCGTCTTTGAAGCTCAGGTCGTGAGCCATCATGCCGATCGCAACGCCGCCGAGAATATTGATGACCAGCACCATGATGCCGGCGGTCGCGTCGCCACGAACGAACTTGCTCGCACCATCCATCGAACCGTAGAAGTCCGCTTCCTGCCGGACCTCAGCACGACGCGTGCGTGCTTCATCCTGATTGATCAGTCCCGCATTCAAGTCGGCATCGATTGCCATCTGTTTGCCAGGCATGGCATCGAGAGTGAATCGCGCGCTGACTTCCGAGATGCGTCCCGCGCCTTTGGTCACGACGACGAAATTGATGATCGTGAGAATCATGAAGACGATGACACCGACGGCATAGTTGCCACCGATCACGAATTCACCGAACGATTCGATGACCTTGCCCGCCGCATGCGAGCCGGTATGGCCGTGCAACAGCACGACACGAGTAGAAGCCACGTTCAGCGCAAGGCGGAGCAACGTTGCGAGCAGCAGCACAGTCGGGAACACGCCGAACTCGAGCGGCCGCGCAACGTAGAACACAGCCATCACGATGACCAACGACAGCGCGATGTTGAATGTGAACAGCACATCGAGCGCGATCGGCGGCAACGGCAGGATCACCATCGCAAGCACCGCAAGCACGCCGACCGGTACACCGATACCGGAGCGCAACACGGCGCCGAAATTCAATGCTGGAGCGTTGGCAGACATGAAGAGGCTGCTGGCGACTGGCTACTGGCGATTGGCCAGAGAGAACACTTGAAGCATTGAGTTCTGGCCAGTCGCCAGTCGCCCATCGCCCGCTGTCTTTGTCGTTCTCATCTCGCGTCACATTCCAGTCGCGCGTCATTGCTCTGACGCGAACCTATATGTGCAACTCCCAAGCCACGGCCTGCTCGCCGGAACGGGCGTCCTTCACAGTTTCCGTACACGAAGGACTCAGGGAATCACTCAGCAGCGCAGCGCGGCATGACACCTTCGCCTCAGCGTGAATCGAGTTCACAAACTGAGCAGATGCGTAGCGCCGGAAAGCCGACGCTGCCGCCAGAGGAACCACTTGATGCTCAGTGCCAGGCGGGACTCACGCCGCAAGCTGTTTCCACGACCGCGCACAAGTACATCCCTGTAGCTGCTGCGACGACCGCCATCCATGGCGGATCGACGCTCGTGGAAACACCTTCCGACGCGAATCCCTTTGATTGCAGTCTGCATTGAGCAGCCAAACCCAAGGCAACGAGAAGGCCAATCGATGGCACTAAAGCGACTCGGGTCGGATCTCGATTTCGGGGTCGTCAAAAACATGGTTGTTTTTGTCGAAGCCCCCAGGGATGGGTTCACGGCGTCCCCGCAAATCGAGTTGCGGCCCGGGTCGCTGCCGCTGAGTTTGTGACGAGCTTGACGATCTCCAGTTCGGTTCTTCGCGGTCCTGAAAACACTTTGCGGCGTGAGTCCCGCCTGGCACTGAGCATCAAGTGGTTCCTCTGGCGGCAGCGTCGGCTTTCCGGCGCTACGCATCTGCTCAGTTTGTGAACTCGATTCACGCTGAGGCGAAGGTG
>JBJMWN010000262.1:0-4298 GCA_045810085.1 Povalibacter sp. | reverse complement strand
AACTGCTGCGGCGAGAGTACGGGAGCCACGGTCGCCAGCAAGTCACGACGATCCTGTCCGGTCAGCAGTTCCCGCTCCAGCGTTGCATCGGGATAGCCGAGCTCGATGCGCAGCAGAAAGCGATCGAGCTGGGATTCGGGCAACGGGAAAGTGCCAATCTGATAGATCGGATTCTGTGTGGCGATGACGAAGAATGGCGCAGCGAGCGGATAAGTATGTCCGTCGACTGTGACCTGATGTTCTTCCATTGCCTCGAGCAGCGCGCTCTGCGCCTTCGGCGTGGCACGATTCACTTCATCGGCGAGGACGAGTTGTGAAAAGATCGGACCGCGATGAAAGCGAAACTCACTCGTCTCGCGTTCGAACACAGATACGCCAATGACATCCGCAGGCAGCATGTCGCTCGTAAACTGAATACGCTGGTAGTTCAGCCCAAGTGTTTCGGCAAGCGCATGGGCGAGGGTGGTCTTACCTACACCAGGAATATCTTCGATCAGCAAGTGACCGCGCGCGAGCAGACAGGCCAGGCTCAAGCGCAGTTGCCTTTCTTTGCCGAGGATGATGCGACTGAGCTGCGCCACGGTGGCACCGATCAGTTCGACCGGATCTGCCTGCGTGATGAGTGTAGGAACGGAAGATTCCATGGACGACTTGCCTTGATCAGTGGCCTTGATCACTGGCTAGTGTCGCGGGACTGGCGCGAAACGCAAGCATCCTTTCACTGAGCAGTTGGGAAGCAGAGTAAGGAGCCGCAAAAATGCGCAAAACGCGCGAAAAAACTACCATTCGGAGGGAGCCGAACAAGCGTCTTTGTTCGGCCCGTTTTGCATCCTTATGCGTTTTTTTGCGGCCCGGCTTTCTTCAGCTGAGCAACACGACGTTCCTGTTCCTCGATCTGCGCGATATCGCTACGGAACTCGGTAATGCGAGCACGCTCCTGGTCGACGACTGACGGTGGGGCGTTCGCGACGAAGTTCTGATTGTTGAGCTTCGCCTCGCACTTGCCGATCTCCTGCAGCTTCTTCGTCTTCTGCTTCGCCAGCCGCGCAAGCTCGGCATCCGGATCATCGATGAGACTTGAGAGCGGTGCGTGAACCGCATGGCCATCGATCAGTTGCATGGCGGTGGGCGGCAGGTTCGCCTCGTTGTCGATCCCAGCCAGCTCAGACAGGTTTGCGAGCGAGCGAATGAGAGCGCTGTTGCTCTCGATGAGATTCCAGGTCTCAGCAGAAGCCGCTTTCACGGACACGGGAATCTGGCGCGAGCGAGCGACATCCAGTTGTCCACGAATCTGTCGAACGCCCAGCACCACTGCCTTGATCGGCGCGATTGCCTCTTCGGCAGCCGTATCGATCGGGAAGTCCGATTGTTTCGGATACGGTTGCAGCATGATCGTCTCGCCCTTGCGCTGCGCGAGAGGTGCAACTGCTTGCCAGATTTCTTCCGTGACAAAAGGCATGAAAGGATGCAGCAGACGCAGACAGCCTTCTAGACCTTCGAGCAACGTGCGTCGCGCGCCGCGCTATTGAGCTGTACTCGAACTGTCCGATTGCAGCGCGGGTTTGCAGAGCTCCAGATACCAGTCGCAGTACTCGTACCACGCGAACTCGTAGAGCGTCTGAGCGGCCAGATCGAATCGGTAGTCGGAAAGCTGTCGGCGCACTTCTTCCACTGTCGCGCCTAGGCGCGAACGAATCCAACGATCGGGCACGGAGAATTCACACTCGCCTTCGCCAAAGCCTGCGTCGTGGCCTTCGGTGTTCATCAGAACGTAGCGCGCTGCGTTCCACAGTTTGTTGCAGAAGTTTTTATAGCCATCGATTCGTCCGAGATCGAAGCGGATATCCCGACCCATCGTTGCCAGCGCAGCGAAGGTGAAGCGAAGCGCATCGGTGCCGTACGAAGGAATGCCTTCTGGAAACTGTTTGCGCGTGGCCTTTTCGATTTTGCTCTTCAGGTGCGGTTGCATCAGTCCCGAAGTGCGCTTCGCCACCAGCGACTCGAGATCGATGCCATCGATCAGATCCAGCGGATCGATGATGTTGCCTTTGGACTTGGACATCTTGTCGCCGTTCTCATCGCGGATGAGGCCGGTGATGTAGATCTCGCGGAAGGGCACATCGCCTGCGAACTTCATGCCCATCATGATCATGCGGGCAACCCAGAAGAAGATGATGTCAAAGCCTGTGACCAGCACCGATGTCGGATAGAACGTCTTCAGCTCGGGCGTCTGTTCGGGCCAGCCGAGTGTGGAGAAGGGCCACAGTGCGGATGAGAACCAGGTGTCGAGAACATCCTCATCGCGATGCAGGGTGACCTCACGGCCGAGTTTCTGCTTGGCCTGCGCGCGCGCGTCGCTCTCAGTACGCGCAACGTAGAAGTTGCCTTGATCGTCGTACCACGCGGGAATCTGATGTCCCCACCAGAGCTGGCGACTGATGCACCAGTCCTGAATGTTGTTCATCCACTGGTAGTACGTCTTCGCCCAGTTCTCGGGCACGAAGCGAATGCGTCCGTCTTCTACAGCTCGCGTCGCAGGCTCTGCGAGCGGAGCAATGCGCACATACCATTGATCGGTGAGCCAGGGCTCCAGGACCGCGCCACTGCGATCACCGCGTGGCACCTGCAATGTGTGCGGTTCGATCTTCTCGACCAATCCTTTCACTTCGAGATCCGCAACCACGCGCTTGCGGCCTTCGAATCGATCGAGCCCGCGATACTGCTCAGGCACGTTCTCATTCAACGCAGCGTTGGCATCGAAGACGTTGATGAGCGGCAGGTTGTGACGCTTGCCGATCTCATAGTCGTTGAAGTCGTGTCCCGGTGTGATCTTGACGCACCCGGATCCAAATGCAGGATCGACATAGTCATCCGCGATGATGGGAATCAGACGATCGCTCAGCGGCAAGCTCACCTGTTTGCCGATGAGATGTTTGTAGCGCTCGTCTTCGGGGTGAACCGCGACAGCGGTGTCGCCCAACATCGTTTCGGGTCGAGTGGTCGCAACAACAAGGTGACCACTGCCGTCAGTCAACGGATAACGCAAATGCCACAGGTGGCCTTGTTCGGGTTCAGCCAGAACTTCGAGATCCGAAAGCGCGGTGTGAAGCACGGGATCCCAGTTCACGAGGCGCTTGCCGCGGTAAATCAGTCCTTCCTCGAACAGTCGAACGAACACCTCAGTCACTGCGCGCGATAGACCTTCATCCATCGTGAAGCGATCGCGTGACCAATCGACGGAATTGCCGAGGCGACGTTCCTGACGCGAAATGGTGTCGCCCGATTGAGCCTTCCATTCCCAGACACGCGCGACGAATGCTTCGCGCCCGATATCTCGACGATGCGTCCCTTCGGCGTTGAGCTGACGCTCGACCACCATTTGAGTTGCGATGCCGGCGTGATCGGTGCCGGGTTGCCACAACGCGTTATCGCCTTCCATGCGATGAAAGCGGGTGAGCGCATCCATGAGCGTGTGCTGAAAGGCGTGGCCCATGTGCAGCGTGCCCGTGACATTGGGCGGCGGGATCATGATGCAGTAGGGTTTTCCCGAGCCTTTGGGTGCGAACCAGCCGCGCGCTTCCCATCGCTCGTAAATGCGCTGCTCGATGTCACGTGGGTTGTAAGCTTTTTCCATGATCCTGCGGCGGAATTCAGTCATTTAAACAAGGCGGGCGATTATAGCGGGGCCGGCACTTCGCCGAGCCGCCGATGCGAAAACTCGATCAATCCCGATGACCTGGAGGCGTTGCTGAGCGCCACGGGCAGCCTCGATACTGCACGAATGACATCGATTCAATTTGCCGTCGCTGCCATTGCCGCGGCCGGTGCGGGCTTCGTGAACGCGCTGGCTGGTGGCGGCACCCTCATCAGTTTTCCAGCGCTGCTGGCGATCGGTGTGCCGCCGATTGCGGCGAATGTGACCAATGCAGTCGCGCTCTCGCCCGGCTATTTCGGCGCAACGCTCGCGCAACGCGAAAATCTGCGCGGCCAATCGCAGCGCCTGCGATGGTGCATTCCAGCGGCGATTATTGGAGGCCTCACCGGAGGCATCATTCTGCTGAAGACGCAGGAACGTACGTTTCAGCAACTCGTCCCGTGGATGCTGTTCATCGCATCGCTCCTTCTCGCCATCCAGGATCGCGTCCGCGCAGCCGTGAGTCGCCGACTGTCGCAGTCGCATGCCAGCACCTCATCCATCGCTGCGATTCTGCCTGTGGCCGCAGCGGGCGTTTACGGCGGCTTTTTTACGGCGGGCATGAGCGTGATCGTGCTCGCGGTGCTCGGGGCCACGCTCGATG
>JBJMWN010000261.1:0-3206 GCA_045810085.1 Povalibacter sp. | reverse complement strand
TTCGGATCGTCGAAAGTGAGCCAGGCCTCGGCATCGACATCATCCTGATTCCAGTCGATGAGCATGCGATCACCCACCTGCATCACTTTGCCCGTCAGCTGCGGTGACTTGCGTGAGCTGAATGTCACGGCTTCATCGCTTTCACAGATCGACACTTCTCCGAACCAGGGATCACGGTAGATGCCGAGATGCTGTTTCATGCTCGCCATGGTCGCTGCGGTTCGAGCGGAGGTGTCTGGCGCCTGGCGATCCTTGGGAGTCTGTTCGCGCTCTCGCACGAGTTCGTCTGCGTACCACGAGACGGGATGAATGGCTTTCGATCCCGTGAGCACTTTCGCTATGGCGGAATTGAGCACTGCGCGCGCATCGGAGCCTTCGCCATTGATCAGGAATACGAATCCCGCGCGCTTGTCTGGAAACAGATTCACGGCTGAGTACATGCCGGCAAGTGTTCCGGTGTGTGCGACACGCCAGACTCCATCGACATCTGAGAGGCGCCAGCCATAGCCATAAGCATTGATATGACTACCGTCCCATGCACGTTGTCGTTTGGACAGCGGCATCGGCGTATGCGCGCTCCACAGTGCATCTCGCTGTTCGATGGAAATCCATGGCTCGCCATCTGCGGTCCGCGGTGAGTCATCGAGCCACATGCTCATCCATGTCAGCATGTCTTTCAGGCTGCAGCGAATCCCGCCCGCAGCCGCGGCGGTGTCCACTGGAATGAGCGTCTCGTCAGCACGGATCAGAACATTGCGGTTGTCCTGGCGCATGTGAGGCTGAGCGACGTTACCGACGAGGTCGCGGTCCCACGCGCCAACCTGGCAGCGGGTCATGCTCAACGGCGCAAACACTTCGCGACGCAGGAGTTCTTCATAAGGGGCGCCGCCGGCTGCTGCAGCCACTTCTCCAGCGACGACGTACATCAGATTGTCGTACGCGTAATGCGAACGGAAACTTTGCTGAGGCTTGAGATAGGCAAGGCCCGCGAGAATGTCCGCACGCCCGAACAGATTCGGTTCAGGCCACAACATCAGATCCCCAGCGCCTTCACGCAATCCCGTGTTGTGAATGAGCAGGTCTCGCACCTGAATCTGTTGCGTGACCCAGGGGTCGTACATTTTGAAATCGGGTAAGTAACGCGTGACCGGATCGTCCCAATGCAGCTTGCCGGCATCAACGAGCCTGGCGAGCAGGCCCGTGGTCATCGCTTTGCTGTTGGAGGCGATCTTGAAAAGCGTGTCTTCGTTGATCTTCAGATTCGAGCCGGCGAGCGATTCGCCCGCGGTGCGCGTGTATACGACTTTTCCATCGACGATCACGCCTAACGCCATGCCCGGCAACTGATAACGCTGCATCACGTCATCGAAGATGCGATCGATGGCTGATTCAGGTATCGCGGGCGACGCAGAATGCTCTGCGACTGGACTCGATGAGCATGAGGTCAGGCAAAACAAGACATTCAGCAAGGCGAAGCGAGCGAAGAAGCAGGAAGGGGTAGTCATGGTGTGCTTAAGAGTGCACGAGAGGAGAACGGCGCGTCGAGCAGCGCCAGTGGTTTGGTTTCGTGTGGGTTCGACTTGAAGTCGAACGATGTCTCACCTGAGAACCAAAAAAAGGAGACCCGCGTGCGGCGGGTCTCCCAGTGGAGGTCGGTCAGAAATCGAGCTTGAGCGTCAACAAAGCATAGCGGGGTGATTGATATCCCGTTCCGATGCCGTAATCCTCATTTCCGTTGGGCACTGATCCGAGGAAGTCATCTACCTCGATCACGCGCTGCTCGTTGAGCAGGTTGTACACGGCGAGCTTCACGCTGAGGTCTGCTGCCGAGAAGGAATACTTGTAGGTGACGTTCGCGCCGAGATCAAACGTCCACGGCGTGCTGCCGCCCGAGCCGCGCGGCCGCAACTCATACTCGCCCGTGGTTTCGTTGAAGATGTAGAAACTCCAGAAGCAGGCGTTCTCGTCTACCGGATTGCATTCACCCATTGCGTTGATGGGCCGGCCGGATTGAATAGCAAGAGCGCTTCCGAATTCCCAATGCTCGCCCAACGCATAGGCGCCGCGGATCTTCAATTGGTGACGGTGGTCGTTGGGCAGATATCCGTATGACCCATAGTTCACCCATGGATTGTCGAACGCCTCCGTGCGGCCCGCGTCTGCGAAATCGGTGTCTGAATTCACCGGACCTTCGGCGTTACCTTTGCTCCACGAAAGTGTATAGACCGCGTTCAATGACCATCGGTCATCCCAAGCGCGATCGATCATGAACTCGATTGCCTCATAGGTGCGCTTGGGTTCGGGATATCCGGTCTCCCCTGAATAGTTGCCGTCAGCATCGTAGAGAGCCCAGCCCGCTTTGCTCGTGTCTATCGTGACGAAGCCATCGCTTTCACCATCGCAATTTGTATCCGTGTAAATCGTCGTGGCTTTGCCGGGATTGCCCATGACGTAACCAGCGCCTTGCGGTTCTCCGTCGCACAGAATGCCCGTCGATGTCAGTTCCATGTCATCGATCGCGTTGTTCAGTCGTCGATAGACGCCGCGAACGCCCCAGGACCACTTGTCATCAATCATGGCCTGGAAACCGAGGATCAACTCATCCTGGTACACCGGATCCATATCGGCATCGACTTCGCCGCGCAGATCGCCGACCGTTCCGTCGCCTTGCGAATCATCGACGGTTCCAATCTGGCTTCCGAGAATGGGTGTGTAGCGTGTGGTGCCGTTGTAGTCGAACGGTGTAAGTCCTCCGAACTGATAGAACGTACGCCGGTCGAGGAAGCCGCCCGCCTGTTTGATATTGATGACGTTCGCAACCGGCAGAAAATAGCGGCCTGCATTACCGAACAGCTTGTTGCTGCTGTCGCCTTTGATGTCCCAGGAAAAGCCAAACCGCGGCGCAACCATGTTGTCCATCTTGATGTACGTCTCGCCGTCGGAGTTCTTGTTGTCGAACGCTTCGACGCGAAGGCCCGCATTCAGCAGCAGTCGGTCGGTCACGGACCAATTGTCTTCAAGGTAGTAAGCAGAATTGATGGTCTCGAATTCGCCGTCGACCTCGTTTTGACGTGTTCGCACATACTCCGTTCCGATTCCGACGTTCACGCCGTTCACAACGCCTGTGCTGGTTCGATTGATTTCGTAGAGCAGGCGATCAGGACCCGGGTAGTACTGAGTATGCGAAGAAGTGTTGCTCTCGTGAT
>JBJMWN010000260.1:0-3958 GCA_045810085.1 Povalibacter sp. | reverse complement strand
TGACTCCAGTAACTCTTGGCGCCGAGTTGTCGGACGCGCTCGGCCAGACCTTGCGCATGCCGACGAAGTGCAATTGCGCGCAGCTCATCGGTCGGCGCATCGACGGCTTCCAGATACGCATCGAGCGGCGTTTTTACGTCGACGACCAGATCACGTCCGTCGGGCATGTGCACGATCATGTCAGGACGAAGCCCGCCGGCCTCGGTCCGCACATGAACCTGCTCGCTGAAGTCGCAGTGTTCGACCATTCCTGCCAACTCGGCAAGACGACGCAACGTCATCTCGCCCCATTGACCACGCACTTCAGGACGACGCAATGCATTCACCAGCGTGCGTGTCTCGCGCTGCAGGGCTTGCTGCCCCAAGCTCACGGCTTCGATCGAGCTGCGCAGGCTGCCGAAACTTTCGGCGCGTTCTTTCTCGATGCGCAGGATCTGTTGCTCCGTTTTCGTCAGTGCTTCGCGAATCGGCGTGAGCAATGTCTCGATGGCCTTCTCGCGCTGAGTCAGCGCAGTGACCGCATTCTGCTGATGCTGTCCCAGATGCTCACGCGCCAGTTTCAGAAATACCTCGCTGTTCGATCGCAGCGATGCACCGGCGACATTGTCGAAGTTGGCCTGTAGTTTCTCCATGGCGCGCTCGAGCGAAGACTGCCGCTCGCGTTCGAGTTGTTCTTCAGCTTTCACTTGCGAGCGCAGCACAGCCAGCTCGACGTGCAACGCCTCAGATCGTTTACGACTGCTGAGTGAGGCGAACAAGGCACCGACGATTGCGCCAACGATCAGGCAGCCCAACGACAGAGCCCAGGGGGAATAGCCAGTCACTATGTTGGATCTCTAGGTCTGAAGGTTACGTGCCGGACTTTTGCAAATGCATCATGTAATTCACGCTGACGTCAGTGGCCAGACTCGCGACACCGCGTAACGGGTCGTATGCGAGCCCGGCGATGTCGGTCACTTCGAGATCTGCAGCGCGCGCCCAGCTCGCAAGCTCAGAAGGCCGAATGAATCGCGAGTAAGTGTGAGTGCCACGTTCCAGCAGTTGCATCACGTACTCGGCTCCGACGATCGCAAGCAGCCAGGATTTCAGGTTGCGGTTCAGCGTCGAGACCACGATGTGGCCATCGGGCTTGACCAATGTCTGCAGTGCTTGCAACACGGCAGATGGATCAGGGACGTGTTCGAGCATTTCCAGGCAGGTGACAACGTCATAGGCACCCGGAGCTTGCGCTGCGTGATCCTCTGCACTTTGTTTCAGATAGCGAATAACAAGGCCAGATTCCAGCGCATGGAGCTCAGCGACTTCGAGTGTGGCTGCGCCCAGATCAATTCCCGTGACCTCGGCGCCGCGACGGCTCATTGCCTCGGACAGAAGCCCGCCACCGCAACCGACATCGATCACACGCTTTCCCGCAAGTCCACCAACGCGAGCTTCGATGTAGGCCAATCGCACCGGATTCAAAACATGGAGCGGACGAAATTCGCCATTCGGGTCCCACCAGCGTTGAGCGGTTGCATCGAACCGCGCAATTTCCGCCGGGTCATGGTTTGTGGTTGCAGTCATAACTTTCTATTGCGTGCGACTCGGAGCGATACGTTCTTGCCAGCGCTGAGCTCTTTCAAGAATGTCGGAGAGTTCGAGATGGATGAGAGTGCCGGCGGCTACTAACTGCCGACCCGCGACCCACACATCGGTGACCTGATCGCGTGAGACCGCGTGAACCAGATGAACCGCAGGGTCATAGATCGGCTGGGTATGCGCACGAGCAAGATCCAGGCAACAGAGATCGGCCCACTTGCCGACCTGCAAACTGCCGATGCAGTCGCTCAAGCCCAGGGCCGATGCGCCACCCAGCGTCGCGATTCGCAGCCAATCGTGAGCTGTCATGCTGACTGAGCCTTCCAGATGCCTGGATACGCCGGCCGACAGGAGCGCGGCGGTACGCATTTCATCGAGAAGACTCATATCGTTGTTGCTGGCGGGACTGTCAGTGCCCAGCGCGATGTTCATGCCGCGCGCGAACATGTTCGGGATAGGCGCGATACCGTTGCCCAGTTTCAAATTCGACTGGGGACAGTGAATCACCTGAATGCCGCCACGAGCAGCAGCGTCGAGATCATCCTCGTCTGCGTGCACCAGATGCGCCGCCGCGAGCAGTGGGCTCAAAAGTCCAAGACGCTCGAGTCGTGCGAGAGTCCGCTCGCTGGGCGATGCTGCATCGCTGCGGCTCTGGTTGACATGCAGGACGATGGGCAGCTCAAGCTCATCAGCACCGCGCCGGACGCGCATGAGCGTTTCATCGCTCACAGTCGCGGGCGAAGAGGGCGCGAACGCTGTCGTGATCAGCGGATCCGCCCGATATTCGTCGTGAAGATTCAGTCCTTTCTCAAAACATTCATCTGCCGAGCCCGACCACAGCGTCGGCGCATCGATCACGGGTAAGCCGACACACGCCCGGATCCGAGCCGCGGAGGCAACCTGTGCGATGACTTCGGGGAAAAGATGCACGTCGCCGAAACACGTCGTGCCGCTCGTGAGCATGTCGGCAATTGCCAGCTCGGTCCCATCGCGTACGTATTCCGCATCCATCCAGCGACGCTCGAGCGGTTCCACCTGCACCGTGAGCCATTGTCCGAGTGAGGCACTTTCCGTCGCACTTCGTAACAGCGTCATCGCCGCGTGCGTATGTGCATTCACAAGGCCCGGGATCAGCACGTGCTGTGGTCGATCGATCCGTTCGCGCGCCGTGAAGCGCAAAAGAGCTTCCTGCTCAGGCTCGATTGCGACGATGCGCCCCTGTCGAATGGCAATGGCATGTCTTTCCAGCACCACGCCAGAAGGCTCGATCGGAATGACCCACCGCGCTGTGATCAGCGTGTCGACGTGTTCCATAGCCTGCAAATTCGCCCGGAAAATAAGCGGTGCACGAGGGCCCGCAAGATGGACGCAAGTATAGCTTGCGAAGCACTCCTGGAGTTCGGTTGAAGCGGTGCCCTGTGCTACCATTCACCACTTAATTACCCCGGGTTTGAGCTGCGGATTTGCCCATGCGAAAGCTAAGGTGTCCGGCAGCTGCGCGGGACAGAAACAGCCGGTGGGGGATTCGTCTCGCGAGCGCGTGAAAGCGCATGGCAGCGGCGAATTCGCCTCCCTCGAACACGAGTCGAACGCTTCAAGATGGCCGAAATCGCCCGTGAAATTCTGCACGTAAATCTCGAAGACGAGATGCGCAAGTCGTATCTCGACTATGCGATGAGTGTGATCGTCGGGCGCGCACTGCCCGATGTTCGCGACGGCCTGAAGCCGGTCCATCGCCGCATTCTTTTCGCCATGCACGAAAGCAATAACGTGCAATCGCGCCCTTACGTGAAGTGCGCGCGCGTCGTCGGTGACGTGCTCGGTAAATATCATCCGCACGGCGACACCTCTGCGTATGACGCACTGGTCCGCATGGCGCAGGGCTTTTCGATGCGCTATCCGCTCGTCGACGGCCAGGGAAATTTCGGCTCGATCGATGGCGATGCGCCTGCGGCGTATCGATACACAGAATGCCGCATGACCTCGCTCGCCTCCGAGCTGCTGGCGGATATCGATCGCGAGACGGTGGATTTCGTCGACAACTACGACGGCAAGGAACAGGAGCCAACGGTTCTTCCGACGCGCGTCCCGAACCTGCTGATCAACGGCTCGTCGGGTATCGCTGTCGGCATGGCAACCAACATTCCGCCGCACAATGTGGTCGAAGTGGTCAGCGCTTGTATCGCGCTCATCGACGATCCGAATCTGCCGGTCGCGACGTTGATGCAGCATATTCCGGGTCCGGATTTTCCGACGGGCGGCATCATCAACGGATCGCGCGAGATCGTGAACGCGTATCTCACCGGCCGCGGACGCATCTATGTGCGAGCTCGAACGGAGATCGAGGAGGACGACAAAGGTCGCCAGGCAATCATCGTCA